>JAJDBS010000046.1 GCA_029261235.1 Nitrospirales bacterium
GTGTTCTGCGGTGTGCATTTTATGGCAGAGACGGCGGATATTCTCAGTCGGTCGAATCAGACGGTCATTTTGCCGGACTTAGCCGCTGGGTGCTCGATGGCCGATATGGCCGCGATTGAACAGGTTGATGAATGTTGGGATTCCTTGTCCCGAATTGTCTCAGTTGAAGACGTCGTGACTCCTGTGGTGTATGTGAATTCGGCTGCGGACTTGAAAGCGTTCTGTGGGGAGCACGGCGGGATTACTTGCACCTCCTCTAATGCTAAAGCCGTCATGAACTGGGCTTGGTCGCGAAGAGAGAAAATTCTCTTTTTCCCAGATGAACATCTGGGGCGAAACGTCGCGAATAAAATGGGCTTTCCTCAAGAGGACATGATTGTCTGGGACCCCTTTAAGGATAATGGGGGAAATACGGAGGCGGCTATTCGTCAGGCGAAACTTATTCTTTGGAAGGGCCATTGTAGTGTCCACCAAATGTTTCAGCCTGCACATGTAGACTATTTTAGGAAACAGTATCCAGAAATCCAGGTCATCGTGCATCCAGAATGCCATGAAAATGTGGTGAATAAAGCGGACCACGTGGGGTCTACGGAATTTATTATTCAAACCGTTTCCAAAGCACCAGCTGGAACGGCTTGGGTGGTGGGGACCGAATTGAATTTGGTGAATCGGCTCAAGGCGGAACAGACCGACAAGAAAGTCTTTTTTCTGTCGCCCATGGTCTGTCGATGCTCCACGATGTATCGGATTGATGGCCCCCATATGTGTTGGGCTATGGAAAATCTAGTCAAGGGCCATGTGGTGAATCAAATTTCGGTTCCAGGTGATGAAAAAATTCTGGCCAAGATTGCCTTGGAGCGGATGATGGCTCAAAGTTAAGCGCCTTCCTTTTATTCGTTTCCCTTTCCTCATAATTTGGACATTCATCTAGAGACATCTTTTGATCTCCCCTCTCTGTGATGATGTGGGTTAACCATCAAGGGAGTGTTGAATAATACTGAGCTCCAAAGGCACATTGACCCAAGACGGCTTTCATTGCCAAGGGTTTCTGGCCTGTTCAAAAAAGTTCGTCCAGCAAGGCCGCAGTCTTTTTTTCGCGCGGAGCGTACCTTCTGTACGTGAGCACGGAAAAAGGGCGACCTGCCTGCGCGAAGCCGCTTCGGCAGGCATGGAACCGCGAGCCTGTCAGCCGTAGCCTTGGCGAAGGCTGGTGGCTTTTTTCAACAGGCCCATCACAATTGTTTGACGGGTTTCTAGGCCACGGCTAGAATGCCTTTGCTTTTTTTCACGCTTTCTCGAGTGTTTCGCTATGGACTATAAAACAACATTGAATCTTCCCAAGACCGAGTTCCCTATGAAGGCCAATTTGCCTCAAAAGGAACCAGAGCGTTTAGCGTGGTGGGAGCAGGAGCGGATGTACGAGCGTATCCAAGAGTCTCGCAAAGATCGTCCGTTGTATATCCTTCATGATGGTCCTCCCTATGCTAATGGGCATATTCATATTGGGCATGGGCTGAATAAAATTTTAAAGGACATCATTATTAAATCGAAAACGATGGAAGGTTTTCGTGTGCCCTACATCCCAGGATGGGATTGTCATGGGCTTCCGATTGAGCACCAAGTGTCCAAGCAGCTTGGCTCCAAGAAAAAAGATTTGAGCGCGGTAGAACTACGAAAGATCTGTCGAGAATATGCACAGAAGTTTGTAGGGATTCAAAGAGACGAGTTTCGTCGGTTGGCTATTTTTGGCGATTGGGATCATCCCTATCTGACCATGGATCATGCCTATGAGGCGGCCATTGTTCGTGAGTTCGGAAAATTTGTCGAAAAAGGGCGAGTCTATAAGGGGCTGAAGCCGGTCTTGTGGTGTACGGTCGATCAAACGGCGTTAGCTGAAGCTGAAGTGGAATATGAGGATCATCTCTCTCCGTCGGTGTATGTGAAATTTCCGTTTGCCGCATCGCCAGCTGAAATGAGTTCAGAGCAACGTTTGAATCTTCCAACGGTAAAGGGACTGCGAGCGGTTTCCGCTGTGATCTGGACGACGACTCCATGGACGCTTCCAGCGAATCAAGCCATTTGCCTGCATCCAGATTTTGACTATGCAGTGCTTCAAGTCGAGGATGAAGCGTTTATTATTGCCGTGGGGCTAGAAGAGGCGTTTGCGAAGGCCTGCAAAATTGAGAAATTTGAAGTGCTTGGCAAGAAAAAGGGAAAAGATCTAGAAGGGTGGACCTGTCATCCTCCATTTGCCAAAAAAGAAGTTCCTATCCTCAATGGAGACTTTGTCACGCTGGAGCAGGGGACTGGCTGTGTCCACATTGCTCCTGGGCATGGCATGGATGACTATTTGTTAGTGTTGAAATATAACAAGCAGCCGTTGCTGGACCGACTACCCAATCAACAACCGTTAGATATCCTAGTGCCGGTCAATAATGCGGGACGATTTACGGATGAATTTCCTGAATGTGCGGGCCAACCTGTTTTGGAAGCCAATGCTGGGATCGTTGATCTCTTGAAAGCCAAGACGCTATTAGTTGGTGAAAAGAAACTTGAGCATTCCTACCCGCATTGCTGGCGCTGCAAAAAGCCGGTAATTTTTCGAGCGACCCACCAATGGTTTGTCTCTATGGAGGAAGCCAATCTCCGGCAGAAAGCCCTCAAGGAAATAGACCAGGTGAAATGGTTTCCGGAGCGGGGTCGCGATCGTATTCATGGCATGATATTGAATCGTCCAGATTGGTGTTTGTCACGTCAACGCATGTGGGGCACGCCTATACCGGCGTTTTCGTGCGAAGGCTGTCATGCTCCGTTGGCCGATGCCAAAGTCATCGAGCACATTGGAGTGCTCATGGAGAAAGGTGGGGGCGCTGATATTTGGTTTAGTCGTTCTGAGAAAGAATTGCTGCCAGCTGGAACCACCTGTCCGCAGTGTGGACACGGATCGTTTAAGAAAGAACATGATATTTTAGATGTGTGGTTTGAGTCAGGCGTGAGTCATGCAGCGGTGTTGAGGCCTCAAGGTAAAGCGTGGTATCCGGCAGATCTCTATCTCGAGGGTTCCGATCAGCATCGGGGATGGTTTCACAGTTCACTCTTAACCTCAGTGACCACGGATGAACAGGCGCCCTATCGAGCCGTGCTGACGCATGGGTTTGTGTTGGATGGCGAAGGTAAGAAGATGTCGAAGACGGCTGGGAATGTGATTTCGCCACAAGAAATTATCAAAGAATCCGGCGCGGACATTTTGCGTTTATGGGTTGCTTCGCAGGACTACCAGGAAGATCTTCGTATCTCCAAAGACATTGTGAAGCAGTTAATGGACGCCTATCGCAAAGTGCGTAATACCAGTCGATTCCTCCTGAGTAATTTGTTTGATTTTGATGCAGCTGTTCATTCTGTGCCTCATGCCGAATTGCCCGAGTTGGACCAATGGGCGCTGTGGCGTTTAGCCCAACTGATCGACAATGTGAAAAAGGGGTATGCCGAATTCCAATTCCGACAAGTGGTGCATGAGATCGATTACTTCTGTTCGACAGATATGAGTTCGACCTATTTGGATATCCTTAAAGATCGTCTCTATACCTTTCCCACGGACTCGCGCCTGCGGCGTGGTTCTCAGACCGTCTTGTTGGAGATAGTCACCGCTCTCGCGAAGCTGATGGCTCCGATCCTCAGTTTTACAGCTGAAGAGATTTGGCAGGTGTTGCCAGATTCGAAGGAGAAGGGGGCAAAGTTACCCAGCGTCCATCTGGCAGAATTCCCTGTCGCACCGACCGTGTTTGCCAACCCTGAATTGCATACCACGTGGGAGTATCTATTTCAGGTTCGAAAAGTTGTTCAGGGAGCATTGGAGAAGACGCGACGCGATAAAGTCATTGGTTCGTCGTTAGAGGGCAAAGTCGTGTTGCAGGCAATTGAGCCACACTATGGCTTACTCACACGATATCTAGAAGAACTGCCTGCGCTCTTTATTGTCTCCTGCGTGGCCGTTGAGCCAATTGCCAAAATTGTAGAGAATGACCAGGAATTGGTAGACATAAGTCTTGGTTTGAGTATTAATATTGTGAAGGCTGAAGGTGCGAAATGTGATCGGTGTTGGAATATCCGAAGCGATGTGGGGTCGCAGGCGGAGCATCCCAGTCTTTGTGGACGTTGCGTGGAAGCGGTGGCGTGAATTCTATGGCTGGTCGATATGCAGTGCTAGCATTTGTGGTTCTGACGATTGTCGTGGTCGATCAAATCACGAAAATCTATATTGATGGTTCGATGCAGTTGCACCAATCGATCACAGTTATCCCTGGGTATTTCAGTCTCACCTATATTCGAAATCCTGGTGCAGCGTTTGGGATTATGGGCACCATGAGTAGTGGGTTTCGACTTGTGTTCTTCTTCCTCACGTCAGTTTTGGCCATGGGGCTGCTCATCACCATTTTCCTACGACTCGAGCCAGGGGATTGGTGGGGGCAACTCACCATTGCCTCAATTTTTGGTGGGGCTATTGGGAATTTTATTGATCGATTGCAATATGGTGAAGTCATAGATTTCTTAGACGTCTATGTTAATGGTTATCATTGGCCAGCCTTCAATGTGGCCGACTCGGCCATTAGTGTCGGTGTCGTATCTCTCCTCCTCCTCTTTGCCTTCGAAAAGCGCAAGCCTGACCTCACTCCCCAAGAAGATTCCCAACTTTAATTGATTTCAACCAGTATTGGGGGGGGAAGCTAATCTCTTCAATATTGAAATAATAAGACTGACCAATTTTTCCCTCTAGAATCTAGAGCAAGGTGATCATCATGAGATATTTTATGAAACGAATAGTCTTTTCGCTTTGTTTTTGTGTGGGGTTTTTGGGGGCAGAAAGCATTTTTTGGGGATTAGCTCTTGCCAACGTTAATTCGCTAATCAATCTGGAAATTGAAAAAGTCCATGTCAGTATTAAGTGGTCTGGAGATCGGGAGCAGGGGTGGACTGATAATTTAGGAGAGGAGGCGCACCGAATTTTTATTAACGCTGGGTTGAACCCTGCACCTAGTAAGCATCAGGTACCTGTGGGCGAGGCCAGTTTAGAGGTCACCATCACAACAATTAACCTACAGGAGGGCAGTTCATCAGCAGAGGTGCTTTTGGGAGGGAATTGCCAAGGGAAGTGGCTTTATGATGCTAAAATTGAATTATGGGAGCATATGTATCCATCACGGGATCCAACCCGTCCAGTCTATTCCCAAATTTGGGGACAACATCATTTGTTCCCACAAATTAAAGAGGATCGGACATTTGAGGGGGTAAGGGTCGAATTAGAGAGTATGTTGATTCAGTTTATTGCTGATTACCAGCTTGCTAATCCTAAGCGTTTAGAATGAAGAAAGAAGGCAGTACTAAGAAAATTGAATCCTTATCAGCGGGCCTTGTTAAGTAGTTTTACGCCTTTTCTGTCGTTTCTTTGAATAGTTAGGAGGAATCCTAATTGAAGTTTTTTGCCAGAGTTCGGCCCGGCAGCCGGGGTCCTTTTCTTTCGTGAAAATGATCCAACATCATTTCTTCCCAGACTTCCTACATTAAATCGTGCTGATGCAGGGCACGGAGGGACGGCCTAACTCGCGGGGCTCAGGAAAAGTTCGCCCATAATTTTGAGCGTCAGCCCGGGTGGCCAATCTGCAGGTGGTGGGTATGACCGGCTTCTAATTTTTGTCCTGGCCGCATGATTTCTTATCTTCAATCAGAAGATTAGGGGGGAAGTCTGTTGTTGTGAGTGTTGAGGGTTGGAGGTGACGGGAAGGTTAATTAATGTGTGGTCAGACGCGGATTACATTTCCTGATTCTCTGTGTCTAGGGATTTTGTTTCTGGGTCGAAATGGAACGATTCAATACCAGTGCCCAGCACTTGATCGTGGTTTCCTCTGCCTGCAATACGAGCGGAGGAAATATGGCTATCTTGCTGAGACAGTTGCTAGCTCAGGTACCCGAATTTTCTCTATAATTTCATTGAGTTTTTCAGGGGCTGTCTCATTCCCTACCTGACATGTCCCGGCCTTTTCGTGGCCTCCACCGCCATAACTGAGGCAGAGCTCACCGACATTGATTGTTGAACTCCGATTGAGAATCGATTTGCCGATTGCGAACACGGTATTTTGTTGTTTCAATCCCCACAGCACATGGATGGAAATGTTGGCGTCTGGATACAAGGCATAGAGCATAAAGCGGTTGACTGCATAGATAGTTTCTTCTTCGCGCAGATCCAATACCACCAAGTTATCGTAGACGTTCGAGCATCGTTGAATTTGTTGTTTGGCTAAGTCGGCATGTTCCTGGAAGAGTTTCACTCGTTCTTGAACGTCTGGCAGGTCAATAATTTCATCGATGCTGAGAGTTTTGCATTTTTCGATGAGTTCCATCATGAGATCGTAGTTGGAAATACGAAATTCACGAAAACGTCCAAGCCCGGTACGTGCATCCATGATGAAATTCATCAAGGACCAGCCGCGAGGCTTGAGAATTTCGTTGATATTATATTGGGCCGAATCGCCTTTATCGACCGCATCCATCATTTCATTCCAGGCAGCCGGAAAGGTCTTTTCGCCTCCGTAATACCGATACACGACTCGCGCAGCCGAAGGGGCATCTGGATCGATGATATGATCACTTCTCTCACCCTTATTCCGAATGGTCTCACTCAAGTGATGATCAAACGCGAGGTGTACGCCCTCGACAAAGGGAAGATTTGTGGTGATGTCGTTAGCGGATATCGCAATTTTTCCATCCTGCATATCTTTGGGGTGCACAAACTTGATGTCTTCAATGATACCGACTTCTTTAAGCAGAACCGCACAGACAAGTCCGTCAAAATCACTGCGAGTCACTAATCGAAATTTTTCAGCAGCCATATGATAAGTCCTCAAGTACGAGTGAGGTTGATAAGAGTCTGCCGAGAGCTTGTTCATACATAGACTTGATACAAGTCACATGTTTAAAGCCCAGACGGCCTGGACGTCCCATAATTTTCGGTCATACCGCTAAGATCTTGAGTTTAAATGCCTTTAGAGTTTTTATTCCCCACTTGTTTTCGCCTTCCCACTCGTCTTTGGAAAGAGCCAGACTGTTGGTTTTTGTCTAATCCGGAGCTGTTACCGTTTTGCGAGGCTGAAGAGGGGGGAGTTGTCATTCATCAATCTGCTAATTGTTTCAATGCCATCGTGACCATAGGTGGAAGCAATTTGGAAGGACTGTTGGCCTTTTTCATGTGCTGTTTGTCTGCGTGCAGCCAAATAGCTATCCATTTTCAGGAAAAGCCTGACCATCCGTAGCCAGGGCTCCATTTTCTCGCGGATTAGCTGTAAGGGGCTTGGTGTTATGAAGTTTCATGGGGTGGATGAGGATACTTCACCCTGAGAAAGCCTTTTAGGCTTTCGAGCACATATCTGACGTGTGCTATTCTGTTATTTTTCTTTTTGGCATTCATTGAGTGATGTGGATATTGTTCATTCATGAACAATATTCACTTGGCATGAGTAATCATAGGAATTTGGAATGATCCATTTTTTCATACTGCTGGTGAGTGCGGGAATGAGTTTGGGAACTGATTATCAGGAGCCGGTTAATAGATGTCCGTCTTGGGGGACGCCCATCCATGTGCACATACACGGCATTCGTAATGCCAATGGCACGATGAAAGCCGTTTTGTATGGCCCTGATCAGGGAACATTTCTGGTGAAGGGGAGGAAAGCGGATAAAGAGCGGGAGCCGGCTGAAAAGGGTTCAATGACGCTTTGTGTGGCGGCCAGAAAAAGTGGGCCGTATGCCGTGGTGGTGTATCACGATGAAAATGACAATCACAAATTTGACCGCAATTGGGTAGGGCTGCCAACGGAAGGTTTCGGGGTTTCTAGAAATCCTGCATTATTTCTAGCTCCGCCAAACTTTGAAGAGGCCGCGTTTGATGTGAGGGGTGATCTTACCCATGTTGAGCTCGAGATTAAGTATTGAGATGCACGATTCATCAAAGCCGTTGTTCGGGAGTAAGCAGTATCGATGCCTCATCATGTTTGGTTTGCGGAGTACATGTTTTGTTTCTCTTTAAGAGGGCTGAGATAATTTCTTTCCACAAAGAGGGATCGAATGGGGTTGCACGCAATGCCCTCAGCCCATATTGGAACGCGGCTTTCCATTCTTTCATTTCTGCCATCAATCGGAGTCCATTGATTTGTTCGCAGGCATACATCCAGCGTTGGACTTTTCTGGAAAAAAACACATCTTCAGTCATTGGCTCTTGTTTTGAACCCTTCTGCCTTTTTCTTTGGGTTTTCTTGCAGCTCTCGTCTTTCGTGTAGTCATCCTTTGTGCGTGAGTGAAAATTGTTAATCGCAAGGCGATACAATTCCTGCAACTCCCTTCCTACGTGACTCCATTGTCTTTTTTGTACAATCGTCTTTCTTGCCTCATTCCCGATAGCGCTTCGCAATGCTTCATCTTGTGCAAGTTGAAGTGAGCGATTGACGAATAGCTCTGGAGAGTCAAATGCAACGATAAATCCGTTTTTGCTATCGTGGATCAGATCAAGGGCTGCTCCTACTGGCGTTGAGATACATGGGATGCTACTGGCCATGGCCTCAAGCAAAGGAACGGGGCCTCCCTCAACGCGTGAGGTGACCCAGAACATATCCATTGCGCTATAGAATTTGGCGACCTGTTCATGGGTCACTTCATAGGGAGCTTGTGTGCATGGAATTCCTTGTTGGCGTATTTTCTTGGAAAGTTCTTGCCAGCCCGGGCCGACAATGAGCGTTGCTAAGTTCGGGAGCTGCTGATGGAGACTTTTTAACGCCTGGAGGAAACAAATGACGCCTTTTCGGTCGTTCATATTGCTGATCCGTCGAGAAGAAAATCCTAGGACAAAGGCATCTTTGGGGAGGCGTAAAGTCTGACGAATCTTCAGCCTCGTCTCATTTTTGGGTGGATGGAATGTCTTTGTATCGACTCCGAAAGGTACGAGCCCTTGATGGTTTTCTGGAATTCCAATTTGGGTGAGATGTTGTTGCCATTGGCTGGATACCGTCATCACCGCATCACTCTGATAGAACGGTGTCAGATCTGTTGCAGGTTCAAGGTGATGCAATGTGGTGACAATGGGGAAATTTCCCCAAAATTCTGGAATAGTTTTGGTCCTGAGGAAATGAACCACATCAAAGCAGGTAGGAAAAGGACCAAAGCGTTTGATTGTCTTTCTGAGCGCAAGCTGGGAGCATGTGATGGCTTCTAATTCAGGATTATTTTTCGTAATTTGGTGTGCAAAATTACCGATGACCCAATGCAGTGAATCGACTATGATGAGCACTCGAATCGGGCGAAGGTCTGGACTTCGATCTGTTTTCATTTCAGAAGGAATAAGCTGATGTTTGGATGGTGTCGTGTGATATTTTTAGAGGTTGAGTCCTTTTCCTCGTCTTTCACTCTGGAAGCTTAGCATAGTTTATTTGATGGAAGGGTTCTCATGGGTATTTTGAAGAAAATCACCAAGAGAATACGAAGATCAAAAAAGGCGATAGAGTGGTGCCGAGGGTTTGGAGTAGAGTGGACGTGCGATCGGGACGTACTGAGTAGAAGGTGGCTTGGTTCCTTCTGTTAATTTGTCGTTGTAATTGGCAGACATTCCAAGTATTGATTAACTCAAATGGGATACTGAGAAGTTTCGTGACATTTTAAAAAAATGTGCTTTTTGCATTGTCAGATCTTAGGATATGTTCTTGGGCAGCGTTTTCTTGAATAGTATTTGAGGGAATAGATGCCTGGAGCTTCATGCATTTTTTTCAGCTCCTTGCTGGAGTAACTCTTGTGCCTGCTTCGTGATCTCCCAATTCGTCTCATCCAATTGTGCCTGAGGAAGAAATCGAGAGCTTTTGCTGACGAATAACAAATCCGTCGCCCACAGGGAGCCGTCCTTTCTTCGAACTTGAGAACAGAAGTCCATTGTTCGAAAGCCTATACTATTCATATAGGTTATGACTTCCAAGATCAAAGGGCATCCTTTGTTTATAGGAATAAAGGATGTTTCCATTAAAATAAACTCCGTGCGTTTTAGAAGAGCTGATGCGCCTTTAAGAATTTCTAGCTCATACCCCTGAACGTCTAATTTAAGAAAGTCGATCTGCTGAAAATCCTTATAGCCATGGAGTAGTGCATCAAGCGTCATGAGCGTCTTCTTTAATCGTTTTCTCGCATAGGGACTGGATTCTTCAAAAACTGAGCTGCCAGTTTCCATTTGTACAAAGTCCACTTCTGTGCCAGTCTTTGCCCCCAACAGGGCTATTTCACAAGAAATTTCCCCAGGAAATTTTTCGCATATTTTGCTGAGCATCTGATTTTTTTCGTTCTGGGCTTCAATCATCAGAACCTTGGCAAAGGGAAATATTTTTTTGAACATTTTTGTCCACTCACCGTGGTAGGCTCCGATATCAATAGCGTTGGAAGGGGTAAAGCCCCTCTGCTTAAGGTCATTGAGCGTTGATTCCATGCTAGGGTAGGGGGACCTTTCATGCATGATGAGGCCTACTTTGTAGATTAACTTCCTGATGCGCTTTGACGTAAAAGGCCTGATTTTCTGTGCTAATTTTTTGATCATGGAAATTTCTGGATATCTTATAGGAATGCGCTATGTACGTTAGGCATGGCAATCACGGATCTATATTCCTAATTTATGAGGTGTAGCGAGCGAGAATGGCTTCAGTGGCGTCTGGGTATCGGTCGTATTGATGGACGGTATTGGGGATTTTGTTTCCGTCCACGACAATTAATCCATCCTCAGTAATGCTCCAATGCTCTCTTTTTGTGGTCTGCATGGTGAGGATAATCCCGGCCCGGTTTGGGATCACATGAATATTTGGGACGAGTTGGTCCCAGACAATCAGATGGTGTGGGGCTTGATCAATGCCAGCTCTATTACAACATCGAAGATTCTTCGTGATAAATTCTGTGGTGATCTGGAAGTGCTTCTGCATAATCGTTGGACAACCAATGATTGTCCCGCCACAAGAAATATGATTGTGGCCGATTCTTTCCAAGGCCTCCTCTCCAAGCATTTCAGTAATCCACCACGAGTTCTTTTCGCAATTCTGAATTCTCGTATGTTCAGCCTCCAGAAAATAATATATTGATTCTGGTTGAATATCAAAATCAAAGGGATCTCGTTGGAAAATCACATCACGCACATCTGTCATCATCACATTTTCGTAGTCATGGGCGAAAGAATCGAGAATGTCTCGAAAAAGAAAATGGCGCCTGAGGTGGGCGCATGCATTTTTGAATGCATATTTTTCTCTGAGATTCATTGCGAGATTGCCTAGCAAGGGATAGCGAATACATTTGGCGTCAATGAATTTCCCAATTTTCCTGATTCGATTTTTTTTCATGGGGCGCTTTTCGCGAAAGAGATGAACGTTGATGTTCCCCACTTTGGCAAAATTTGAAAGGGCCGAGGCATCTTGCTCACGGGTGATGTAGCAAACGTCCCCCTTGAAGCCGCTTTGGTTGAGGGAATTAAAGAATGGGGCTAAATCCTTCTCGCTATACCCACTGCCCATGGCTAAAATGAGATTTTTTTTCATTGTGTTCTGAGGAAATGGATCAATCGAAACCTAACTGAGCTGGAAGTTCTGATTTTTGAGAGCGAGGTTTGCATAGGGGAGGGGAGGAAATTGAATGAATACTTCTATCGGGAAGGATGTTTCAAAAGGCATCGCGATTCGAAGTCTCTTATTCACACTGCCGTTCTGTGAGATCTTCCTGTATCGTTTGCTCAGACCTTATTGATTCATTGAGTCGAGGTTTCCTGCACTTGCAGTACAGATGTTTTTAGAATCGAAGAAGGAATGCCCCCTTGCCCCATGGAGTGTTCATATCGAACCGCAGGGGCCCCCGTATTATAGGGAATCCCTAGATGTTGACGGACATCGGCTTCTAGCCAGTCACGTAATCGCACGAGTTCTGTGGAACTCAGGTGGTCGGTGTAGACATACGATGTATATTCACCTGGTATGCCTTTGTAATATTCAGCTGTTTCTCGGTAATCGACGGCGACGCTGTGCAGTCTGTCACCAGTTTTATTATAGGTGTATGTCCAAATGCCAGGTTTTGTTTCGACGGCTTCATCGAAGTACGGTGTGCCTGGATAGGTTGTAATCACCGTGGAATCAAAGTCATCTGGCTTTACCTCAATCAGCCAATCTCGTGTAGCTCGAATGGTTTCTTCGGATTCACCCGGGTGACCGACAGACATGAGGGCTTTGACTTTTAGATTATGACGTTTGGCGATATCCATGCATCGCGTGTTATCAGCCTGAGAAGCCTTTTTCTGAATATTGGTCAGGATACGTTCATGCCCAGATTCAAATCCGACGAGAATCCAGCGAAATCCTGCTCGATACATCACTTCAGCTTGTTCGTCAGTGAAAAGTTCAGCTTTAATGAAGCCACGGAGGCGAAATTCGGCACTAAGATTCTTTTGTGCTTCGGCAATGAGGTTCATGAGTTCCACGAATTTTGGATTCACATTCAATTCATCGTCATAGAACATAAACCCTTTGGTGCCATAGGTTTCGTATAAATGGACAACTTCCTCAACAATACTTTCTGAGGTTCGCATACGAATGCGTCTTAAGAACGGACTCATTCGTCCTCCACAGAATCCACATCCGAACGGACAGCCTAATTGAGCAATTAAGGAAAGTGCTCGAACTCCGTCAATTTCGTACTGATAACTGTCCACGTCCAAAAGATGTCGGGCAGGCAATGGTAGTTCTGTGAGTCGTTGATTGGTCAAAAATAACTCGGATTTCGGATCATCTCCGTCTACCAATTTCGGTGGGTGATCAGTGAGGGCTCGAAAAATGGCGTATTCCCCATCGCCAGTCACCAGCACATCGAACATGTCATACAATTGATTCAGACCCGTGGTCCCTCGGCCATTATGATTTTTTTTTGTTTCATACAATTGTGCTGCATGAATTAACGTGACATGTGGTCCGCCCAAAATTATTCGCGCATCGGGCTGGACCTCACGAAGCATTCTGTGGACTTTCGATGTTGCTGGCATTTGTGGAGTGGTGGCGGTGAGCCCAAAACACGTGGCAGCACTGCTACTTGCAGCATAATCGTGCACGACCTGTTCGAAGTTTTCCACACCGGAAAGATCCAACATGTCAACGGTAATTCCTGATTTTTCCAGTACTGCGGCAATTTTCAGGATTCCAAGGGTCATAAACACTCGTTCGTCTAAGAGAAAAATCGACGGGGGAGTGATGAGGCAGATATGAGAAATCATTGTAAGTTGACTCCTAAGTGTTGGTTTGATTCTTTGGGCAGGCCTTGGATATCAACGTTCTTATTTGCTCCAAAACCGATGCTCTGGATTCGAGGTTAGGCACTTATTCAGATCACGTTGAACTGTGTTCTTGGCGATAACAGAAAGCTAATGTATACGAGTTGAAATCTAGATTTTTCTGTATCCCGCTCGATAGTTCTTCACGTCCCTTCATAAATCCTCACATAGGCTATGAGGCATATTCAAGTTATCAAATTGTGAAAATTGACTCATCAAGCTTGATGGTGGTTTTTCTAAAGGTACTAGAGATTGCTGATGGGATAAGGCTTGGAAACCTCTTTAGGTAAATTTGGGATGAATATTTCATAAAAATACGGCAGGAAGAATATTCAATATTACCGTAATATCATCATAAAATCCAGATATTTTTGGTTCTAAGGAGAAGGAGTGGGAATAGGCAGTCTTTTATTCAGGCTGAAAGGATTTTTAGCGTTGAGGCATTTTAGAAAGGGGCTATATTCCGTGAATATGTTGAGTGGTTATTGCAGGACTTCTTCATGCCAGGCCTGGAACATAAGAAGGCTCCATAAAAGGGTATCATGGTCTTGCCAGCCCGAGAGATGTTGTTGCCATACGCGTTGCACTGCGTTGGGTTCGAGTAAGCCTTGTTGCCGTATACGCGTCTCATCTAATAAATGTTCTGCCCAATCTCGTAATGGGCCTTTTATCCATTCTGATACTGGCACAGCGAACCCTTTTTTAGGGCGTTCGGTTAGTTCAGGAGGCACGTATCGTTCAAGGACTTTTCGAAGGACAATCTTGCCTTTGCGACCTTGAAGTCTCATAGAAAGAGGGAGGCTCCAGGCAAATTCGATAAGACGCGTATCCAGTAGAGGACAACGGACCTCGAGACTGACTGACATACTCGCGCGATCGACTTTAACCAGAATGTCATCGGTGAGAAATGTGACGAAGTCTACGTACATCATGCCTTGGATAGGATTTGATACCGTTGCCCAATCGTGAGAATTGGTTAGGAGGCAGTTCGTGTCTTTTGTCTGGAGCACATAATCTTGAATTCGTCGACATCGGGCATGCCTGAGTACGACGAGATCAACTGCACTTGTGGCAGAAATCCATCTAGCTTTTTTTTCCATCCTGCCTAAAAATTTTTGCCATTTGGGAATTTCTGCAGTTGGGGAATTGCTAGATGACCTTAAGAGACTCCAGCTGGTTTTCCCAATAGATGTCATGGCGTCCGCTATTCGTTGGCGAGCCCAGAGAGGTCTATTGCCCCAGGTTTCCCATCGTTTGAGGCATTCTGGATATTTGGTATACCCTGCAAAGAGTTCATCCCCTCCATCTCCACTGAGTGCGACTTGAACGTCCTGTCGTGCTAATTTTGAAAGCAGAACTGTTGGTATTTGGGACGAATCGGCAAAAGGTTCGTCGTAAATTAGGGGGATTTCTGGAATAATGTCTTGAGCATCCTTTGGCGAAATATAGAGCTCTGTGTGATCGGTGCCCAGGTGGCGGGCGATATCCTTTGCATGTTGGGCTTCATTATATTGCGACTCCCAGAATCCAATGGAGAACGTCTTAATGGGACGAGGACTCATTGATTGCATCATGGCCACTACCATAGAGGAATCAAAGCCACCAGATAACAATGCGCCAAGGCTGACATCAGCGATCATTCGTGAGCGCACGGTTGTTTGCAAAAGTTTCTCTAACTCGTCAGTGGCCTCCTCCAATGAGCCCGTGAATGGGGTGTGTTCTCCTTGTTCGGCAACTTCCCGTGCTGACCAAAACGAATGAGGGATCACATTGTCTAATCGGCTTTTGGAGTCAACCGTTATCAGATGACCTGGAGGTAGCTTGCGAAGTCCTTGATAAATACAAAAAGGAGAAGGGACCCAGGAGTATTTGATAAAGAGGCCGAGTGCATCTGGATCAATGGGTGCATCGAATTCAGGGTGCGCACGTAGTGCTTTGAGCTCGGAACCAAAGAGGAATGTATCGCGACACCATCCATAGAACAGTGGCTTTTTCCCCACGGGATCTCGAGCTAATGTGAGGGACTCTTGTTTCCTGTCCCATAAGGCAATCGCAAACATTCCAATCAGTTGCTGCAGGGTTTTATCAAGACCCCATTCTGTTATGGCGCCCAGAAGGACTTCCGTGTCTGAATGCCCTCGGAATTGGAGCCCGTTCTGTTCGAGATCTTTTCGCATTTCTTGAAAATTATAGATCTCGCCATTATAGCTCATCACAAAACGACCACAGGCAGAGGTCATGGGTTGATGCCCTTCGCTCGAGAGATCTTGGATTGAGAGTCGGCGATGCCCGAACGCCACTCCCATTTTGGGGTCAATCCAGACTCCGACATCATCGGGCCCACGGTGCACCAGGGCATCAGTCATGCGATCGGAAATGGATTGCATCCATGGCTTTGAAGACAGTCGATGTGGGTTAAAAAAACCGCAAATGCCACACACAGGAAGTGTTCCTTTTAATCCGAACGATAGAGGGTTTATGTGGGAAGTAGGGCTTGTAAATATTGCCCTGCGATCGCGTCGATATCAAATTCTGCGGCACGAGCCCGAAGTCGTTCTCTCTTGGGGGGATGCTCCAAGGTGGAAAGGATGGCATCGGCCATGGCGTGATCATCTCCAACAGGCACTAGTGCACCAAAATCACCATTGGCCAATATTTCTTCTGGGCCACTGCGACAATTCGTGCTGACGACGGGGCACCCACATGCGAGAGCTTCAATCAGCGCATTGGGTAGTCCTTCCAAGAGGGATGATAAGACGAAGACTGTTGCTCGTGACATATACGCATAGGGATTGGCTTCAAAGCCTGGAAGCAAGAAATCTGATGCGATGCCTAATTGAGCGGCTAAATTTTCGAGTTTCTGTCTTTCGCGTCCCTCACCAAGAATGATTAGACGTGCAGGGCGTGTGGCATGAATGCGTGCGAAGGCCTGTACCAGTGTCGAGAAATCTTTGGCTGGCACCAGTCGACCGACGCCTAAGATGATAGGAATTGCGTCAGTCTCAAACCAAGGATGGGCGATGGGAAGACTTGCTTGAGTATTGATGTAGTCGGTAAGAATCGGATTGTAAATGGTAGTCACACATGCTTGTGGAAGCCCTGCACAGGATGAAACATCGTCAGCAACTCCGTCGGATACCGCAGTGACGAGATCGGCTTTGGGGTAAACTTTTTGTATTAACGGCTGTGCAAAACGCCAACGCCATTTTCGAGAATTCTGGATTACCGTGGACATGGTGGATCGTTCACTGACAACCATTCGCGTTTGGCTGGCAGCATGACTTCTTGCCCATATCGCAACGAGATTGGCATGCGTTTTTGCTGAAAGAAGCGCATCAGGCTTTTCTCGAACAAGATACGCAGTCAAATCAGCAAGGTACCTAATCGTTTTCGGTGGGCTTTTAGCTAAGAGAATTGGGAGAAGAAGGGGCAACAGTAGGCTCGGATTTTTCATGAGAATCAGTAGTCGACTCATCCAGCTTGGAGACGACTTGAGGGCAATCACCTTGATTGCTGGAGGAACGGTATCGAGAAAAGCCCCCTTCGTCTCACAGAGAAGAAGGTCAACTTGGTGGCCAGAAGTTCCGAAGGCTTTAGCCAGGTGAAGCATGACTCGTGCGACGCCTCCTCCCTCTAGTGACGGAATAAAAATCGCCAGGTGTCTTCGAGTTGCCGTGGAGGAGTGTTTGATTGGAGTCTCTTTCGTTATGAGGCTGTGTACCTCTCAAATACACAGTATTTCAAGAGATGAACATATAGATGAATCGTTACTTATGGTTTAATTAAAATACTCGTCGGCGTAGAGTCGAAAGCATGTTCTTGCTTAAAGAAGAGCGGAAGAAATATTTCCAAATACCCCAACCAATTTTGGTGCGAGCCGTCCAGCAGGTTTGGAGCCATTTTTCGCTCAGTGCATGAGTGAACGCGGGTTCGGCATAATGGTGCGTCTGTTTGTTGGCCTGTTGTAATCGAACTAACCATTCTTGAGCCCATTCAAGATAGGCTGAGTCAGGAATGAACTGGGATTTCCGCATTCGTGAGAGAGTCAAATGCGGATCAAGGTCTTTTTCAGAAAAGGTCACTCCCAGTTCATGGAGTTGTCCGCTAATGATTTCCTGTTTTTTAGCATCGCCCAGGCCTGGGGTTTGTCCGGTAATCTGCTCTGAGTGAATTCGGCCATAGACCAGGCATTCCGGAATATTGCCTAATTTATACTGTTTGGCGAGCCTAACATGGAGTTCATAATCTTGGCAGCGAGGAAAATCATTACGATATCTATATTCTTGGAGTATGGCCGTTCTTGCCATGATCGAGCGATTACTCATGGCACACCGAAATAAAAATTGTGCGTGGATATCATCAGGTTGCGTCGGTTGCCGTTTGACTTTGTTTAAAATGATTCCCTGGGAATCCATCATGCGGCACCAACTTCCTACTTGGGCATATTCTGGATGGCTGTCTAGAAAGGCAATCTGTTTTTCAATGCGGTTAGGGTAGGCGCGATCGTCACTGTCGAGCATGGCCATATACTGTCCCCGAGCAAGCTCCACTCCTTTGTTCCGTGTTTTGGGAATGCCAAGATTTTCTTCACTGCAGACTAATCGAATGCGCGGATCCGTAAATGCGCGAATCGTATCGACACTGGAGTCAGTTGATCCATCATCGACCAAAAGAATTTCGAAATCTGAAAAAGTTTGGGCCAGAATGCTCTCAATGGCTTCTCCAACGTATTGTTCTCGGTTATAGACTGGGATGAACACGGTCACTTTTGGGTTTGTGGAATTGTTCATCAGAAAGGGGTCCGACTCAGGAAAAGTTGGCGAATCAATCGCGAGGGAAGCATTGTGGATGAATTAATTTCGAGAGGGGGGCCATTATGATCATGTGCTTTGCCAGATGCCAAGTGTTTGCTACAATTGTTTTTTCAGGGTAGTCCCAATAATTGAATCAGCATCTCACCTTTTCAGCGGTCTATGTTGAGTGACCGGTAAATCTTATACAACCGATCAGGTAATTGCCATCACCATTTTTTTGGGGGGACGTTGAAGTATTGCATACCGCTTGATTATGGATTTGAAGCAATCGATCAGTCAGGTCTCTCCTTTTTTTGGGAAACGGGTGAAATATTATCTGTCTCGCCTGTTTGGCACTCGCCTTCAAAAAGCGAAAGGTCTGCATTATGTCACGGTCAATGGTCACCGATTCAAGCGCCTCATTCTGTGTGATTCATTTTTGGCAACTGAAATTGAGCACCATTTGGAGGCCTTTAGAAAAAGTGGCTATTTCCCTCCTCTGGTAGGACGATATGAGCATGAGATATGGCTCGAATACGTTGAGGGTGTTCCCGTTCGATCAGTTGATGAGGGTTTTGTCCTGCAAGTAGCAGAATTTTACGCCACGATGTATGGGGCAAATCCTGCATTGGTGAATACGAAAAAGTCACCATTTCCCGATAGACTCTTTCGGGACCTTCGCTTCCTTCTTCAAATTGGGGTTTTATCACAAGTTGCCTATCAGGATCTTCAATCTGCTGTATCTGATTTGATTCCGGAACAGATATGGGTAGGTATTGATTATACCGATCCCGTCCTGAAGAACTTTCTTCAGCGGTCAGAGGATAGGCGGATTTGTGTGGTGGATGTTGATGGGTTGGCTGAAAGCCAGCTTTTAGGAATTGGAGTGGCGAAGGCCTGTGTTCGTTGGCTTGGTCCTTATCAGTCCTTATTTTTTTCCTCCCTTGCCCAGCATGGCGCTCCCGATATTCAGCCGTATTTCACCTTTGTGGAATTGTGTTTCCTGGCCAAATGGATGAAACGAGCTTTTCTGGAGCACGATTGGAAAGTGATTGACTCAACTTTGTTTGAGCGCTTTCGTCATCCGTAGTAGCCATTGTTCCTCTCTGCTTCGTGAAGATCTGTCTTTGCCCGCCTCTTTTTTCTGGGAGCCTCTGTAGGCTTGAGGATTATTCGGAGAATGAGGCGTTACGAAATAATGCAAGCTTGGTCATTGGAAGAGACGATGACTGTTTGAATGAAACGTGAGAAGTCAGGTGTGAAGCTTTCTTGTGACTTAATACCCTTTTTGAGATTTCCCAAAAAAACGTGCAACTCGATCACGTAGGGTTGAGCGATTGATCACAACAATGAAGACTTTTCGCATCTGATCGCTTGGACATTGAATTTCTCTGACCCCATGCCAGGAATTGCCTTTTCTGGCAAACAACAAGCTATAGTTTCCTATCGCCTTTGAAGTGGTGGCATTTTTAAAATCTTCAAATTCTGGTGCTGATTGACGGTCAAATTTCCCTTCATCATCAAGAATGACCGTTTCTCCCCCCCAACCTTCCTCCCAGTTTTTTTCGGTGTTGAGATAGAAAATATGTGATCCAAGCTTATGCTTGGCATCGCAATGAGGCGAAACGGAGCAACCATTGGGGGTGTAGTGCCAATGAAGGGTCAATTCCAAAGATTTGATATTGAATAAATGTTGAAGCCAAGTCTGATATTCCTTCCCATGCAGTTCGGCAACGAAGGCTTTCCAGGCAGGACCCACGGGAAGATCCTTGTGGTAGTCAAGGGTGAAACGATCATGACTTTGTTGGCTATGGGCTCGAGCGACTCCAAAGCGTCGTTGGAATAATGAAACATCTGGGAGAGTTTCAAGTAGTTGTTGATGCCCCTCGGTTGTGAGTAACCCTTCTGGATTAACCCACGGGTAGGGTTGTGCTTGTTGAAATTTGTGTGGATCGATGCTTCCCAGGCGTTGAAAGTCTAAATACGTCATTCCTTTTCCTTACCGAGAGAGGTACTGAAGCCACCTGGCTAAAATTTTCTGAGTGAATTGCTTCAAGACTGAGCGCGGGCGAAGGTTTTCTCGACCAATGGGAAGGATGCTCTCGTTCATTTTATACACTATTGGATCTGCCGTGCGAATGGTGATGTTGGCAATGTCAGCGTCACTAATATTTTCTAGGTGTTTCAGTAACCCTCGTAGACTATTATTGTGCGCCACAATAAGGAGCCGTTTCCCGCGGTGGATCTCGGGTATGGCAACATCGTGCCAGAAGGGTAGCAGTCGTGCAAGCGTGTCTTTGAGGCTTTCACTTTGAGGAAGGGCGGCTGACGGGAGATGGGAATATAGAGCGTCATTGCCGGGGAAACGGGAATCAGTCACATCAAGTGGCGGCGGGGGTTCATCAAACTGTCTTTGCCAGATGAGGACCTGTTTTGCCCCATACTTTTTTCTTGCTTCCCACCAATTTAACCCTTGTAGTGCTCCATAATGGCGTTCATTTAAGCGCCAATCTTTCTCCACCGGCAGGTGTGATAAGTTCATGGTGTCCAGCACAATTCGAAGCGTTTCACTGGCACGATTCAAGTACGAAGTAAAGCAAAGGTCGAAGGTGACACCGTGGGCCTTTAGCAGTCGGCCAGCCTGCTTGGCTTCCTCAATGCCCTGCGAGCTTAAGGCGACGTCCGCCCACCCGGTGAAGCGTTTCTCCTTATTCCATTCACTTTTTCCGTGTCGGAGGATTGTGAGCGTTACCATGTGTGATCGGTACTAGTTTTGAGTCGAAAATTTGGCGTTTAACGAATCAGGTGGAGGATTTTTGTCCCATAATGGGGAAGATTGAAGACGGTCAGCTAAACGTTGAGTCTCGAAGGTTACCGTTTCTTAAGGATTCGTCAAAAATTTAGAGAAATATACTGAAATTAGACAAATTATTCAGATGTATTGGGGGAAGCTCAACATAATACGTTCGTAATCCTTGGATTATATATGGCAGCTTAGGGTAACATTTTCCGTAATTTTCGACAATGGAATGTTCCGGATCTGTGACTCTTTCATGTTCCTGAAAATGCGTTAGTCTGTCGGAAATTGAATGATTGGTATGGCTGCTTTTTTAGATCAATCCTGATTCTACGGGCTTCTTCGCTCTGTTAGCTCACATGCTTTTTCATAAAAGTTTATATATCAGTGATCGTATAAGATCTGCGTTGACCAAAATCGGCATTGCGAAGTTTCAAGATTTCATGAATTATTCGACTGGAAAGCTTGTGTCCAGGCCTTCCAAACGACATGTCCGCACGCTTTTTCTTGATGTCGGAGGGCAGAAGAAAAAGTACTTTCTGAAACAAGCCGGCGCTCAATCTTTTCGTGTGGTCCTAAAAGATTGGCGTCGATTCAAAGTTTCTCGTTCGGATACAGCCCGTGAACTTCTACTTCTTAAGTTATTCGACGGGGAGGGGATTCCCGTGATGACTCCTGTGGCTTGGGGGGATTGCAGGATGTTTGGTTGGTCTGTAGGGAGTTTTCTTTTAGTGGAGGAAGTTATTGGTAGGGAATTTGTAGACGTCTATCGAATGGCCACGTTACGAAGTCGACGACGTTTAATGTGGGTCCATGGGGAGCTCATGGGAACGTTACATCATAAAGAAATCGAGTCTAAGGTCCACCCTCGGGATCTAATTTGTGTTTCAGAGGACTATTCAACCTTTCGGACATGTTTAGTGGTCATTGATCGTGAGCGTGGCCGTACTCACCCTGTCACCCTTTCAATAAAAGAACGTGGGGAAATGTTGGCAGAGATTTGGGTTAAGGGAGCATTTACTCTTGGGCAAGGGGAAAAAAGTGAAATATTGTCATTTTTATCTGGGTACATCTCAGCGTCAGGGTTAAACAAGGCCATGTATGGAGAATTGGTCCATTGTGTATTGTGGCGGGCTGTCAATATTCTTGAAAGAGATCAACGTTTTCGTAGTTTGCGGCAAAGCTTTAAGGATATGTATGGAAAGCTGTAGCGCCAGAAATTTCCGTGGAATTATGGACCCATCGTCATGGAGAATTGGCCATTTTCTGAAATTGGCTGAAAGAGAGTATGGGGCCAAAAAAATGGCAATGGTGTTGGGTAAAAAAAGGCTTTCAGTGATTCAAGTTTTCCCATGGATTCCTGTTGTTTCTCGTATTCCTGGGATGAGTTGCCTCTGTCTACTTGTCGTCTGCCTCTCCGATGTATATGGAAGTTTGCTTTGATCATCAACTAAAGGGAAACACTATTGAGGAGATTGGGATTCTAGAAGTGCGGAAATTCTTTGGGCAATGATCTGGTTGCCTCGACCATTGACATGGCAACTATCGATGTAAATGTACTCATCTACGTTAAACGCATCAGTGAAATCATGAATCCAATCCAGATGTTCTTTTTTTTTGATTTCCAGCACCAGGGGATAGACTAAATGGAAATCAGTTCTGGACTGTCTTTTTGATAAATATTCGATATTGGGTTGGCCAATAGGAGCCACAGGTTGAAGGATCGCGTGAAATTCCGCTCCTCCCAGAGCAGCCACTTCTTTTGCAATTTTCCAATTATTCACCAAGGTAGAGGCAACCGTTTTGGCGTATGTCGGATTGCTTTGGCATTGGGAGACTGGGCGGTCCTTCTTTTTCCTTATCTTTTGAATGACGATTTGTATTGATCCAAATAAACCATCGAAAACCTGCCAACGGTGTTCTAGCTTGTTGGCCATCTTTGCTTGTTCTCGATGTCCATTAATTGAAACTTTAGGGTCACATAATGACAAAGAATCATTGCAGCCATCATAGAAAACGATCACTTGCATTGGTGAATTCTGATTGACCAAATTGACTAACCGAGCCAAGCCTTGGCGACTGACAAATCCTGATTGACCATGATTATGTGCCTGATCCTTGGGATGAAGAGCATTGAAATGCGCAGGTATGGTGTTTTGATCATCAACCCCACTTCCCCACATTGTGGATCCACCAAAAAAGCGGATATGTCGTAAGGGTGTTCGATCTGTCGTTAGTGGAAAATTTCTCTCGCCTTCAAGATTAATCGTCGTCGTGTCACCTGAAAATGGATTTCGAGCCCACGCCATATAGGGGACATATTGTGTTTGCAATTGTTTTTTTTCCTGAAAGATGAGGCGGGTCCTCTCACTGCCTTCAAGACTTGGGGTAGAGGCTTTCTTCGAAATAGGCACAAAGACTTGTTTATACAAATACCTACCGTCAAGGTAGAGCGAGGCAATAAAATTTAAGGATCCCAGCAAGATCAAGAGAACAACAATATTCATCATCCCAATCTTGAAATAAGGCCAAATGATTTTCATATACGTAAATCTTTACTCTCTCATAAATAGAGTTCCCCGTGAATGCCGGGTGAATAGCAATATATTAAAAATTCTGTAGTAGGTAATCAACCGGTATTTGGAAGTCTAATGATTTTTAACCAGCCAGCATCTTTCTATGATTTTCCAGGAATTCATCAGTGGCAATCACATCAAATTTAGTTGAAAGTTGCAAGGTTCTCACCGTTGCCTCTATGGGGCTAGCGGGAAATATTTACGCGCGTAAGTCACGGTCAGCTAAAAATGGAAATCTTAGCAGAGAGCAAGCATCTTGGTCATAACCTTTCGCTTGAAAGTTTGGAATTAACTGCTATGCGTATGGATTTCACACTGAACTTTCCTGGGGAAGGTGGATCCCTCGCCAAGCCATGCGGGCAATTAATGAAAAGGAGTGCCGAGGGACAATCGTTGAGCCACAAAGAAGAAAAATCTTCTCGGATTTTCATTTCGAGAACAAGGGGAATCGATTTTACGATAGGTATGTTATCGATGATGCCAGTTTGATGGCTATGAGTGAAAGGTCGAACCCCAACTCAGTGTACTTAGTTGAGGCCTGCGGCGGTCGGTGAGTCAGGTCGCTTGAATGCTAGTGGGATAGCTGCATTCTTTATTGACAGAGTTAAATTTTTAAGGCGAACATTTTTTAAATAACTCGAGTCTGGAGATTTTTCAATCATTCTTTTAACCAGATGACCCATATATACTTCGCTAGGATGCCATCCATCGAACATATACCTATCATCTAACTCGAATTGAGCAGGGTTGGAAACTGGAGTAATGAATATGTCATGTTTTTCTAATATCTTAGGGAATTTATGTTTGTAGTAGTTCCACCACTGGTGCAATGCTTGACTGTCTTCTAAAGCTTCAAAGGCTTCTTCCGAAAATGGAGGCATGAAGGCATACACTTCTACACCTTTGTTTTTTATACGGGATAAGGCTTCAATAATCAGGCGAACTCGGTGTTCATCAATTGTGGCCGGTAGCGAGAATTCTCTTTTTGTCTTTCGTATGCGATCGATGATCGCTGGAGATTCCCTGTCGACATAGACAGGTGATTCCACGAATTCCCGAAATACTTTTGAAGGATAAAGACTACTCCCATCTTTTCTGAATCCTGTTCCTTCAATTCGAGCATATGTTCCAATAGCGTCATACCCGAAACCTGGACTCTTGAATGATGAGGTTGCAGTAAAGACTTGTTGGAAGGCACCCTTTTTAAGAATTTGGCGAAATGCTTCAATATGTCCCGCAAAGCTGGAGCGTCCATCCGAATCATTGAGCCACGTTGCCTTTCCATAGTGAGTCCGAAGCCACCAGGGGTCGATCCCGACAATGAGGACTTTGGGGAGAGGCAATTCTTCTCGAGTCAGTATATCGGCAAAGGTATGAAGGTCAAAAGCATTTCTGAGGATGCCGCCCCCGTTGTAAAATTCTTTTTCTAAGGGATGAAACATCATGTCCCGTATTTGCATGACCCGAGAACTTCCAATAGATAATATGGACGGTTGTCGATACCGTATGCCAGATAGTTTGAAAATATTGAACTGGTCTGAGAAAAAACGTGGCCCGTATATAGATTCAGTCGTCGATTGTTGTTGATGGATAAGAGCAGAACGCGGTGACCATGCATCGCCAGTTTTCCAAAGAGCGAATTCCATTGTCAGGCCGATCAGTATAAACGGAAAAAGAAACGTGAGTATTCTTCTGAGGAACGGCCAAAGGACTGTCCGATCGCTTGTGCTCATCTCAGAATTGGAAATAAATAAACGGAACATGACCTGTTTTCCCCAAAAAGAGAATGAGAATAGCGAGGATATAGTAAATAGCCCAGCGTGTTACTCGAGGTAATGTCGAAACGTCCAGGGGATGATGTTTCTCTCGTTGTATCCAATCAATCACCAATATCAGAAGGACATACCATAGACCTTTGGTATGCCGTAATGGGGCTATCCAATTGCTACTGCCGATATGGGAGATGAATCCTATTGCATGAGAAAAGGAGTTTGCGCGAAAAAAAATCCACGCAAAGGATATCAGGGTGAAGGTTCTACAGATTTGGAAAAACTCTAACGGAGTTGGCCAAAAGCGCCCCATTGCCACGACTGCCGTTTGGTGAGTGTGTGTGCCTCGCAAAACCGGAGAGAGATAGTAGAGGCCATTCAAGAATCCCCAAATCACAAACGTCCAGTTTGCACCGTGCCAAAAGCCAGAGATCGTAAAGGTCAGTATGAGGTTTGAGTAATGGCCGAATGAGGTTTTTGTGCGGTTGCCACCCAGTGGAATATAGACATAATCTCGGAACCATGTAGAGAGGGAAATATGCCATCGTCTCCAAAATTCTCCAATATTTCTTGAAAAATAGGGGTAAGCAAAATTACGTTTGAGGTTAAACCCAAAAAGACGGGCTGTGCCTATCGCCATATCCGAATATCCGCTGAAATCACAGTAAATTTGGATGGCAAAATAAACTGTGCCCAACAGGAGCATCGGGCCTGGATAGACTTCGTAGTTTGAAAAAATTTTATCAACATAGGGGGCTAGGTTGTCCGCGATGACGGTTTTCTTGAAAAGTCCCCATAGAATTTGTCGTAATCCGTCCTTGGTTTGCTCTAGATTGAAGCTTTTTCTTTCTAAAAACTGAGGGAGAAGATGGCTCGCACGTTCGATAGGGCCGGCCACGAGTTGAGGGAAAAAGCTGACAAAGGCAAAATATGCAATGGCATTTTTCGTAGGGACGATCTTCTCTCTATAGATATCAATAGTATAGCTGAGCGTTTGAAATGTATAAAACGAGATGCCAACGGGTAAAATGATAGACAGAGTATGGAGGTTGGCTTGCAATCCAATCGTTTCGAGAACGTCTATAGCGGAATTGATGAAGAAATCGTAATACTTAAATAATCCAAGAATCCCTAAGTTGATTGTGAGGCTGACTCCAAGTAAAAGTTTTCGTTTTGAGTTTGATTGTGTTTGATGCAGTGATACGCCAATAGCATAATCTACTGTGGAATTGAGTGCGATGAGTCCTAGGAAATGCCAATCCCACCACCCATAAAAAATGTAACTAGCGATCAGGAGAAAGGCATTGCGTATGCCTAGGGGCTTGCTGGGTAAACTCCAATAGCACAAAAATACCGTGAAAAGAAAACCAGCAAAAATTAACGAATTAAATGCCATGGGTATCTTTGGTCATGTCGTGGAGAAATGGTAGGGACCACATATGATTAGAAAAGAGTTGGGGGGACCGTTAGATTGGGGTTTGAAGTTTTGATGTGCCAGGGTTATTCTGGGTTGTGTGGGAATTCATGCCAAATTTTATTGAAATAAAAGGTCTCAGGTCCCACTTAGGATGTTGCATGAGGAACGATGGCACTGTGTGTGTGATACCCATCTCTTACGAAAATCAAGGAGGGTTGTATCCATGAATACAGTGAATATTTCTTCCCCCTTATGAACTCGTAAATTTCACTGTTCAGCAAGTCTTCAATCTTTTCTGAATGTATTTCCACTACCACAACCTTAGGTTTGTGCATTTCGAAATCGAGGGATCTGAGTACGGACAATTCATGGCCCTCGACATCAATGGAGAGTAAGTCAATCTCAGTCTTGGCATGCTTCGTTGCGGAAATGATGCTATCGAGAGTTATACTTTTAGTTTTTTTTAATTCATAATTCAAGTCCGGTTTGTTCATGGTTGCAATCCTAGCGAACTCTGGATCAAGAGTGTTCATGGCGCTATGGTCTTTGGAAGAATAATATGGGAGATTTTTTTCTTCATCAGAAACAGCCGTGCATATATTGATAGCGTTTCTTCTTGCCATATTAAACATGTCAATTTTGAATGGATCCATGTCAATATTGATGCCTTCCCATCCCTTCTGATGCAGTAAAAATGTGTTAGATCCCCATTTGGGATGCCAGCATCCAACATCCACATACAAGCCTTCGTTTTTACGATGGAATATATCCTTAAGCACAATATCTTCACCAAAACCAGAATAATATTGATGCTCATGTCTTTTAAAAAAAAGCTCATATATCAAATAGAGTGGACGGAGAAACCGAGACTGCTTGTTGGAAAGTAGACGTGTGGTATATCTCTTGTAATGTTTAAGGTACTTTTTTAGAGGGTTCTTCATGCCATGTATTGGCTTTCCACTTTTGAGGTCAGTTCACAACAAGAATTTGGCTTGGCGAGTGAAATAAGGTTTCATGGCTCTTCCATTTCGTTGAGATGAGCAGAGCGAGCTAGTTATTAGAGGGTGTGGAGAAAAAAACCTTCGCTGGGATGAAAGATATTCGAAAATGAACAGTTTGGAAAAAGACAGCGAGAGTGGAATATACCAGAATTCAGAAGTTTGTTTCCAAGCTTCATCGTCATGTCTAATAGGATTAGGGGATTTTCCATGAGATTGCGTCTTGCTCCTCCCTTTGCCATAAGAAAGTATTCAATGCGCCGGAATAATGTTCTCTGGGATTTCATTTGATGAACATCCATCATCTTCAGAAGCTAAGCATTAAATTTGCGAAATGTGTTGCCACCTTTGCAGTCTTGTTTCTCAGGCCGATACTGATTTTTAGATGGACAGGAATCCTTCCGGTCAACATAAAATCATTCCAGGAGTTTTCTCCTGTTCCCTATAAGGACCAATCGGTTTTTCCGAAGGAAGGTCCTCGATCAATTCGAGGGAATGCTAGCTGGCATGCGACTCCAACGAGCCCCATGGTCATGGGGCATCTCTTGGAAATTAAGAATGGTCTAGTGAGTTGTTCTGGATATGCCTTTGATCAGGCAGGTAATCTCATCGAAGGCGCTTCACACCGGTATAGCAGAAAAATCAAAAAAACGCTCGTCAGTCACCCTAGTCGGCTTCGGCCTCATATTGAAAAATTTGAGGGTGTCGTGGCTGCGATCACTGCTTCAAACCAAGATGCCTATTTTCACTGGCTCTTTGATTTGTTGCCACGTCTTAAGCTTCTAGAAGACTTGGGAGTGAAGCCCGACAAGATATATTTGCAATGTCACTATCGATTTCAACGAGAAACACTTGAGCTGTTGGGCATGGTTGCTACGCGTGACATTATAAATTGCCATGATGTGCCTTTGCTTTCAGCGTCCACGCTTATGATGCCCTGTCACGAAGTGATGGACGGGCACGAATTCCCTGATTGGGTGATTGGTTTTTTACGAGACCGATTTTTGCCAACAGTGGAAAAGGCGGAGCTTCATCAGAAGAAGAGGGTCTATGTTTCTCGTGCTGATGCCTTGTTCCGACGGGTTACGAATGAACATGAAATTCTTCCTATTTTGGCTGAATATGGATTTGTCGTGGTGAAATTGGAAAAACTCTCTTTTCAAGAACAGGTCGCCTTATTTATGGAGGCCGAGGCTGTTGTGCTGCCCCATGGCAGTGGTCTTGCTAATTTGGTCTTTTGTTCAAAAGGTATCCCGGTGATAGAGCTTCTCCCGTCTGTTGTTCTTGACCATGGCTTTCGGCTCAGTACCGCAGCGGGGCTCGACTATTTTTTCCTGAATTCGAGAGATGGAGACTCCACACTTATTGCAGGGGCTAGTCATTCTGGTAATATTCCTTATGATTTTATGATCCACCCCGAAGACTTGGTTGCTACGCTCCGGTTAGCCGGTATTGAGAAGGCTCGGAATGGAAATTCGATCATTTCATCATTGTCCATAGAACAACATTTAGAGGCAGAGTATGTTCAGCGATCAGCCCTTGGAATCAAATGAGAACGTATTGATGGCTGGGAAGAGACTGTTCCTTCTCCATTCTTTTTGGAAGATAGGAGAATTGACAACAAGCCGTTCTTCAGGAAAAATGATGACTGCCTTGGGCAGTCATGAATCTCATACGGATATTGTTTATGAAGATTAAAGGTGCGATCTGAAGAATCTGAAGAGTAAGTATGAATCTTTTTTTTGTTGTGAAATAGTCGGATTGTGGGATATATAGACCCTAAGACATCTACAGCCTCTAACCCCACACATGAGGGCGGGAATCAGCCCGCCAGTGCGACTCACCGACTTCATAAATTATTACATAAACGCTTGAAGATTCCGCAGGGAATGCTCCAGCCATTCCTTAGCGCGACCAGGATCATAGGAAATCCCAAGGAATATTGGTTACGAAAACGTTTGGCGGATGCGATTATTGCTGATAATCACTCGCGGTTCAATATTCCTCAAAGAGATGGCTACAAATTTTTTTTGCAAGATGATCTTCCAGGGATTGCAGATGTTGTTCGGTACTGCACGGCATTGTATCAAGAATCACGAAAGGCTTTTTCGCCAGAATCTCTCCAGAATAATCCTAAGAAGAAGTATTTTAATGTTCTGCTTGAAGGTGAGGACTTCTGTCAACATCCTGAACTTCTCCGACGCTTAGTGGCACGACCTATTCTTGATACGGCAACGGCCTATCTTGGTGCTGTGCCTCAATTGAGTGGGGCCATGTTGGTGTGGTCGCCAGAAAATGATTCCGCACGATCTAGCCAGCTTTTTCATTTTGATTACGAAGATCTGACGCAATTAAAGATGTTTATTAATATTTTTGACACAGCAGAAGATCAGGGGCCACTGACATTTCTGCCTGCAACTATTTCAGCCCAAGTGCAAAAGTCCATTGGGCGCATTCTTGGCCGAGTATCCGATGAACGGATTTATGAGGCAGGAGGTCGTAGTCATGCATTCAAGTTGGTGGGGCCTAGTGGTTCGGGGGCATTTTTAGATACATCACATTGTCTTCACTACGGCAGTCGGTTTAACAAGAGAGACCGCCTGATCTTAATCGTGCAATTTCTGAAGTTTCATTCTTCTTACCGAAGTTATCTTCCATTTAAGGCACCTTCAACTTTTCCAAATTTTACCCCTGATGCAGTTCAGAGGCTTGCCTTAGGGATTCATTAACATAGGGGCTTATGTTCGGCTCCATATTAGTGGGGACGAAAGGGGTTGAGTTTCGCTGGTTGATCTTGGCTAGCTGCCAAGAGAATCCTTACTGAATCATCATGTGGGTATTGATATCAGCCATCGACAGGCGTTGCTATGAAATCATACAATCTCTGAAGACTTCTGGGAATCGTTTTTTACACTGCCTTCACTTTTACAAAGGGTACATACATGGTATCTCCAGCTCCATCCTCGTTGAGTTCTTTTGCGTTGCCAGGCTCTCTCCCTATTCCTAAATTCATTGCCGAAATTGGATGCAATCATAGGGGCGATGTTGAGACGGCGAAGCAGATGATGGTTGTCGCGAAGACCTGTGGTGCTGATATCGTAAAATTTCAGAAAAGACATTCCCGTGAATTGTTGACTCCAGAGCAATACAATGCGCCCTATGAGAACATTAATAGTTATGGGAAGACGTATGGAGAGCATAGAGAATTTTTAGAATTTGACCTCGACACTCATGCCAAGTTGAAAAGTTATGCGGAAGAGCATGGCGTGGAGTATTCGACTTCCGTTTGGGATTTGACCAGTGCACGGGAGATGACGAGTCTTAAGCCTGGGCTGCTGAAGGTTCCATCGGCCTGCAATAATCATGTAGACATGTTGAAGGTGTTGCGAGACGAATTTGAGGGGCAAGTACACATTTCGGTCGGAATGTCGACAGAAGAAGAAATTGAGACTGCCGTGGATGTGTTTCAATCTTGTCCTGAGCGGGTTGTCCTCTATTCCTGTACCTCAGGGTATCCTGTCCCTTTTGATGATGTCTGCCTTTTGGAAATTGTTCGCCTCATTCAAAAATATAAAAATGACGGGCGGGTCGGTGAAATTGGGTTTTCCGGTCACCATAATGGGATCGCTATTGATTCGATTGCCACTGTATTAGGAGCCTCATTTATCGAGCGACATTTTACACTTGATCGAGCGTGGAAGGGGTCTGATCATTCTGCTTCTCTTGAGCCAAGCGGTTTTTCCCGATTAACCCGTGATATTAAGCATCTAGGGCAAGCTTGGACTCTTCGGCCTAGCGAAATACTCCCTATCGAATTGCCTCAGCGAGAGAAACTGAAATTTCGACAACAATAAGACGTCAATTGAGAAGAGAGATAAGACTGTGCCGAAAGTGTTGGCCATCATTCCTGCCCGCGGAGGATCAAAAGGATTACCTCGAAAAAACATTCTTGCTTTGAGTGGACATCCCCTCTTGGCCTATTCAATTGCTGCGGGAAAACAAGCAAGTCGTGTCAGTCGTACAGTCTGTTCTACCGATGATTTAGAAATCCAGCAGCATGCCCAGGCATACGGCGCTGAAGTCCCTTTTCTTCGTCCCTCCTCTTTAGCGCAAGATCGTTCTCCTGATCTTCCTTTATTTCTTCATGTCCTTGAGTGGTTTGAGCAACATCAGGGGTGGAAGCCAGAGATTATTGTGCATCTTCGTCCGACGTCCCCCATCCGGTTTCCTGGACAAGTTGATGAAGCCGTGGAGTTGCTCCTCACTCATCCTGAAGCAACGAGCGTTCGTGCTGTGTGTCCTGCACCATGTACGCCATATAAAATGTGGCGTCCTGGTGAACAGCACAATGAGCCAACTGTTTATATGGAGCCTTTGCTGAAACTGCACGGCACCACAGAGCCGTTCAATCAGCCACGTCAGGATTTGCCAATGGTCTGGTGGCAAACGGGGAGCCTTGATGTGATTCGGACGTCGACGATTCTCAAGGGATCAATGACAGGCGAAAAGATACTCCCGTTGGTGACGGATCAGAATTATGCCGTAGATATAGACGGCGAATTGGGCTTTCGAATCGCTGAGGGTGTCATGCAAGGGCTGAAGTGTATTCGGCCAGGGTCTCCCTCTCCTGAGCCCAAATAAGCCATGAATTTTCGACTATCCCGAGCTTTGTGTTTTCTCGATGCTCCTCCGTCTTTTCCGAAAGTGTTCAATGCCTAAAGTGGACGATTCACACCGTATTTTGGTTTGTGGTGTCGGTTCTGTCGGTGAACGACATATTCGAAATTTGTTGACATTGGGCTATGAAAATATTGCAGTCTATAGAGCTCGAGAATTGCCTTTCCGAGATTTGAACCTATCTCCACAGATCTATACTGATTTGGGAAAAGCGCTGACCGACTTCGCACCAACCGTTACATTTGTGACCAACCCGACAGCCTTACATATTCCGGTGGCATTGGAGGCTGCTCGAGCGAACAGTCACCTTTTTATTGAAAAGCCGATCAGTCACAATTTAGAAGGCATTGAAGAATTGTCTCGTGAGTTAGAAGCCAACCAATGTCAGGCCATGGTGGGGTATATGTTACGGTTTCATCCTTTTTTTAAACAGGTGAAGGCCTGGTTAGATGAAGGGGAATCCGGTACGCTCGGTAGACCTATTTTTCTTCGTACAACCTGGGGTGAACATCTTCCTGACTGGCATCCTTGGGAGGATTACCGGCTTGGGTATGCGGCCAATTCCTCTATGGGCGGAGGGCCCTCTCTGACTCTCAGTCATGATCTCGATATCTTGGTGTGGTTGTTTGGAGCTCCCACAAGTCTGTGTGGCCTTCCGAACTCTAGCTCACCCTTAGAAATCAATGTCGAACATAGCATCGATATTCTTCTTCGTTTTAATCAGGGAGTGACGGCGAATGTTCATCTTGATTATTGCCAACGGCCACCAACGCGAGCATGGGAAATCATGTGTAGTCACGGACATGTTCAGATCGATGTTCTTGCTGGCACATTAAAGAGATGGAAATCGATCGTTGGAGAGAGTACTCCTACGGATCGTCCTCAGAAGATAGATGACGCCCAGACGTTGCCCGAGAATTTTGAGCGAAATGATCTGTTTCTTGATGAACTACGATATTTCTTCAATTGCCTGGCAACCGGCGAACGAGCCATGCCAGATATTGGTATTGCAGCTGAAAGCGTTCGCATAGCTCAACAGGCTCTTTCAAAGGATCTTGCATGAACGCACCTGAGTTTTCCCTACAAGGGAAAATTATTCTTGTGACCGGGGCAGGAGGTCTTATTGGGCAGGAAGTTTGTGATGCCTATGCTGGGTATGGGGCCACGGTGATTGCAACAGACAACCAGGAGATCGGAAAGCTAAACGGTCAAATAGAACGATTGAAAAAACGGCATCCTGACCGAGATATCTGTGGTGTAAGTGCGGATGTGACCTCCGAAGAGTCAGTCGAAAATCTTTTTCTTGGCATTAAAGAACAGCATAAGAGACTCGATGTCTTAGTGAACCTAGCGGCCATTGATGCGAAGTTCGATGAGGGGCAGAACGCGATTGATCTCTCTCGGTTTGAACGATACCCACTTGAATTGTGGGAGCGGTCAGTGGCGGTGAATGCCACAGGGCTTATTCGTGTGACACAGCACGCCATACGGCTCATGCTCTCTCAAGATTCTGGCAACATTATTAATGTGGCTTCGACGTATTCACTGGTGGCGCCTAATCAATCTCTTTACCAAACCGATTCTCAATCACCTCCTATATTTAAGCCTATTGATTACGTTGGGACGAAATCCATGGTGCCAAATTTTTCTCGATATGTGGCCACGTTTTATGCTCGAGATGGCATTCGATGCAACACGGTGGTACCCCATGGGATATTCAACGAACACCCAAAGGCTTTCCAGGATAATTTTGCTAAATTATCTCCTTTGGGACGTATGTGTGACTTGAAGGAAATTCGTGGTCCTTTTGTGTTCCTGGCAGCGAATGCCTCAAGCTATATGACTGGAAGTACGTTGGTCGTCGATGGCGGGTGGACTGCGTGGTGACAACTCCTGAAAGCCATTGCCATAACATTCATCAGCATCGAGTCTTGCCGATCTTAGCTCACCATGAGGCATTGGGCCTCAACTCTTGGCGGTTACTTCAAAAATCCCCTTGGTGATGCGACGAGTTTGAAGGCTCTTGAAGCGGTTGAGAATCTTTCGGAAATTTTCGACCCGACTCTCGACATCTGTCAATTCGATATCCGGAAATATGTGGCGAAGGTATTGATGGCGTTCTTGTCTATTGCGATTGCCCATGTGGAAGGAGGCATTGTATTGCCGTTTGATTCGACGCCATACTGCTTCTGTCTTTCCAGAGAGATAGGCTGAAGTCGTGGTTGCGGGTTGGTCACTGAGGTCATTGTCAAATTGTTCCAGAACTTCAACGATTTTTTCTGATGCAAGAGGCCCCTCTAAGAAAGCAATATATTGTTCGATGAGGGTTCTCTGTGCTTCTGAAACACTTGAGGCAGGCTGATAGTCTCCTTTCACAGAGATGCCGACGAGTGTTTGCAATTCATCAAGGGTCAAGGCCTGTTGACTGAGACTATTGGGGAGTGCCCGGTCGAATCGATCTGAAGTCAGGGGGCGGTAAGCAATGACAGGCGTTCCTAGGATATAACTTTCGATCCCCGTTGTGCAGCTATTATGAATCACGACTTGAGCGGCAAGAAGCCAAGGTACAATATTGCCTTCAAACACCACGCGGACATTTGAGCAGTCTGCCGTCGCTTCTACCCATGCTTCTTTACTTTCTGAAGGATGCGGTCGAATCACAATCGTATGGTCAGGAAATGCATGGGCGATGGTTGAAGCCATCGTTTGGAAGTTTTGGAATAAATCCCGATGATAAGTGGCCAGCGCTAGGTCATCTTCGTTGACGGCTGCTGGATCAGCTTTGGCGGCTCTAAGTATTTGTTGGTCTTCTCCTTTGCCTGGACGATGGTTGTTGATTCGATCGTAATTGGAATTAATGAGGATGAATCGCCCATGACGTTCTTGAAGATCTTGTGTCTGAATCTTCCAGAAATCGCGAAACTCTGGTCGAAGTAAATCAATTCTTGGATTCCCGGTAATATGAATTGGTGCTCCTTGATAGTTTGAATGCGTCTCCCAAATGTGGCGAATTTCACGGCCCCAGGCTAGAAAAATCTTTGGTTTCTTGAATACTTCTGGCCCAAGCTTCTCCTTGATATACACTTCCGGTGATGAATAGACAATGCTTTCTTCATCTCCGCCTGCAATCGTGTGCCCAAGTTTGTTCAGCAGGGTGTCGATGACAATATTTCGATCCGATAAGTTGATCGCCAGATAAATGGACTGGGGTAGGGTATCCATTTTGAGATGGATTTCACGTTTCGACCCCACAATGACAGAAAAACCTCGCTCTGCCGCAAAACAGGCGAGTAAGACCTTGGCATCAAATTCCCTATTATACACTTCAACGGGAAGAGTGAGTCGACGGCGTGGTTTTGTCATCTGTTGGGCACTACCTGAGCGAAGGCACTGTGGAATGTTTATGTTGAAGAAATAGATGACGCGTCGGTTGTGTCATCAAAGATTCCGAGAACTTCTTTTGTTTTCCTTGCTACTCTGTCGATTTCACGTAGAGCCGGACGTTTTCCATTTTCAATCGGTTCGCCAAATGGACGAGCGATACCTTGTTTGATGAGTAAATCGTGGAGCAATGAGAGATTCCTTCGAGGTTGAATCAACCCACACCGAATGAGCTGGGCACACGCGCGTTCCAGGCCTTGTTGTGGGCGAACAGTCCCACGTTTATTTAAAGGGCGGGATTGAGCCCTTTGCACAATGGCTTCACTGAGCCGAATCTTCCAGGTAGGGGAATTTTCCGGGAGTGGAATAATATAGACGGGTTTGCCTAAGGAAGCTGCCTCCGCCAACATCGATTCACTTTCTCCGGTGACAATAATCACGTCAGCTCCTGCTAAATAGGCGAGATAAGGATTGTCAGATTGGTTGGGTTGCCATTGATGAACATGGTGTTCTGGCGTTAAGGCCGTTTTCAAGGCCTGACTCACCTTCTGGCCGGTTCTCGGCGAGGTCACGGCAAAGATTCTTCCACCACATTTATGGGCTAAATCTTTTAATTGCCCCGCGATCTCACGGGCGAAATTTGAAGTGAACGTGAAGCGTGCTGTTGCCCCTCCAATGACTAACACGATTCGAGGATGCGGGGCATTATCAAAAATGTTAGGCCACCGTCGGCTGACTTGGTCTAAGTTCTCGTCATTGAGTTCATTTAAGGGTACGAGTGTCTCGACGCGATGAGGGTGGGGTGTAAAACCGTAGTATGTGGGAGTAATCACGACATCAAATAAATCAGCGGCCCCGCCTCCTTTTCGACCTACTTGAATGATTCGTGTCTTGCCCCCACTCTGTTCGCGAATCCATCTGGCGACGGGGGCAGGGCGCCAGCCTGTTGAAATCACGATATCAGGCCAGGGTGGCTCAAGAGACGATGATTCAGTTTTTTTCAGTCCTGCCGTGTGAGGTGGCAGGAGGCTCCAGACTAATTTTTGAGAATTGTTCCACGATTGAAAGTACAGCTGTTTAAATTCATACGGCCAACCTAAAGATTTTGCGAGGCCTTCGGATTGCGTCGAATGACCCATCTTCCCATCGGACAGTATCCAAACCTGAGGTGGAGAATGAAGCCACTGACCACCATGACGAACAAAAGTTGATGGTTTTTCCTGCCGATTGGTTGTATCAAAAAGCAGTGTCCAATGGAGAGTTGGATAACGAGTACTCATGGCTTGAAGTTGGCTTGTCCACCAATCAAAGTTCCTTGAATGACCATGAAGATAGGAGGGGGGGGTGGTTAGTAACTTTACATCCTTGATCGTGAGAACGATAAGTTTAGAGGCTAGAGAGAACATTTCCTCAAGGATCCATGGAACATCTTCATCGGGGAGAAACGTGAGTTCATTCGAACCAAAAACGATATCACAGGGCGTATGTGGTGGTGAGGAATTCAACGTGCACCAATGAAAGGGAGTGAGAGCTAATGAGTCTGTTGAGGGAAATAAAGTACGGGCTTCAGGAGAAAGGCCTTGGCCAGGCTTAAATTGGTAATGCAGGAGACTGGGATTGTCCAAGGAAGACGTGAATGGATGAAGGTCCAAGATATCTGGTTCTATTTGAGGAAGGCCAGAATGAGAAATCATCGCTAATGTTTCCTCTGAAGCCATTTGTACTAGTAGAGCAAACTGAGAACTGGGTTGTGTTCGACTAAATGCTTGGAACCCTGCGGCATTAGCACTATGCTCTAAGTCTTTCCAGACTTTCCCCACTGGACTTTCTTGGTACACAAATTCTTGAGGAAAAGGGTGCCATGGCTGTGTATGGAGGGCCGTAAAATGAAGGACTTTTGACTTTCTTTCACGATACTCTTCATCGCGTGCATTCCATTCAGGGGCCAATTGCCCCCACAGGTTATTGATGCTCAGGGCATTTTTTAATAATGCAGTTTTACGTTCATGTTGGGCTTGTTCGAGCGTCCAGATCAAACGCATCTTTTCACAATTCATGACCATAACGGAAGAATCATTTTCAGCAATGCTCAAAAACCCATGTTCTCCTAATGGCAAATCAAACAATTCTCCAGGGTCGGTAAGGTATATTTGATCCACGTCATTATAAATAGCGGTGCCTGAATCACCGGCAAAAGCAGGGATAGCGAATCGGTAGTTCGTAAAACCTGTTAACCACCGGCGTCTATCAAACCCGGTCAATTCTTTCATGAGATAGATTTCATACGTACGGGATGGATCTCGTACTAAATCAATAGACCAGACAAAAATTCTTTCAGCTCGAGCTTGGGCGGCTTCTGTCCCCACAAATATGCGAACAGGTCTTTGGTGACTGCTGGATGAAGCGTGGTTCGGCCCTAACACAATTTTTTCTGGTTGGAGCCGATAGCCTGGTGGGCGAGAATGGGAGGTCTTCATAAAAAGCCGTCCTCCTGAAGAAGACGCTGAAATATTAGAGGATCACGATTGCCATATTACCATGTTCCAATGGTTCTGGCATCTTCTATGTTTGGAGAGATGGGGTATGTTCTTTTAACGAGGAATGGACGTTGGCAAAGCTTTGGATAATGGTTTCGAGTTGTTTGGGGGTATGGGCGGCACTCACGCTGCATCGCAAGAGGCTTTCGCCATTTGGCGTAGCAGGGGGAATCATCAGATTCACATATATTCCTTGTTCTAGTAATCCTTGCCACATGGCCAATGCCTGCTCTTTCGTTGGAATCATGGCGGCAATGACTGGCCCCACCTTGGCTCCCAAGTTATAGCCAATTTTTTCTAATCCATCGTATAAAGCATTGGCATTTTCCCATAATTGTTCGCGGAGTTGAGGTGTTTCGCGAATAATTCGCAGCGCCACCTTGGTTGAAGCGACGACTGATGGACAAGGAGACGCCGTAAAAATATATGGGCGGCTCGTATAGCGAATGAATTCAAATTCTGGATGAATGCTGATACCGAATCCTCCGGTCGATCCTAAACTTTTGCTAAACGTGCCAACGATGAAATCGACACCTTGTTCGACGTCGGCTTCCTCAGCGAGGCCTCGCCCTCGTTTCCCAAGAACTCCTAGAGAATGGGCTTCGTCAACAACTAATGTGGCTCCGTATTGTTGTTTGACCGCAACAATTTCTTTGAGAGGGGCTCGATCGCCTAACATACTATAGATACCTTCAACGACGATGAGCGTTCGGCGACTTCGATCTCCTAACCGGCGGAGTTTTTTGTCCAAATCAGTGACATCATTGTGTTTAAAGCGAAGAACCTCAGCGCCTCCTAGCCGACACCCGTCGTAAATGCTGGCATGAGAATCACCATCAATCAACAGCGTATCACCCGGCCCTGCTAAGGCGGAGAGTACCCCGAGATTGGCTTGATAGCCTGTTGAAAAGACGATGGCATGGGGCATGCCGTAAAAATCTTCGATCGCGCGTTCAAGGTCACTGTGGCTCGAAAATGAACCATTCGCCATTCTCGAGCCAGTTGTGCCCGTGCCTTCCTGTGCCAAAGCTTCTTGCGCGGCTTGTATGCAGTCTGGATGAAAGGTTAACCCCAAATAATTATTGGTGCCCACGAGAATAGTCGCGCGTCCGTTAATGACGCCTTCAGTGGCAGAATTGATTTTTTCAATGGTGAGATGAAAGGGATTGATGCCGCTTTGTAATATTTCTTCACGAGCCTGTTTAATAGAGAGAAATTTTTTAAATAAAGACATCGTTACGCTTTCAGTAACTGCTCAATTTCCTGCCCTAAATCTTTGACGGTGCGGATATTGGGCAAGTTATTCAAAGGAATGGAGATATCAAACTGGTCTTCGATTTTGAGCAGTACCTGCATGACTTGAAGCGAATCGAGTCCAAGTTCCGATACTAAATCGGTGGTTTCTTTTGGGTGACCAACTTTTTTGGCATAGGGCTTCAATGTTTCGACCAGCTGTGGCAATATTTCAGCATAGGTTATCATGATCGTTGCAACTGTACAGGTATTGAGATGGAATCAAACCGGGTAGAAACTAGTTCTTCTTGGTTACCATGAGACTATCCGATGCAAAGAGATGGCGCAAGCCTTCCTCTAAGGGAATTTTCGGAATCCACCCGAGTTTCTGGGAAACATCCAACGAGTTGCAGACCCAATTGGTATGAGTGAGTTCGGCGACTTTGCCGGTCGTAAAAAGAGGAGAATAGCAGAATACGCGCGAAAGTATTTCATTACACTTCCCCATGAACCATAAAAACTTTGGTGGAACAGCTAGGTGTATTTTCATATGAGGGTTGATGACCTGAAGGACCGATTCCCAGGAATACCCATTCAGAAAGCCATCATCAACCTCAAATATGGCTGAATGTATTCCGTCGACTTCAAGGCTACGCAAAATGACATCAGTTAAGTCATGCACATGGATCAGTGAAAATTTACTGGCTGGAGTTCCGAGTCGCAGGCCAATGCCTTTTTTCCCCAATTTAAAAAGAGGAAGGAGTGCCTCATCATTTGGCCCATAGACGGCAGGTGGGCGAATAATGGTCCAATGCAGTGCCCCTGCATTCTTTTCGATCAGGAGTTCGCCTTCCCGCTTGCTCCAGGCATAGGGAGAGAGTGAAGGTTCTCTTGCGGCAAGTGAGGAGAGATGGACAATTCGAGGAGGGTGCGATTGAGCGAGGCACACGCGAAGAATATTGTCGATGCCTTGAACGTTTGTTGGCCAAAAATCGTCTTTCTTTAATCCACGAATCGTACCTGCGCTATGGACAAGGCCAGTACAACCTTCGACAAGTTTGTGAAGACTCTCGATATTATGGAGGCTACCATCAATCCGCGTAAAATTAGGATGTTCGAAGGGAGGGAGTTTTCTCGAGGTCCGAACCAACCCTCGTACCTTGAGCCCTGCTTGGCAAAACCGGTCGGCAATAGCTCGACCGATAAAGCCTGACGCTCCAGTAAGGGCAATAGTTGGCATAAGAAACGGGCAACAAGGATGGAGCCAGTTTCGGCGGATCTATCCTGGCAAGTTATGCTGAAATAGACAGTGCTGGTGCTAGGGTTTCCCACTCCACACGCTTGAGGAAGTCAGATTTAGCGCGTGACCGTGATAATTTACCCGAAGAGGTTCGAGGCAGAGTCCTCGGTGGGATAAGTTCAATATAGCTAGGAATTGAAAGTTCTTTTTGAATTCGTGAGCCTAAGCGATGAATCAGGTCGTCTCGTTTGTCAGAATTGGTTTCCCGACATTGTACAACCATGATGGCGACTTCATCTCCATCTGGTCCAGATACAGAAAAAGCGGAAGAGTCGCCAGGGCGCACCTCTGGTTGCTGCTCTGCGACATATTCCAGATCCTGAGGCCAAATATTCCGACCATTGATAATAATCATATCTTTTGAGCGACCAATGATCACAAGGCTGCCATTAATCCAATAGCCAATATCTCCTGTATTGAGCCATCCGTCTTCAGACAGAGCCTCTTGCGTTAAGATCGGGTCATTGAAGTACCCTGTCATGGTGCTCGCTCCGCGGACATATATCGTCCCACTTTCCCTATCAGGTAACGCGACGCTCATGTCATCACGTATTTCTACTTCATAGCCTGGAAGTGGCACTCCACAGTTCACAAATTTGCTAACACGAGCCTCCTTGTCGTCAAACACGCTGACTGAACTCGGCACGGCTGTTCGATTATTGGATAATTCATCAGCATCCACGAGATCTACGCTAATGCCAGAATGCAGTGGAGCAAAGCTAATAGCCAAGGAACATTCTGCCATACCGTAACACGCGAGGAATGCTTGTTGATTAAAGCCTGAAGGCTCTAGAGCCTTGGCAAATCTCCCTAAGCTATCGGCTCGAATGGTTTCAGCGCCTACTCCTGCAATACGCCACGCACTGAGATCATATGACTCACTTGAAGAATCTTCACGCAAGCGTCGGACACACAGTTCATATCCAAACGACGGGCTAAAGGAAATCGTCGCTTTGCTGCTGGTCATCAGCTTGAGCCATTGTCGTGGTCGCATAGCAAAATCTCTCGTACTGAGGTAATCAACAGAGAGTTGAGACGCCATAGGCCCAAGGACAAAACCAACTAAGCCCATGTCATGATAAAAGGGCAACCAAGAGACGCAACGATCTCCAGATTGAACTTGCAATCCATGCTGAATGATTCCCGCTAGATTCGTCATCACTGCAGATTGGGTAACTTCAACACCTCTTGGCCATCGAGTACTGCCAGAAGTGTACTGGATATAGGCCAGTTCATGGGACTCAAGAGGCTGAAGAGGTATTTGACTTTCTTCTAGTGACGCAAAGGTCTCAGGGCCACCAATGAGTTGAAGATTCAATTCAGTTGCGGCTTCCTCTAGAAACGGAACAAACCCTTCTGGGGCCATGGCAATCGAGGCTTGGCAACTTTCAAGTAATCGAGTTAGCTGCTTGACGTAAACATCGTGCCCGCCTAAATGAATAGATATTGGGAGGGGTACAGGAATAAGCCCAGCATACTGACATGCAAAAAAGAACCGAAGGAAGTCAGGTGTGGTATCTGCAACCAATGCAACTCGAGATCCACGCTGTAAGCCTAATCCATTAAGTCTTTTTGCCATGTTTGTTGATTGAGATTGAAGCTCCGCATAAGGAAGGACATGCGTTAAATGGCCTCGGCCGGAGTAGAAATTACTTCCAGTTTTCCCACAAGCTGCATAATTTAATGCTTCAGAAAGCGTCGAGAAATTACCAGGGCGAAGGTTAATCGCAGTATGGGTTGGCGTTGCAGTTTTATCTGATTTTTGAGTGTTTGTGCTAAGCATATTGATACTCACATACGTATGACAGTAAAGGTCAATGCTGAATAAGCAAATAGCGTGCCATTTAAGTTCTTTAAATAACCAACATAAACAAAGGACTTCTAGAATTATAATCGCTAATATTCTTTTGAAGTGTGTCGCAAAATAATCACTCAATGAGTCTATTTGGCAACAAAAAATCTATAGAATTGAGCCATTTCTAGTTTATCGTCACTTAAAGTGGGACCCAAGTTTTTTTCAGATGGGTTAAAATTTCATGATGGACTTCTCGTGATATATCATTAGAATGTTTGAGATCTGGGGGGCCGGGCCATCCCTGGTCACGAAATTGCTGCTGAAAAAATGTTTGTGGGGCCTCATATCGGGGTATGATATGAAAGTGCACCTCTGGGTCGACCATCATCAACATGAGATAATTGATCTTGTTATAGGCAAAGGTGCGTGAGATATTAGTTTCAATCTCCCGAATAATCGTGGGCAGTTCCCCAAAAGCTGCAGGACTGATCTGGGAAAATGCCGTGGCCTCCTCTCGACAAACCAAAATTAGTGCACCAAGCGTGACCTGCTGAGGTCGCAACAGCACAACCCACTGCTGAAATTCCTTGACGCAGGATTCAGGATACTCAAACTTTTTCATTGTCGAATTCATCAGAATTGTTTATACCCAAACGGTCATTGGAGTGTCTATGAGAAATTCTGAAGCCTGTTTGTCCATTCAGGACATGGGCGATTAATTCTGAAATGTGTTCAAAGTATACGTTCTCTTGTATGCCAAAACATTGGCTCGACATGACCATTTGATGAGCTCATTTCATTGTGAAAACATGTGTCATCGGTGTATGGGTGAGACATCTCAGCCTTTCTTCATCTCTTCTTGTGGCTTCTTGAAGAGATTTCTATAATCTCTCTAAGCGGCGCATACGTCGTTCATCGGTTTCGGCGCAAGGTGAGGCGTGGAATCAAGTGGTAAAAGGATGGTGGCTTTAGCGTGGTAACGAAGCAGTGGTATCAAGAAAAATATCATCTGGATCGCATGGTCTTTCGCGATCTGATGTGGGCGTATGTCACCTACCCAAGTATCCAGATATACTTTGCCTTATTAATGAGCAGTATCGTCTTGGCGTTTGTGATGTATCCATATGCCCCAGTTTCTGAATTTCGTTTGATTGGAAGTGTGGTGGTGACCTTGTTGGCCTATCCATTCGTCGAATATACGGTTCATCGATTTATTTTGCATGGACGCTATTTGTACCGATCGCCTTGGACTGCGGCTCTGTGGAAGCGAATTCACTATGATCACCATCAGGACCCTAATGATTTGAGTGTGCTCTTTGGGTCAGCGACAACGACGCTTCCCACCATTGTCTTAGCCACCTTTCCGATTGGGTTGAGCCTTGCTGGCGTGGCTGGTGTCCCCCTGTCCTTTGCGACTGGTTTGGCGTGTTTCATGGTGTATGAACTGTGTCATTGCATGCAGCATCTTCGTGTAAACCCTAAGAGTAAGTTTTTACGAAGGATTAAACATCACCACGTATTGCATCATTTCCACAATGAACGAGGGAACTTTGGTATCACGAGCCTTATCTGTGATCGTATCTTTGGCAGTTTGTATTCAAGCGGTGAGAAGGTCCCAGCCAGTGAAACTGTGTCGAACTTGGGTTACCAGAATGAAGAGCGCTTGCAATATCCCTGGGTCGCCGAATTATCTGATCAGAAGCCGTAGGCCAAGATGGTGCTTGGTTTTTGCTCGTATTACTCTTTCAAATCCTATAAGCAGTCCCTCTTGGATGTACGACAGTTAGGCGTGGCCTGGAGTCAGCCATTGTGATTCGGGTTGAAGCGGTCAAGGATCGGGCAGGGCTTAAACAATTTGTTAATTTTCCCACCGGACTGTATCAATCAGATCCTTCATGGGTTCCACCGCTGTCGATAGAGCGGCTTCATTTTTTTTCCAAAAAAAACCCATATTTTGAACATGCTCGTTGGCAATGTTGGCTGGCCTATCGAGGTTCCACGCCCGTGGGGCGAATCAGTGCTCAAATCGATGAATTACATCTCTCGCGTTATGACTCTCGTGTAGGGTTTTTTGGATCATTGGAAGCAGAAGATTCTCCTGAAGTCTTTCAAGCTTTATTTGAAGCAGCAGAGGGATGGCTTCGAGGCGAGGGGATGACAACGGTGCAAGGGCCTTTCAATTTGTCGATTAACCAGGAATGTGGGTTGTTAATCGCAGGGTATGAGAATCCTCCGATGGTGATGATGGGGCATGCGCGACCCTATTATCCGCATCGGTTCGAAGCCAATGGGTATCAACGAGCCCAGGATCTGTTGGCTTATCGCTTAGGGATAAATTTCCCTCTTCCTTCAAGGGTCACCAGATTGTTAAGTAAGGCGAAGAAATCTGTTCAGATCCGTCCGTTGCGGAGAAAACACTTGCAGGAAGAGTTGGCCATTATTAAGGAAATTTATGAAGAGGCGTGGTCAGAGAATTGGGGGTTTTTGCCAATCACTGACGCCGAATTCGCTGATTTGGGCCAGCAAATGAAGCTATTGCTTGAAGATGATTTTGTGCAAATAGCCGAAATCAATGGCGTCCCATGTGCCATGCTCGTGGCGTTCCCTAATCTGCATGAGGTGATTCATGATCTTCAAGGTCGATTGTGGCCGTTGGGTTGGCTCAAGATTCTGTGGCGCTTGAAGGTGGCATACCCTAAAACAGGACGTGTTTTGTTGATGGGGGTCCGCCGGCGTTTTCAGTCGAGTCCGATGGGGGCGCTGATGGCCTACGGAATGATTGAAGCTGTCAGACTGGCCGGCTTGCGAAAAGGGATTGAGCAGGTCGAACTATCTTGGATTTTGGAAGACAACAAACGTATGCGACATGTTCTTGAGTCATTGGGAGCTGAAGCATATAAAACGTATCGTCTGTACGAGAAATCACTCAATTGACTTTGACAAAATTGAATAAAGTGAGAGCAAGTGAAGTCTGACCCACGTCCAGTGACGGCCTTAATCTTAGCTGGTGCTCGTAGCGGTCGAGACCCTGTCGCAACGGCCACTGGAGTGTCTATAAAGGTATTGGCCAACGTGGGAGGAGTTCCCATGGTGGAACGAGTGTTGAATACGCTTGAATTATCTAGCCTTGTTACGCAACGAGTCTTATGTGGACCTTCTTGGGCCGTCGTGGAAGAGCAACCTGTTTTGCACGATCTCGTTGAAAAAAACATGATCCGTTGGGTTGTTCCTCAGCAAGGTCCCAGCTTGAGTGTGAAACGTTTTATCGAACAATCTCCACAGGATCTTCCTCTCCTTGTGACCACCGCTGATCATGCCTTATTGACGGTTGAGATGGTGGAATATTTCCTTCAAAAGGCGAGTCAGGCTCAGGTGGATGTAGCAGTCGCGTTAGTTCCCTATGCGCTGGTCGCCAACGCGTATCCCGAATCGAAGCGAACCGTGATTCGATTTAAAGGTGGAGGCTATTGTGGGTGCAATTTGTTCCTCCTTGCTACATCAAAAGCGGAGCGGTTGGTGGACTTTTGGGCGCAGGTTGAACGTGAGCGGAAACGGCCTATTCGGTTGATTCGTCGGCTTGGATGGCGCATGCTGCTTCGATATATGTTGGGGAATTTAACGTTGGCAGATGCGCTGGCTGAGCTCAGTCAGCGCATGGGGCTTTCTATTCAAGAAGTGATTCTGCCCTTTCCTGAAGCGGCTGTTGATGTGGATACTGTTGAAGATCTCGCACTCGTCGAACAGATTGTAGCGAAGCGATAACGCCCCCGAACAATGAGTGCTTGAAACGATGTTGAAATGAGTGAGGGATCGTCAAAAAGAAAAAAATCAGGCGATAGCGAGCAGATGAAGAAGCGAGCGCACGTTACATGCTAAAAGGTTTCAGCAGGGTTTCAGCCTGTTGCAAATCGGCAGGGTTATCGATTTCAGCCCAGGTGAGTCCTTTAATCGAAACCGTAGAGACATGGTTTTTTTGTGCCAGTTCATCAATGAGAGAGAGATACCATTGTTTAAGCGACTCTGGTTGTCGCACACGGTCTTCTATCGTTGCACGAAATAATTGTGGCCCCGTATCTTGAAATCGTATCATGCCAATGGATTCGCCATTCACCTGTTCTATGGGCAATGTTTTGCCAATTCGTACAAGCTGAGTGCTCTGGACGACGACTTTCATATCATCAGCATCGTACTGCGATTTTTCATCAGTCACTAATGTGATGGGGGCTGGCGGCGCCTGTAACACACGTTCAAGGACAGCGGTTTCAAAGAGAGTATCCCCATTTAATAAGATGAAATCGTCCATCATTTCATTGCGGGCTGTCCAACAACTGATAAGATTATCTGCCAGCGCATAAAAGGGATTGTACAAGGTGTGAATGGCATGGCTGCTGTCGTAATTACTGATAACTTTTTCCACGGTGGCCGCTCCAAATCCCACGACCACATGAATGGGGCTGACGCCGAATTTGATGAGTTCATTGATTTGCCATTCCAAAATAGAACGGCCATGGATAGGAATGGCGCATTTGGGCTGGTTTTGTGTGAGTGGGAGCAACCGTTTGCCCTGGCCAGCGCTAAGAATCACGGCTTTCATGAAAAGATTAGTACCATCGGGTAGGACAAATGTAAAGGTGTGGTTGGGAAGAATTGGATGTTAGATCGATACCTCATTCGAGAAATACTTAAGCCTTCTATGGTGGTGTGTGCGCTGTTTATCGTGCTCTTTGCGGGATATAGTTGGGTCATCTTTTTAGCCAAAGCAATTGATGCCCTTCTCTCAACCAGTGTGCTCTTGAAATTAATTGTGTTAAAGGTGGGCATTGCTCTTGAAGTCTTGCTGCCGGTCTCTCTGTATTTTGGCATTATTGTCGGCTTAGGTCGGTTATATGCTGATTCGGAAATGAAAGCGCTGCTGGCTTCAGGATTCAGTCCTTATCGTGTGATGGGGGTGATCTTCTTTCTTTCCGCCGGCGTGGCGATTCTTGTGGGTATCTTTTCATTGTATCTTCGCCCGCTAGCGTATGAAGAGAGCTATCGACTAAAAGCGCAAGGCGAGGCTGGATTGGGCATCAGTCATTTGGAGCCAGGCCATTTTTATGAACGACGTGATGGGTCGCTTGTCTTATTTGCTGAGGAGATTGATCAACAACATCGCCAATTGAAGCAGGTGTTTGTGCAAAGTGAGCATGGCGATAAATTACGGATTATTTCGGCAAAAAAAGCCAGCGAAGAATATCATGCTGAAAGTGGAGTCTCTATTCCTGTGTTGTATGATGGCTTCGAATACAAATTGACACGTGATGGCGGCATGACACATATGTCGAAATTCTCTCAGTTATCCATCTTGCCTCAAGAGAAAATTGCGGAATATAAAAGAAAGGCCGCACCGACCCAGCTGTTGTCTGTGTCTGAATCTCGAAAAGATGTTGCCGAACTTCAATGGCGGCTTTCAACGCCATTTTCGACGATTTTATTGGGACTGATGGCCATACCGCTGAGTCGATCCTCTCCGAGAAAAGGTAAATATGCCAAAGTATTCACCGCCACGGTGCTCTTCGCCATGTACTATTTTTTAGGTTTAATGGTGAAGACGTTAGTCGAGCAAGGCACTCTTCCTGTCTATCCCGGTTTGTGGTGGATGGTGATTGGACTCGGGGCGCTTGTGAGTGTGTTTGTCTGTTTTCCTAAATTTTCCGTGGGGCATCATTCCTAACGTGGGACTGTTGAAAAAATCCGCCAGCGGCGTTCTCGCCTTTTGGCCATACTCACATACGAAGATTGCGTTTCGCGTGCTCAAATGGCTGCGACCTTGCCGGACGTGATTTTTGGAACAGGTGTTCCTCCTTCCTGGAGCATCCATGGGACATGGACCTGAATGATTCAATAGGCCTAACCTGTTGGGATAGGCAATAACCATGTCTCAAAACATTGAGGCCCATTCATCTGTCCTCTCCAGGAATAGCATCAAGCGTTTTTGAGTATTCATTCCTGATCTTTATTCACATGTCCATTCCTATTCTTCATCGTTACCTTTGGATCAGTGTCATCAGGGGATATTTGCCTGTATTGGCGATTCTGATGGCGGTGTTTAGCTTATTTGTCTTTGTTGAAGAAGTGGATGAAGTGGGGAGCGGTCGGTATACCTTTTTGGCTGCTGGAGAATTCGTCCTTCTGACACTGCCGGAGCGCTTTGTGGTGCTCTCACCATTCATTGCGCTGTTAGGGAGCATTATGGCGTTAGGTGCCCTGGCCAATGGACGGGAGCTCTTGGCCATGCAGGCTGGAGGCATCTCTCAGTTTCAAATAGCCGGGATGGTCATGCAAGTGGGGATGGTGTTTGTATTAATTGTCGCTTGCTTTGAAGAGTTTGTGACGCCCACATTAGACCAATACGCCCATATTTCCAGATCATTAGCGCTGTCCAACTCACAAGTGTACCAAGGGAAACAGGGACTCTGGTTTCGAGAGGACATGCGTTATATTCGAATCAAGACATTACAGTATGGTGAAATTCCTCACGATATCGATATTTTTGAATTCAATAAAAAAGGCGAGATGACGGCCTATTCCTTTGTTGAGGAAGCGGATGTACAGGATCCTCAAAAGTGGGTCTTGAAAAATATTCAGAAAAAAACCATCGAGGGTTCTCGTATCACAGAAGAAACCATCCCGAGCCTCGAGTGGGATTCGCCGTTTAATCGAGAAGAAATGCGATTGTTAACGCTCCCGGCGTCTTCTCTCGCCCCGTCTGATCTTTTTCGCTATATTAGAATCCTTGAACGTAAGAAACAGAATGTTCAGCGGTATGAGCTCGCGTTCTGGGACAAAATTTTTATGCCCTTGAAAACGGGACTCATGATACTCGTTGCGTTGCCTTTTGCTTTTGGGCCATTGCGCAGTGCGACGGCCGGCAAACGGATCATGCTCGGGGGATTGGTGGGTATTGGATATTATCTGACCACAGAAATATTGGAAAATGTTGGAATTCTTTTAGGTGCTTCCGCCTTGTTGACGACCGCTCTCCCAGTTATCGGGATCGTGTTGGTGACTGGCATCATTTGGTGGGCGTATTTTCGTAATGGAGGACAGTCGTGATTTTCGTGGATAGTTTTCAAGGACGGCAATTCGTGTGATGAGTATATATTGGTCCATCTGTCATGAGTCGGATATTCGTTTGTGGAATTTGACCTCTCGAGAGCGATTGGGGCGAATGCTGGATCGAATAGGCCGCTATCAGTTTGTGTCTGATCTAGGGGACATTCCTTCCGAGAGTTCTGTTCTCATTATTCGCGGAGACTGTATTTATGACGAACGCGTGTTTCGTAGTTTGTCGAGTGAAAAGAATGTCATGCTGGAAATGGAGCTGGGCGGATGTGCTGTGCCTGTTGTGGCGCATGTGACGGCCTCAGAGGCGAGTGCTGTTTCGGAGACTATGCAGACAGAGCAATTTACCGACATCCCCAGCGTCAGAAGAGTCAGCTTGAAGGATATTTCGGGGTCATTTTCTAATGAATTGCGAAAAACTGACCTGCCGTATGTTTTCCCTATTCGGGAGGACAACCGACCGCGTTTGGAGCAACATTTATTTTCTGGATCCTATAAAAGTGTGACGGATTTTGTGACAAAGTTCTGGTGGCCAGTTCCTGCTCAATGGGCCACCCGATTGTGCGCGATGGCGGGGATTTCACCCAATCAGGTGACCTCTTTAAGTTTAGCCCTGGTGATTCTGGCAGGAATGTTATTCAGTAGTGGGTACTTTGCTCTTGGCCTTGCCTGTGGGTGGGTGATGACGTTTCTAGATACGGTTGATGGAAAATTAGCGAGAGTCACGGTGACGTCAACGAAATTGGGTAATATTTTCGACCATGGGATTGATTTGATCCATCCGCCTCTTTGGTATCTAGCCTGGGGCATCGGCCTCGCATCGTATGACCCGCTGTTTGCTAACATGACTCTCGCGATCACCTGTTGGGTCATTGTGATTGGATATATTTTGGGGCGAATTGTCGAAGGCATCTTTCAATGGTGGGTAGCAGGATTTGTCATATTTTGTTGGAAGCCATTTGATTCATTTTTTCGACTCATTACCGCCAGACGCAATCCCAATATGATTTTTTTAACAGGCAGCATCCTGATCGGACGACCAGATTTGGGTTTAGAAGCTGTCGCAATCTGGACCGTGCTTTCGACGGTGATTCTTTTAGGAAGATTAGCGATGGCGATGCTCGAGAAGAGCATGAAAGGGCCACTCACTTCCTGGCTCGCAGAAATTGACTCGGTGAATGGTCGAGATTCTTTAGCTGTCCGAGTGTTTACCAACCCTCCTGCCACTATCAAGTAAGAAGTGAAAAGTGAGACGTAAGGAGTAAAGAGTGAGAAAGCAGATGAGTCTTCTCGCTTCTGCTACTGTGGTCTCTCACTCCTCACTTTTTTTTGAGGGGGTTCCCATTACTCTTTCTCTTGTTATTCACTCCTCACTGTTCAGTCCTGGCTTCTTTTAAGATGCGAGTGGGGATCCTTCATAATCCGCTAAGTGGTCGGAATAAGCGCAAGCCCAATCTGTTTCAAGACGTGTTTCTTCAACATCCCGAGGTCGCAAAGGCCGAAATCCATACCCCGACAGATATTCTCGAAGCTCTACAGGCATTTGCCCAAGAGCAAGTCGATTGTGTGGTGGTCATTGGAGGGGACGGAACAATTCAAGCCGCCATGGGGGCTTTGTTTCATCACCACCCATTCCCATTGATGCCGAGTTTAGCGTTGTTGCCAGCAGGGACGGCCAATTTGATGGCGGGTGATGTGGGGTTGGGGAAATTTGAGCCGAAGACCCTGGAGCAACTTCTTACCGAAGCGCAGTTCTCCAATCCCCAAACATACACTGAAACACGTCCGATTCTTCGGATTCGTTTCCCAGAAGAACGAGAACCTCTACACGGCATGTTTTTCGGAGCTGGAGCCATTTACCATGGAACTCAATTGGGCCTTCAAACCAAGCAATCAATTGGGCGATTAGGTGAATGGGGGGCAGGCATGATACTTCTCAAATTTTTATTCGCATTGGCGACTGGCTCACGAAAAGGGTTGAATCCCATCCGTGCGCGCGTTACAGCTGGAGAAAAGCGATCTGCTGAGGAAGAGTACTTAGTGCTATTGGTGACCACGTTAGATCGCCTTTTTTTAGGAATAAAACCTTTTTGGAACAATAATCCTGGGTCTTTGCGATTTACCAGTCTCCGTGTGCCTTATCGGTATTTATGGCGAGTCTTGCCGAAATTACTGCGTGGAAAATCTCATCCTCTTGCGACGATCAATCATGGGTATCTGAGTGAGAATCTCCCTGAAATTCGTTTGAGTTTTGACAGTGGGTTTGTCTTAGATGGTGAGGTGTATACGTCTTCCAAGCCTCAGGAACCGCTCATCCTGGATTCTCCTGGGGAGCTCTCTTTTGTCCGGTTAAAATCCGAGTAGCTATGACTCCTTTTGCAATAATTTTGGATATCGTTGGTCAGCCGAGTGCGCAACCTATTCCTCCTTCTATTCAGGCAGCAGGAAATTTCCTCGCCAACAAATACGGCCAAGCCGTCCAAGGTATTTTACTTTATGGTTCTTGCCTGCGAGCTGGTACGGATCAAAACGGCTTAGTGGATTGTTATGTCATCGTCGATCAATATGCGGCGGTGTATCCATCAGCTTGGATGGCGCGTCTTAACGGGTGGCTTCCTCCCAATGTGTTTTATGGAGAGTGTGAGGTCGAAGGCCATACCGTGCGGATGAAATATGCAGTCTTGTCGTTAGAGCATTTTGAGCGAAGTGTGACGCCCAAATGGTTTCATTCCTATTTTTGGGGGCGTTTTGCGCAGCCCACGGCTGTCATGGCATGTCCGAGCCAAGCGATGAGTCAACGGATTATCTCTGGTTTGGGAAGGGCGGTGGTCACCTTTTTGGGTAATGTTCTCCCGCAGATGCCTGAGAATTTTACGGCCAAAGATATATGGAGCATTGGGCTGGCCCTCAGCTATGGCGCGGAATTACGTGCTGAATCGAAAGGGCGAATCGCCACGTTGTGGGAAAGTAATCAAGATTATTATGAACGAGCCGCCGATGTCGTGCTTGCAGGGTATTTTTCAAACGTCACGGTGATTCAGGTCGCTGATAGCAAAATGTATGAGGTGGAATATTCGAGTTGGGACCGGAGGAAGAATCGAATTGGGTGGGTGGTTCGAACCGTTCAGGGGAAGTGTTTATCGATTTTGCGGCTCATGAAAGCGGCCTATACTTTTCAAGGTGGGGCCGACTATCTTATTTGGAAAATTGAACGGCATTCTGGGGTAAAGGTTGAGTTGACGCCTGCGCAGCGGAAGCATCCGATTTGGGCTGGTATTACTACGTTTTGGCGGCTTTATCGCCAAGGCGCCTTCCGATAACAACGCAAAAAAATTCCATCAATATATATCATGACTCCCTCGCCCTTTAAGGGGTTTGTTTCGAGGAGAAACCAACGTGGGGTGAGGGTAAAGACTTATAGCGTCGTCAGATTGTTCCAGGGTGTTCAACGGTTAATTGATGTTGCCGGGTTTCGCCCCGGCGGACGAGCCACTTTTGTTACGGCAAAAGTAGCCAAAACCATGTTGGCCGTGGTGTGGCCCTTCGGGGCTCCTGCGCGGTTCGCCGACTCCGGCGGCGCGCAAACTCGCTGCGCTCAAACAGTGCGCGCCTTTTTCCGGTGTCGGCTACACTGCTCGGCCACACCACAAGGCCAGGGGAGAGGTATGAAAGGATGAGTCAAAGCCGATGGACAAATGAGATGACAGAAATTGGGGAACAGGTAACGCTTCGCTTAGGAGAATGGTTATATTTTGGCCATCATCTACAAATATAGGGAATTTATAAGCTATTGATTTAAATAAATTTTCATTTTGTTAATAAACTGAGATTCCTCAAAAATGTAAGAAAAGAGCTAATTCTGTTACATAGATTCATTAAATCTCAGAAAATCATTGGGATAATGAGATATTCTAGTTCTAGTTCTAGTTATGCGACCACAAATGAGTAACGACATCCCCGATTTTCCAACTGTTGTAGAGCAGATGCAGACTTTTCTCCAGGAAGAAGGTCACCCAATTAAAATTTGTTGGGTTTTTCGTGAAGACCTCTGGCGTGTTGGTATGAATTCAGTAAGGATATGTCGGCCGTGCCCTCATCCGAATGAGTCTTTAGCCGCAAAGGTTTTTCAGGAAGGTCGTGCGAAAGGTTTGGTGGAAATCAAAGCGCTCGCAACGCTGGCAAGTGTGACTGTTGCAACAGTGTGGTTTCCGAAACATGAAGAAGAGGAGGTGCAAGGTTGGAACGTTGGTCTCAAGCTTTCCATCCTCAGCCCACTACCAAGGGCTAAGGCAGTAGGATCAATTTTTTGGCCTCTCATAAAGTACTTTCCATCATATAGGCGTTATCAGGCTCTTGAAGAGGCAGTAGGAACTAAGGCTTGGGCCCTAGGATAGCTAGTAGTCGCAATAAAATGTAACCGACTACCGCGATTTGCTTCATCAACGAGAAATGTAACGCTATGGCCTATTCTTCTTTAGTGGTTTTGTGTGAAGTGCCCGACTCTCGCTCTTTTCTTTTTTGTGGTATCCAGTAGGAGTATGCTTTTTTCCGTGGTCAGGTTCAGCATTCGCCAGACTGCCATATGATACTTGCCGTGTTAGGAGGAGGCAGCACTATCTGCTACACGTGATCAGTGAGCGTTCCCATCCTGCCGTGAGAATGGTGCTGTTCTTATCTCATGTTCCGTTCTACTCGATAGCCACCATTATGCGTGATCGCGATAGGACGGCTCGCCGGCGAGAGCGATTCGGCGGCATGCTCAGTTCCCCCTATCACAAACCGACTCAAACGCCCCGGCTGGATTTTTATGCACCATACTTCGTAGGATGACCTATGGCTGAACACGCTCTAGTTCCTAAGCGCCTCATCCGCGCTTTCCCCTTTCTAAAAAAATTCGCGTGGAAAATGGAAGCATGGCTGTTAGCTGGAATGTTGCTGATATTAAGGGCATTACCGATGCAACTATCGGGCAGGCTTAGTAGCTGGCTTGTCAAAACGCTCGCTGGTTTCACTTCAAGAATGAAGACAACCCAAAAAAATTTGAGACTCGTTTTTCCCGACAAAACCGAACAAGAGATCGAGCAACTTAGCCGAGAAACCTTTCGCAGCCTGGGTTTAGCTCTTTCAGAATTGCTTCATATGCTTAAGGTATGGGAACAGCGTGAGCAGCGTCTTGAATTTTCCGTTGCCCAAGAGAGCGAAGACGTTTTGCGCGGTGAGCAACCCATCGTTTTTGTGACGGCACACACGCAAGCCTGGCAATTCACTAATTTTTTGGCAGCTCAGTTTAATTTTTGTGTCTCTATCATCTATTCACCGGAGTCCAACCCCTATTTCAGAAAATTCTTTCTCAAATTACGCAAAGCCTTCCCCGCACGTCTGGTATCCCGTGATGGCGGCATTCGAACATTGGCTCGCGAACTTAAGAATGGCCATTCAATTGGTTTGGCCGTAGATACGCGGCTGGACGGTGCCGAGATGATCCCCTTCTTTGGTATTGAGGCACCCACGAATACCACGCCGGCTCGCCTTGCCTTGCGCTACCAATGCCCTTTGATTCCAGTTCATGTTGTGCGACTACCAGGCTATCGTTACCGAATCTGTGCCGACAAGCCAATCCTCCCCGACAACCTTGCAGCATCTTCCGCGGAACAGGCCATCGATATGACGCGTCAATTGAATAGGAAATTTGAACAGTGGATTAGGGAAGCCCCAGGACAATGGATATGCCTGAAGCGTCGCTGGCCTAAAGAGGCGTATTCTCAGAAATGAAAAGCGTACAGACCTGACAAGACACAAGACGCTCATCAGGCAATGAAGGACAGGAAGGTTTCCAATAAATCCATGCCGTCGGCGCAGGTCACGACGGCCATTGTGGAGGCCTAGAAGGCTGAGCAGCTTGACACAGGGGACAGTGCAAGCACTCCTCTTACCCCTTGCATGAAAGAATAGGGAAGGGCAAAGAAATACAGGTCAAATCTGTTGATGAGCGTTTTGCCGGTAGAAGCGACCGATGTATTCCAAGTGAGAGCAGACTATTTTATTTGGAAAATTGAACAGCATTCCAGGGTTGAAGTTGCATTGATGCTCGCGCAGCGGAAGCATTAACCATTTTGGTTAATATCACTACGTTTTGGCGGCTTTATCGCCAAGGTGCTTTCCGGCAACTCGCACATTTATTCTTCAACCAAGGTGATTCCTGGCCCATCGTGAAGGAGTAATCTCTACCATTTGGGTTATTCCTCCGTAGAAATTCCGGTTTCGCCCGGCGGACGAGCCCCTTTTGTTTCGGCAAACGTGGCCAAAACCATTGCCCCCTGTCTAGCCTCATTCGATAGGATTGACGCCAAACCTTAAGAAGGCAAGCCAACTATCTTCGCTCAGACAAAGCCCGTCAGATAAATGAAAGCGTTCATCCCTAAGGCCTGACTGTAGACGTCAGATAAAGAAAAAATCAAAGGGTTCAAATCTCAAGCAGAATAGCGTAGAAGTTGGACAAACAGATCGACATTGAGATGACAAAAAAACAGGAAAATTTACGGATTACGTTATTCTCTAAGATGACAGTGAATTATGAGAAATTCGAGTTGGATTAACGGCCACCTTTCCAAGCTGCATCACTACCGTATTTTCCCTGGCCCAACTCAGACAAATTTTGATACATTCTTGTTGCCTCCTCTCTTTGCTCATCATCAAGAGGGGACACTAGTGACATTAAAAGAGGCGCATCGTCTGCAAAAAAGTTTTCATACTAAATATAACAATATTATCTGTACTCACAGAGGTTCGAATGATCAGTTACTCTCAGGAAATGGAGAGGATGTAGGCTTTTGGGTTTGCCTGATATGTGGATCGGTATATATAAGTCGTTATCAACCACTCTCACCGACTGAATTAGAATTCTTAGAAGAGCTCGCTGCTCAAGACGGTTAGTCATACGTCGTATGGGCCAGAAGTACCCTCATTTATTTTCGACATAGTGATTGTTGGGGTTATGCCCAACATTACCAACGATATTTTCTATAAAACGAGCCTCTTGTCCTCACAGATGAGAGGCTCTTCCTTTTTGGATATAATGTAAACTGACTACGTCATTCTGTTCTATGAGAATTGAGGGAATCGATAAAATGGCAAAAGAGGAACCTATGGAAACTGCAGACACGATTTGTGCGCAAGGAAATTCTCTTGCCTCGCTTAACAACTATGATGAGGCCGTTGAATGTTACACAAAAGCGTTAACATTGGAACCGCAACATTTTGTATCAGTATTCAAACGAGGTCTGGCATTTTTCAAGCTAGGCAGGCTTGAAGAGGCGCTCATTGATTTCTCAACAGCCACGACGTTGAACCCGACCGATTCCAATGCGCAGGTCAATATCGGTCTCGCTTTGAATGGGCTCAAGCGATTCGAAGATGCGATTGGTGCATTCGATCAGGCCCTTGTTATAGAACCCGCCTGCACCTATGCATTAAATAATAAAGCTGTTGCATTGGGGAACCTTCAAAAGCATGAGGAAGTCGGTCTCGTGTGTGATGATACCCTCAAAATCAATCCTGACGATGATATTGCGTGGACCTGCAAGGGAGCCTCTCTTGGTTTTCTTGGAAAATACGATGAGGCGATTGAATGTTGTCAGAAGGCTTTAACACTCAATCCGAATAATCCGATGGCAAAGATGAACCTCACGTCATGGACTGAGCTGAAATCGCAATCCAAACAGGGCTAACCCATGAGTGCTGAATTGGTGTCATGTACCCCGTTCTATGACATGGAATGGCAACGGGACTCCTTCTAGCCCAGTTTTAAGCAGAAACGGAACTCTTCATTTGCTCGGTGTCTTTGGCATAGCCTAGATGCGTAACTCTTAGGTTTATCAAATTCTTCCCTCTTCTAATTTCCGACGCCTGCTATCCGGCTTTTGGGACGGACGCTCTCATTTATCTGGCGGACCTTGTTTGAGCGTAGCGAGTTGGTCCGCACTCCTAGGCTTGGCGTCCATCCCATCGACTGTAGCCGGATTGGGCGTCAATGGTTTTGGGTCCTTTTGCCAAAACAAAAGGGCCTCGCCTGCCGGGGCGAAACCAGGCATCACCAAAAAATTGCTAGGACATTGTTGTTTAGATGAATGAGGAAGAAGTCTTACTGCACATATTAATGTGATGTTACGCATTCACAACACTAAAGATGGATTCCCGATAAGCAATGTCGGGAATGACGAGGCTGGAGGATAGATTTAGATCGGACGCGGTTAACCCTGTAGGCGGATACAATGGCGAGGGAGCGCTTGGCGGGGCTGTCAAGAAAGGTTGTTCCCTTCGTTATGCTCAAGCGTTGGATGTTTACGTAACAGTGTAAGCTCATTGCCTTGACTAGATATCCATGTTCTTGTTCTATAGCGTTCTTCTGTTAGTATCCTTTGATACATCAATTGTTCCCTTGCAAGATGACAGATCTTAGGGAAGTGTGTGATAGAGGTATGGTGTGTCGCTCCTTCGCCGTCTTGGTCGAATTGTCACGAGCCAGTTGCGCGATCTTTCATTTCGCCGCGCCCCTGTTCAGTCGGCCTCTTCTAATTCAGACGCGTGGAATAGTGCTGAGGACACCCCTTCGGCTTCCTCGCCATCACAAGAAGAGCAATATCGGGCCAATTTAGAGGTCGGCCCTCATGCGAGCCTTGCTGAAATTCGCCTATCCTATAAACGACTGATGAAACAATATCATCCAGATTTTCATGCGACGGATTTGCAAAAACGAGAGATGGCTCATGCCATTGCGCAACGGTTAAATGAGGCTATGGACTATTTTGAATCAAAATTGGGGAAAGGAGCGTAGAACGCATGACGCATTTTGAACAGGTGAAAGCCTATCTTCAAGAGCTCGAGTTTGCGATTACCAAAGAAGAGCCAAGCCAAGAGCTGGTGGTGATCGATGATGAGGACCAAGGAATCAATCATCTGGTAATCGATTGCGAAGATCCTATTCTTATTCTTGAACAGTTTATCTTTGAGATCAAGAAGGATCCGCAGGCGAATATGCTGAAGCGTTTATTGCAGCTGAATCGCACATTAGTTCATGGGGCCTTTGCCATCGATGATTCCGGGACGAAGGTCTTATTTCGGGATACCTTACAATTGGAAAATCTCGACCTGAATGAACTGGAAGGTTCGATCAATGCGTTGAGTGTGGCCATGGCCGAGAATGTGGATGAACTCATCTCTTTGGCAAAAGCTGAATAAAGGAGGGCTGAAGAATGTTTGGTGTGTTTAAACGACTGTTTAAAGTTGCAGAATCCGAAGCCCATTCGGCGATGGATAAACTCGAAAACCCGATTAAAATGACCGAACAAGGGATTCGGGATTTAAAAAAAGATCTGGAAGGCAGCATGAAAAGTTTGGCCGAAGTCAAAGCCCTGACCATTCAGCTCAAAAAGGAACAGGCTGAAAAAAAACAACTAGCCACAGACTATGAGCGAAAAGCGATGCTGCTCATCGAAAAAGGGCAAAAAGGGAGTCTGCCCGCTGAGGATGCAGATCGATTGGCTGGCGAAGCGTTAGGCAAAAAGGATAGTGCCATGCAGCAAGCGACGGCGGTTTCGGCCAATCTTGGGAATCAGGACAAAATGGTGTCTCAGCTTGAGTCGAATGTCAAAAAGTTAAAGTCACAGATTGGCATGTGGGAAAACGAGTTGACCACCCTTCGGGCACGTTCAAAGGTGGCCAATGCCACCAAAAAGCTGAATCAACAATTGGCAAACGTTGGGTCGGATAGCACCATTTCGATGCTGGAAAAAATGAAAACCAAAGTCCAGGAAGATGAAGCCCTTGCAGAGTCCTATGGCGAAATGGCGATGTTGGAAACC
>JAJDBS010000047.1 GCA_029261235.1 Nitrospirales bacterium
GCTTCACGGCCGTAAATGGCCAACCAACCCGGCTTGACCATCACTTTGCCTTCCGTCTTGAAGTGGTGCTGGGCAATCTGGGAAAGACGGGTGGTGTTTCGAAACTCTGCAGGTGGGAAAAACACCGCCATGAATCGACGCACAACGAGGTCGTATATCTTGGCTTCGGCTTCGCTGAGATTCTTGGGTGCCTGCAATGTCGGTATAATGGCGAAGTGATCAGAAATTTTCGCATCATTAAAAATGCGCTTGTTTGGTTTGACCCAGTCATTACTCAGAATTGTTGCCGCATGCGGCCCTATCGGATTCCCACCGCTGCCGCCGGTAATCTCTGACAAACGCTCACTTGACTCATCACGCAGAATGCCCAGTGTATCTTGGACGGTAGAGAGATAGTCTTCCGGTAGCGCGCGTGAATCGGTTCTTGGATAGGTCAACACCTTGTGGCGTTCATAGAGCGCTTGTGCCAGTGACAAGGTTCCTTTGGCCGAAAAGCCAAACCGGGCATTGCCTTCACGTTGCAGACTGGTGAGGTCGAACAGCATCGGCGCGCCTTGCGTCGTGGGCTTGGTTTCTTCGGTGACGACCGCCTGCTGATTCTGGCAAGCTCGCATAATCGTTTCAGCCTGACTGCGTTCCCAAAGTCTCTCCGTGCGCCGCTCGGCATCTTCGTCATTCTTTTTGAAGTTGGGATCAACCCAGCGACCTGGATATTGTCCGGCCTCGACATCAAATTGAGCATGCACTTCAAAGTACGGCCGCGAGATGAATTGCTTAATCTGTTCCTCGCGCTCGACAACAATGGTCAGGGTGGGTGTTTGAACTCGGCCAACGGTGGTGAGGTAGAATCCCCCGTCTTGGGAGTTAAACGCCGTCATAGCGCGGGTGCCGTTAATGCCAACGAGCCAGTCTGCTTCTGATCGGCAGCGAGCGGCATCGGCGAGTGGTTTCATTTGTTCATCCTCGCGCAGTTTTTCAAATGCTTCGAGAATAGCTTTGGGTGTCATGGATTGAAGCCAAAGTCGGCTTGTCGGTTGCTTCGCCTTCGTGTGTTGGACGATCAACCGGAAGATCAGCTCGCCTTCGCGCCCGGCGTCACAGGCGTTGATGATTCGGTCGATATCTTTGCGGCGGATCAGCTTGGCGAGTAACTTGAGCCGGTCCTCGGTTCGGGCGATCGGGTTCAGGTCAAAGTGATCGGGAATGACCGGCAGGTTGGCGAAAGACCACTTGCCTCGTTTGACCTCTACGCCTTCAGGTGCCTTGATTTCAAGGAGGTGTCCAACGGCCGAAGTCACAACATAGTTGTCATCTTCAAAATAATCTTTCTCGCGTTTCAGTCCGCCAAGCGAACGCGCGATGTCGGCTGCAACAGAGGGCTTCTCGGCAATGATCAGCGATTTACTCATTAGCTACCCATATCGGGGAAGACTCCTTTGGCACATTTGATGTAAGGGAAACTGATAGTCACGCATGCAGGATTTAGTACACATTCATGGTAAAAATAGTGCTGTTACAATCCACCTGCTGTGATGTGAGCGGTTTTTTCTCGAGCTCATCATAAGGACGGCGTAGGGTCCAGGCAAGTGATGATTGAAGTTCAACTCATTTTCCCCCTGCAGTCGCAACGAATATTTCTGAGAGCAATAAAGGTGGTTCGCTCTGTGTCTGATAGACGAAAGTTGGTAACTTTACTGTGTTTTTTCAACTCAGTCCAACCTGAACGCTAGTAGCGTATTTTATAAATCTATCGTGTGCGACAGAATCGTTGAAGTCATGTTCGATTTCATTGCCAAGTGTATTCATAGAGAGATTCTTGAGGTACCCGGCGAATGTGATCACTTGGCACATGCATCCTCAATATTTGAAAAGCGTTTTCGCATTGGCGGGTGATTCAACGATGAGTGATGTCGCCATAGCGATACTTGAGGAAATATCTTGATGATTTACCATGGAATCTTTCGTTGAAAAGACATGCCGGTGGTCTTCATCGGATACTGATCCTGACATACTGAAGACCCGGTACTTGTTTTATAAGTCCTTTGATCTCCAATGACAAGAGAATGCTCATCACCTCGGATGAAGAATATGAACCTTGAGTAATTAATTCGTCAAGCGAAATGGGCTCTAGAGGGATTCTGTCGAACAGGTGCTGTTCCTCGGGTCCCAGAACGAGCGTCGTCGCTTGTGTTTCAACCTCATTGTGCAGTCTTTCCAGATTTTCACGGAATGAGGGTTCTAACATAGGAAGAATTTCTTCCACAATATCCCAAGGTTCTTGAACAAGTTTTGCTCCCTGCTGAATGAGGTCATGGGGGCCATGACTCAGAGGATGTGTCACATTTCCTGGAACAGCAAAGACTTCACGATTCTGTTCTAACGCCATTCGAGCCGTAATCAAAGATCCACTTTTTAACGTCGCTTCCGTCACAATGACCCCAAGTGAAAGTCCGCTGATGATTCGATTGCGTTGAGGGAAATGAAAGGATAGCGGCCTGGTTCCCATGGGAAATTCCGAGAGCACCGCACCATGTTGTTCGATTTGCTGTCTGAGTGTGTGGTGTTCAGGAGGATAGGTTCGATCAATTCCACATCCCAGGACAGCCAGTGTTCTTCCCGCTGCAGCCAAAGCCCCTTGATGAGCATCTGCATCAATGCCACGGGCTAACCCACTCACGATGGTGAAACCCAGAGCTGCCAAATCGCTACTGAGCGTGCGAGTAAACGCTCGGCCAGCATGCGAACCTTTTCGTGCTCCGACGATGGCCAGTGCTTGTTGATCACAATCCTGGAGCGATCCAGTGTAATACAAAAGTGGGGGTGGATCGGCAATCGTCTTTAACCGAGCGGGGTATTGAGGGTCTGTCAGGGTAAGAATGGAAAACCGGTCCGCCTCCACAGCCTCGATTTCCTGCTGTATCTTCTTGACGGTGTTATCGGAAAGGGGTTTTTGGATTGATTGGGCGAGAGAGGGCGAAAGCTCGCCCGCTGCCACGAGTGAAGAAAAATTCGCTTCCTGGATGGCCTTCGGCGAACCAAATCGGTTGATTAATCGTGAGTAGGTGATGGGTCCGAGACCCTTGACCTCGCGCAGTTCCAACCATCCTTGCAAGGCGGAAGTTGAGCTCATCGTTTGGGTCTAAGAAGCTGCCCGCGCCTCGCCTCGCTGCGTGACTTTGCCAACGATCACGATGTCATATTGTTCAAGATGGAGAAGGGGGTCAGCTTTGAAGAGTACCTGTTGTTGAAATTCTTGTTCTAATTGTTCAATGCCCCCATGCTCGGTATCAAAAAGCAGCTCAATGACTCTGGGGTTGGCACCCACCACAATACGTTGTCCTTGCCCTCGGGTATTGCCGATTCGCCGAATATCTCGAAATATTTCATAGGCCATGGTCATCGTGGATTTGGTGTAGCCTCGACCTTCGCATTCGTTGCACACTTCTGACAACGTTCGGAGAAGATCTTCCCTCACGCGTTCACGAGAAATTTCAATCAACCCGAGATCGGAAATTCGAGAAATTCGAGTTTGAGCTTTATCACCAGCCATGGCCTCAACCATTGCTTGATACAGTTTTTCACGATTTCGTTCTCGTTCCATATCAATGAAATCAATGACAATGATTCCACCAATTCCTCGTAATTTGACTTGATACGCAATTTCTTTCGCCGCTTCGAGATTATTTTTGAGAATGGTTTCTTCTTGATCGCGTTTTCCGACAAATCGTCCGGTATTCACATCAACAACCGTCATGGCTTCTGTTGGGTCGATGACGATGTGTCCTCCAGATTTCAGCCAGACTTTTCGACCCAGCGCACGGGTAATTTCCATTTCAATGCCGAGGTGATCAAAGAGACCTTCTTGTTTCTTGTCATAAAAATGGACCCGGGAGGCTTGTTCTGGAAGATAGCGCCGGACAAAATCTTTGATTTCATCGAATCCGGATTTGGTATCGATTAATAATCTGTCGATTTTGTTGGAGAACAGGTCGCGAACCACGCGAAGCGGAAGGGAGAGATCGGTGTGGAGTAGAGAGGGTGCCGGTTGCCGCTTTGCCGCTTTCAGGGTGTCTTCCCATAACGCGGTGAGAAATTTGGTATCAGAGATCAAGTCTTCTTCTGGCACGCCCTCACAGACGGTTCGGACAATATACCCATATTCTGGTTTCCGGATGCGGCGCATCAAGTCTTTCAGGCGATGGCGCTCTTCATCATGGGTAATCCGTCGGGAAACACCTACGTGATCAACATTGGGCATGAGTACTAAGAATCGGCCAGGAAGTGACACATAGGTGGTAATCCGAGGCCCTTTGGTTCCAATCGGTCCTTTGGATATCTGAACAAGCAGTTCTTGTCCTTCAATCAAGAGGTTTTCAATGGGCCGGGCAGTCTGGCGTCGAGGACGTGGTATGTCCGAACTGGGTTCGTCCTCTTCATGATCCACGAGTGTATCGCCAGGTTCGGTATCAACCGAGAGGTCTGATACGTGAATGAAGGCCGCTCGATCTAAGCCAATATCCACAAAGGCGGCTTGCATGCCTGGTAAGACTTTGATGACTTTCCCTTTATAAATATCTCCAACAAAATCTTTTTTCCGAGGCCGATCGACGAAGAGTTCCGTGACCACTCGATTTTCTAAGACCGCCACGCGAGTTTCTTCTCGCGTGACACTAATGGCAATTTCAGATCCCATCTGATATCTCCTTACCGACACAGCAGGACGAGCGAGCCAATCATAACCTGTGAAAAACAGCTTGTGAGCCAAGGGATAGGTGAAAGACGTTCATGTGGTCTTTCCCTACTTCGTCGTGGTTGGCGAAAACTTTTTTCAACCATGACGTTGGCTGGTTCTCACTAAAGTAGGTTGGAGCGCATCGTGCCTCTGATGTGAGTTTCTCATCGCTAACATGAATAATAATTCTACTTGCTTGTTGCTCTTGAACTGTCGAGATCTTTGTTCGTCTATCCAAAATTTCTAGGTTGATGTGTGCATGAGGAAAAGGATGATTCTATTAGCCTAACACATTTTGGAATAAAGGAAGGCCACATCGGATTCCTGCATTTGATAGTCGCTATAACAGAGAAAGTCGCCTTCGTTTCACATTGAGCAAGAGGCCGAGTGCTGTGAGGTTGACCACCATCGCACTCCCTCCGTAACTCATGAGAGGGAGAGGAATGCCGACAATAGGAGCCAATCCGGAGGTCATAGCAATATTCACAATAATACCAAATCCGAGCATGGCAACGACCCCAACTGCCAGAAGGGATCCAGTGATATCTTTCGCCTTGAAGGCGATTTCCAATCCCATCAATAAGACAATGACGTAGAGTGAGAGCAGGACGAGCGATCCGATGAATCCCCATTCTTCCGCAAAAACCGCAAACACAAAGTCAGTATGACCCTCAGGGAGGAACTTAAACTGTGTTTGCGTCCCTCCATGGAGGCCCTTCCCTAGTAATTCGCCTGAGCCAATAGCAATACGCGATTGGAGTCCGTGGTAGCCTTTTCCGCCTAGGTCGGAACTGGGATCCACGAAACTCAAAATTCGATCTTGTTGGTACCCATGCAGAGAACCCCATACTCCCCCCCATGCAAATGGGAAGATCATGAGGGCAGCCAAGAGGATGAAGCCAAATGCCTTAGACTTCATCCCCACCGTGAGGACAATGACCAGAAAGATTGCCAGGAATCCCAAGCTGCTCCCCAAATCAGGTTGCTTCAGAATCAACAAAAATCCTGGCAGAACGATGAGTGCCGGAATAATGAGACGTCGCAGCCACCCTTCGCGACTGGCTGCGCCATAATACGCAGCCAAGGTGAGCATGAGGGGGATTTTTATGAACTCGGAGGGCTGAAACATCAAAGGTCCGAGCGGAATCCACCGCTGCGAACCCCGGCTTGTTTTGCCCATAATTAACACGAGAATGAGTAGGATGAGTCCGCCTCCATACATGAGATAGGATAATTTCGCGAATTTGTGATAATCAACGCCGGCTGCAACAAGAAATGCGAGTGTTCCGACAACCACCCAGGTGGTCTGTTTCATATAGATGGGGAACTTTGTTGATGATCCAGAGTTTGTCACGCTGAAAATGGAAAGAATGCCTATGGAGACAATGGCGGCAACAATGCCTAAAAAACACCAATCAAAGGTATCCAGTCCCCGGCGATTCACATTGTCGTTCATTAATGGACTCATGGGTATCCCGCTATTGAGAGAGAGTCATGGAGCATGCTGATCATGAGCCACCCTCCTTTGGGTTCTCTGAGTTCATATAGGCTTCAATGATGGTCTTGGCTAATGGGGCGGCCGCTGACCCTCCATGTCCCATATGTTCAACGATGACCGCCACCGCAATCTTCGGTTTTTCGATAGGAGCAAATGCGACAAACCAGGCATGGTCGCGATGTTTCTTTGCCACTTCGGATTTGTCGTTATCATCTTTCAGGGCGACCACCTGTGCCGTCCCTGTTTTCCCCGCAATGCTCACGATGTCGGATTGAGCACGTTTGGCGGTTCCTCTGGTC
>JAJDBS010000048.1 GCA_029261235.1 Nitrospirales bacterium
AAAAGCGTTTCATCGATTAGGTGATCTTTCAGAAAAAGAACGCGGTGCCATTGAAGGCTTAGCCTCGGCGATTGTGAATAAGTTACTTCACGGGCCGTTGGTCACCTTAAAAAGTGAAGCGCAGTCACAGAATGGTTTTGCCTTTATTGAAGCAGCGCGACGGTTCTTTGAACTTCGTGAACGCGAACTTCATTCATTAGAGTCAGAACCCTTAGAAGCCGAAGCTGGAGATCAGGATTCTGAGAAAACACTTTCGCAGAAAGATCATTTGTAAGTATGACAAGTCAAGAACGGGACACGCTCGTGATCGGAACTCGCGGTAGCCAATTAGCAATTTGGCAAGCCGAATGGGTGCAAGGGCAGCTCAAGCAAATGGCCCCTGAACTTTCTGTTGTTCTGAAGAGGATTCAAACCAGCGGGGATAAAATTCAAGATGTGCCATTAGCCAAGGTTGGGGGCAAAGGGCTCTTTGTGAAGGAAATTGAAGAAGCGCTCTTGCGAAAAGAGATTGATTTGGCTGTTCATAGCATGAAAGATTTGCCTGCAGTCTTGCCTTCGGGCTTAATCATTATTTGTGTTCCCGAACGCGAAGATCCGAGGGATGCCTTACTCACACGCGATGGGAGCCTGTTGGCGACATTGCCCTTGGGCGCGAGAGTCGGAACGAGTAGTTTACGGCGGCAATCGCAACTCCTTCATGCCCGTCCAGACCTCAAAATTGAGATGTTGCGTGGCAATGTCGATACGCGACTACGGAAACTTCAAGAGAATCAGTACGATGCCATTGTGTTAGCAGCCTCTGGATTGAAGCGTCTAGGGTGGGATGCCCATATCACTGAATGCCTTCCTGCTGAAGTAAGCCTTCCGGCAATTGGACAGGGGGCCTTAGGTATTGAAGGACGTGAAGGTGATAGTTTTGTGCGGAATCTTGTCGCGAAGCTTGAGCACGAACCAACGCGGGTAGCGGTCACGGCTGAGCGGGCCCTCTTAAAGCGACTAGAAGGAGGTTGTCAGGTACCCATTGCGGGTCATGCAGTCATAGAGGGGGAGAAGCTCACCTTGGATGGGTTAGTGGCGAGTCTTGATGGGAAGCGCTATGTGCGCTATTCGTTATCTGGTTCAATGTCTGAGGCTGAATCCATTGGCGTACAGGTGGCAGAAGAATTGTTAGATCGTGGAGCAGAACCGATTTTGCAAGAAATCTACGGCGCGGCATAAATCAATGGGACATTTACGAAAAAGAGCCCATGTCTATTTGGTGGGCGCTGGTCCTGGTGATCCCAAGCTACTGACTGTGCGTGGGAAAGAATGTTTGGAACTGGCTGATGTGGTGCTTTATGATCATCTAGCCAATCCTGACTTATTGAAGCATGCTCCTCTGGACGCAGAACGTATTTATGTGGGGCGCAAGGGGCGCGGGTCTTATCGGGATCAAGAAGAAATTAACGCGTTGTTAGTGAGTAAAGCACGGGAAGAAAAATGTGTTGTGCGCCTGAAGGGTGGCGATCCCTTTGTTTTTGGTCGTGGTGGGGAAGAGGCCGAAACCATGGCTGAAGCCGGCATTCCATTCACGGTCGTTCCTGGTGTTACTGCGGCAGTAGCCGTGCCCGCGTATGCAGGGATTCCCGTGACACACAGAACCTTGGCTTCAACGGTCGCATTTGTGACTGGACACGAAGACCCAACAAAGTCAGCGAGCGCAATGGAATGGCCTCGCTTGGCTTCTTCCAAGGGGACTCTCGTCTTTTTGATGGGGACAAAAAATCTACCGCAGATCGTTGATCGGCTGATTCAAGAAGGCAAGTCGCCTGCAACACCCGTTGCGGTCATTCGATGGGGAACCTATCCTAGGCAACAGACGGTTATTGGGACGTTAACGGATATAGTCGAGAAGGTGACTCAAGCCCACTTGAGTCCACCTACGGTTATTGTTGTGGGAGAAGTCGTTCGATTGCGTGATCATCTCAATTGGTGTGAATCGCGGCCGCTTTTTGGAAAAGGCGTCTTGGTGACAAGGCCTCGGGAGCAGGCGCCGGCTTTGTCCAATTTGCTTGCTGAGCAGGGAGCTGAGCCGATTGAGTGTCCGATGTTGGAAATTGCTCCTCCTGAAAGTTGGGACCCTGTCGATGAGGCTATTCAAGAACTGTCCACCTATGATTGGATCATCTTTACGAGCGTGAATGGCGTCAAGGCTTTCATGGGGCGGCTGTGGTTTCATCAAAAAGATGCTCGCAGTCTCGGAACAGCACGCGTGTGTTGTATTGGTCCTCAGACAAAAGTGGAAGCGAATCGCTGGGGGATTGTGGCAGACTTGGTCCCAAATGAATTTCAGGCTGAGGGGATATTGGAATCGTTGGGCCAGTTAGGTATACAAGGCCTTCGCATCTTGATTCCACGTGCAAAAGTGGCTCGAGAGATTCTGCCGGAGCAATTGGGAGAGATGGGTGCATCTGTTCGGGTGGTCCATGGCTATCAAGCGGTTTCACCAGAAGCGGTAGGAGAGTCGCTCTCTGATCGTTTTCGTAATCAAGATATTCAGTATTTAACATTTACGAGTTCGTCAACGGTCAAAAACTTTTGTCAGTTATTTGCTGATCGAGAAGAGATGCATGAGCTGACGCAACATGCCACTGTGGCCTGTATTGGTCCGATCACAGCGCAAACGGTGAAAGACGAGGGTCTCTCTGTCGATATTGTGGCATCCGAAAATACTGTGCCTGCTTTGGTTGATGCCATTGTCGCTCATGCGAATCAGCGTCAAGCCAAGATGTCTTTATAAATGAGCACGGTCATCGCAAACCACGTTGTCGGCGAGAAAATACAGAAAGACTACGCTGTCGACATGTATCTATTAACCGATTGAATTGGAGGGAGTAGTGTTATGGTTCCAGTAAAGTCGTGTATGGTTCCCATAGAAAAAATTGTCAAAGTTGACCGCGATGTATCGGTAAAGACGGCGGCAGAAATGATGCGCGATCATGGAATTGGCAGCATTTTTGTCACGAGTGGGGAAGAAATCATTGGGATTCTCACCGATACGGATTTAGTGCGGCGAGTTGTGGCAGCAGGGGCAGATCCTCTTACGACGACAGCGGAACAAATTATGTCAGCACCGATTGCTTCCATTGAAGGCAATCGAACCTTATTGGATGCCAATGATTTGATGGCAGCGCAACATATTCGTCACTTAGGTATCACCAAAGATGGGCAAATGGTTGGGATGATTTCCGTGCGAGACCTTGTTGTCTTTTTGACGAATCTTCCTCGTAAATAGTATCAAGAGCGTAGAATGCGATCTCTTCGAGATGCGTGTCGTCAGGATATCATTCTACTCGTTGCCAAGAATCTCTTGCCAGAAGCTGTGTAATACACTCGTAGGGGGACAATGGGATTTCCAATTCACCGATTGCGGCGACTCCGTCAGCATGCTTCATTGCGACGCATGGTGCGCGAGATCGCGCTGACGCCTGCCGATTTGATTTATCCGTTGTTTGTCACATTTGGAGAGAATAAGCAGGAGCCGATCAAATCGATGCCCGGTCAATTTCGTTGGTCAGTTGATCGTCTTGTGTTAGAGGTCTCTGAGGTGTGGGCCTTGGGAATTCCTGCGGTCATTCTGTTCGGGATACCGGAGCACAAGGATGAACTAGGGTCTTCGGCTCTCGAAAACAATGGTGTCGTGCAAACGGCAGTTCGAGCGTTAAAAGCCGAGCTTCCTGATTTGATGGTCATTACGGATGTGTGCATAGATGAATACACCTCTCACGGACATTGCGGTATTGTTCGCGAGGGAAAAATTCTGAACGATGAAACCTTGGATTGTCTTCAGGCCATGGCCCTCAGTCATGCTGAAGCAGGTGTGGATATGATTGCTCCTTCAGATATGATGGATGGACGAGTCAAAGCCATTCGTGATGCGTTAGATCGACAAGGCTATACTGAAATGCCGATCATGGCCTATTCTGCTAAGTATGCCTCGGCGCTCTATGCCCCATTCAGGGATGCTGCATTTTCTAGCCCTTCGTTTGGTGATCGGCGTTCATACCAAATGGATGCGGCTAATGCTCGAGAAGCCTTGCAGGAAGTCGAGCTGGATATTGAAGAAGGAGCCGATATCGTCATGGTGAAGCCGGCGTTGTTCTACTTGGATATTCTCAGGCAAGTGCGCGATATGGCGCGGGTTCCAGTTGCTGCGTACCAAGTAAGTGGTGAATACAGCATGATCAAAGCCGCAGCTCAGCAAGACTGGATTGATGAAAAATCTGTCATGATGGAAAGCCTGGTCTCCATTAAACGTGCGGGAGCTGACCTCATCCTGACGTATTTTGCCAAAGAGGCCGCGCAACTTCTCAATAACAATGACTCATGAATATTTCCAGAGGTTTGCCCCCAGCTCCTCTCGGTTCTTTTCCTGTTCTGACAATTGGGAATTTTGATGGACAACATTTAGGCCATCGTGCCTTGATTGAGGCCGTCGTCGAAAATGCACGACGCTTCGATGGCGTGCCTATGGTCTTATCTTTCGATCCTCACCCTATCCAAGTCTTGCGACCAGGAACTGTTCCGAAATTCTTATCCGATGCTCAGGAAAAATATGATTTTTTCGAACGTCTGGGTATAGTGGAACTCATTATCCTCCCCTTTACTCAAGAGTTGGCGGCGCTCATGCCCGATCAATTCGTGCAGCAAGTCTTACATGATGGGTTGGGTGTGCGACAGTTATTCGTTGGAGAAAATTTTGTCTTTGGAAAAGCGCGCAGTGGCACCATTCAGGATCTTCATCGGTTGGGAGCTCTGAATGATTTTGTTGTTCAGCCTGTGACCCCAGTTGTGTCTGGTGGTGTGGTTGTGAGTTCCACGCGTATTCGGACGTGTGTGACAACCGGTAACGTAGTGGAAGGGAGAGCATGTTTGGGTCGGCCGTATCGATTAACAAGTACGGTCATCGAGGGAGAAAAGCGCGGCAGTAAAATGGGATGGCCAACGGCCAACCTTCGGATTCCCTCTTATCGCGTGCTCCCTGCAGATGGGGTTTATGCCACTCTGACAGAGGTTGATGGCGATTGCCATGCTTCTGTCGCCTATATAGGCAAGCGTCCAACGTTCCAGGAAGGCGAGAGACTCTTAGAAGTGCATATTTTTGATCAGACGCTGAATCTGTATGGGAAGGACATCTCCGTATTCTTTATTCAACAGGTGAGAGAAGATATGACCTTTCTCAACGTCGGTAATCTGTTGAAGCAAATGGATCAAGATGGTGCCCAGGCTAGGGCCATTGTGGAGAAGTATAACGATAACCCCTCCAATCTTTTGATGGTCAACGAGGGAAATGCCTAAATGAGCAACCAATTGGATGCCGTGAAGATGGAGCAACACGTCCATCAATCAATTCTCTCTCGAGATTTATTGCGTCAGGGAGACGGCATCGTCGTGGCTGTTTCTGCTGGTCCAGATTCTGTCGCCTTATTGGCGTGCTTGGTGGCGTTGTCTGCACGATGGAAGTGGAATCTCAGTATTGGACATGTGAACCATGGTCTCCGTGGTACTGAGAGTGACGGGGACGAGGATTTTGTCAAGAAATTAGGGGACGACATGGGCGTGTCGGTCAGTGTCCGTGATATTCGACTGAAAAAGAGCGATGCCAAATTATCAAAACAGTCGTTCCAGGCCTATGCGCGAGAGGCTCGTTATCATGCTCTCGAAAGCATTCTGCGGGAACGGAATGCCACAAAAATTGCTCTGGGACATATGGCGGATGATCAGGCTGAAACGGTCTTGATGTGGATGCTCCGGGGGAGTGGAACTGGAGGATTGAGTGGTATTCCACCGAAACGGGGCGAACGGATCGTGCGGCCGCTTCTTGATATTCCCCGAATTGATATCATCGCGTATTTGAAACAGCGGCAGCTGCCCTATCGTATGGATTCTTCAAATAATGAGCCAGTGTATTTGCGAAATCGTCTCCGACAGGATCTCGTGCCCCACCTGAAGGAGTATGCTCCGGGGATTGTTCATACATTATCCCGTCAAGCTGAGATCATTCGTGATGATCATCAGTATCTAGAAAGCATGGCCACAGAATTTTTTCAGAAAATTTGCGTGACACAGGATGAACAGCAATTACAATTGGATACAATTGCCTTGCTTACATTGCCACTGGCAATTCGACGTCGAGTCATTCGATGTGGTTTCCAGCAGTTGAAGGGCAATACGCAAAATCTTCGATTTGATGATGTCCAACGTGTGTTGGATTGCTTGGAGCATGGACAATCCGGTTGGACTATGAAGATTCATGATATCGATATCGCATTGGAATATGATCGACTGGTCTTCTCGACAAAAGCCGTAATCCTTCACGATAACGTGAACCCACTTCCGCTAAACGTTGCACTTCCAGGAGATGTCGTTTGGCCTTCGACGGGCCAACGCATGGTTATTTCCACGCATAATCCTGCGGAAATGGCTAGGCCCTCGCATAATTTGGAAATGCATCTTGATGCTGACACGTTCACCCCAGAATTACAGTTACGTAGTTGGATCCCGGGTGACACGTTTTGTCCCAAAGGTTTTGGAGGGCGGAAGAAGAAACTTCAAGATTTTTTCTCGGATGTGAAACTGCCTCGGTCGCAGAGAGCGAAGGTGCCGTTATTAGTCTCACCGGAAGGGATTCTTTGGGTGGGGGGAATGCGAGAGGATGAACGGTTTCAGGTGTCGAATACGACAACATTAGTTGTGAAAGCCACATTAACGTTTTAACTGAATTTCCTATGGCAGAGATATTTGGGAAACCGTTAATCACGCAAGAAGCCATGCGTGCGCGTATTTGTGAATTGGGCAAACAAATTTCCAAGGATTATCAAGGCAAAGACCTTGTGGTGATCGGGATTTTAAAGGGAGCGTATGTCTTTTTTGCCGATTTAGTTCGAGTCATTCAATTACCTATCGAAATTGATTTTTTAATTGCCACAGGGACTAAAAAATCTGGCCGACCTGCCAAAACGGTAAAGATTTGGACGGAGCTGAACGAAAATATTTCGAGGCGTCATGTCTTGCTTGTCGAAGATATTGTTGATTCTGGCTTGACCGCCCAATATTTGGTGTCCAAATTACACAAACATAGGCCTGCTTCTGTTGCTGTTTGTACGTTACTGAGTAAACCAGGGAATCGTCAGATTGAGATTGAGGTCCAATATGTAGGGTTTGAGGTTCCGCCAGTCTATATCGTCGGCTATGGCCTGGATTTCGAACAGAAATACCGAAATCTTCCTTACCTTGCCAAAATGGCCCCTGAACGTGCCTAAAAACAATCGTAAGTCCAAATTGTTGGCAGTTCCCAAAAAGGCATGTTACAATCAATTGGTTGTCTTAGTGTTTTTTACTAGTTACTAGAATGATGATGTTGGTCAATTGTTAAGGGAGTTGTTCTGAGTATGAATTCTCGTGTGAAAAATCTCTTATTTTGGGTGTTTGTCTGTCTCTTCATGATTCTGTTGTTTAATCTGTTTACCGTCCCTAATCAACACCCGGAAGATCCTGTCATTTTTAGTGAATTTATGGCCCACTTAGAACGTGGGGATGTCGAAAAAGTTATTATTAAAGAGAATAACATCAGTGCCATTTTAAGAGATGGGAACCGCATTCAAACGTATACTGTGGACTACCCTGACCTCGTTAAAATCTTACGAGAAAAATCTGTACAAATAGAAGCAAAACCATTGGATGATGGTCCCTGGTATATCACATTTCTCCTTTCCTGGGGACCATTTATTTTGTTTCTGGGCTTGTGGTTTTTTCTTATGCGGCAAATGCAAGTTGGCGGTAATCGAGCACTGTCTTTCGGAAAAAGTCGCGCCAGGATGCTCACAGAGGACAAGAAAAAGATCACATTTTCTGATGTGGCTGGTGTCGATGAAGCGAAGGACGAAGTTGTTGAAATTATCGAATTTCTGAAGGATCCACAAAAGTTCCAAAAGCTCGGTGGGCGAATCCCCAAGGGCGTGTTGATTGTGGGACCTCCTGGTACGGGTAAGACCCTGTTAGCCAAAGCTATTGCTGGGGAAGCAGGAGTGCCGTTTTTTGCTATTAGTGGTTCGGACTTTGTGGAAATGTTTGTAGGGGTTGGGGCATCTCGAGTTCGTGATTTATTTGAACAAGGGAAAAAGAATGCCCCATGTATAATTTTTATTGATGAAATTGATGCTGTCGGACGATTGCGTGGAGCAGGCATGGGTGGTGGACATGACGAGCGCGAGCAAACGCTCAATCAGTTATTGGTTGAAATGGATGGGTTTGATACCACTGAAGGCGTGATTTTGATCGCAGCAACCAATCGACCTGATGTATTGGATCCGGCCTTAATGAGGCCAGGTCGCTTTGACCGACAGGTTGTCGTGAATCGACCAGATGGTCGTGGGCGTGCTGAAATCTTGACCGTGCATACGAAAAAAGTGCCAATTTCTTCAGGTGTGAATCTTGAACACATTGCCAGGGGCACTCCAGGGTTTTCAGGGGCAGATTTAGAAAATTTGGTGAATGAGGCAGCCTTATGGGCAGCTCGACTCGATAAAAAATCTGTCGATCAAATTGATTTTGAAAATGCCAAAGATAAGGTGCTGATGGGCGTTGAACGTAAGAGCATGGTTCTCAGCGAAGATGAAAAACGCACGACAGCGTACCACGAAGCAGGTCATGCTCTGATGGCCATTTTGCTGCCAGGAACGGATCCCGTGCATAAGGTGACGATTATCCCCCGTGGGAGAGCCATGGGTATGACCATGCAACTACCCATCGATGACAAACATAGTTACTCGAGGGACTATTTATATAATACACTCGCCATTCTTTTTGGTGGTCGTGTAGCTGAGGAATTAATTTTTAAAAGTGTGACAACCGGAGCCGGAAATGATATTGAGCGGGCAACGGACTTAGCAAGGAAAATGGTGTGTGAATGGGGCATGAGTGACAAATTGGGTCCATTAACATTTGGAAAAAAAGAGGAAGAAGTGTTTTTGGGTCGTGATTTTGGATCTAAACGGGACTTTAGTGAACAAGTCGCCCTGGAAATCGATAAAGAAGTGAAACGACTCGTTGTTGAAGCATACGATCGAACAACGCGAATGCTCACTGAGCATATTCACTCCCTGCGTGCCATTGCCGAAGCGTTGTTGGAAAAAGAGGTCTTGGATGGTATTGAAGTCGATCAGATCGTTCAGCAGTCTTCGTCACTAGAACCGATTGCAGCAGTTTAACCAGATGCTCTTCTGGTCAGATCTTTCCCCCCAAAGATAGCATTACTAGGCGTTACCGTTCCTCTGGAATTGTATGGCCATCTTTTTTATTGAGATGAATGACTCTTACTGAACTTTCTGTATGTATTGTTCTGAGGAACAGTTGTGCGGGTTGTCGTATAGAGCAAGATTGAAATATCTCTATGTCTAGCATGGCTATACCAGGGATCCGTTGTCGAGAGAAAATTCTTCCCTTGGGTTCGAAGGTGCTCATTATGGGAATCCTAAACGTCACGCCGGATTCTTTTTCTGATGGTGGGAAGTTTTTGGATCCATCAATGGCTGTTGATCAAGCGCAAAAGATGATCGCTGATGGTGCTGATATAATCGACATAGGTGGAGAGTCGACAAGACCTGGGGCGTCATACGTCGATGCGGTAGATGAAATCAATCGAATTGGGCCAATCGTTGAAGCACTAGGAAAATATACTTACTTGCCTTTATCGATTGATACTCGAAAAGCGTCTGTTGCTCAAGTGGCGTTGGATTATGGTGCGTCAATTGTTAATGATGTGAGTGCGTTGCAAGATGATTCTCGCATGGCTCACGTGATTCAGAAATCTGGAGCGGTTGTTGTGCTTATGCATCGACAAGGGCAGAGTTCGAGCATGCAAAAGGCTCCTCATTATCATGATGTGGTCTATGAAGTGAAGACTTTCTTAGCAGAACGTATTGCTCTGGCTCGATATTCGGGTATTTCCCCTGACCGTATCATCATTGATCCAGGCATTGGATTTGGGAAAACCTTCACCCATAATCTCAAAATATTAGCCAATCTTGATAATTTTCTGGAATTAGATCAACCACTGATGGTTGGTTTGTCGCGAAAGGCTTTTATTGGGGAATTAACGGGAAAGCCACTAGCTGAGCGAGAAATTGGGAATGCTGCTGCCATTGCCACCGCGGTATGGCAAGGGGCTCAAATACTGAGAGTGCATGATGTGGCAGCCATGAAAGATGCCATTCAGGTCGCTCAAGCTTTACGAAATTCGTACGACAAGTAATGACAGACATGATTGAATCATAACCAGAGAGCTTTCAATGGGACGACTATTCGGGACAGATGGTGTGCGAGGTGTGGCCAATCTCGATCCCATGACCAGTGAAATGGCCATGAAATTAGGTCGAGCCGCGGCTCATGTTTTTCGTAAGAGAGAGGGCCGTCATAAAATTGTTATCGGGAAAGACACGAGAATTTCTGGCTATATGTTGGAGTCAGCCTTAACAGCGGGCCTCTGCTCTATGGGTGTTGATGTGTTGCTGGTAGGGCCGCTACCGACTCCAGCTGTTGCCTTTTTAGCCAGAAGTCTTCGGGCCGATGCTGGTATCATGATTTCTGCCTCTCATAATCCCTATCAAGATAACGGCATAAAGTTTTTTTCGAATGATGGGATGAAATTGCCAGATGAATTGGAGAAACGGATTGAAGATCTCATTGTCTCGAATGAAATTGAACATATCCGTCCAACGGCTGAGGAAATAGGCAAAGCCTATCGTATTGATGATGCCGAAGGGCGGTACATCGAATTCGTCAAAAAGTCTTTGCCTCGTGATATGGATTTCCAGAATCTCAGAGTTGTGTTGGATTGCGCGAATGGGGCTGGGTATCACGTGTTTCCAAAAGTTATTCGTGAACTAGGTGCGAAAGTATGGGTAATGGGGCATGAGCCGGATGGAGTGAATATTAACGAAGGATGTGGGGCGGTGTATCCGGAACGTCTTCAACAAATGGTGCGTGATCGAAAAGCTGATATCGGTATTGCGTTGGATGGGGATGCTGATCGCGCGATATTTGTTTGTGAGAAAGGACAAGTGGTTAATGGGGACCATGCCTTGGCAGCGTTTGCCATAGACCTCAAGCGTTTAGGACGCCTCAAACAGGATACGGTAGTGGGAACGGTCATGAGTAATTTTGGCTTTGACCTGTGCATGCGTGAAGCCGGCATTACCTTGATTCGCACCGCAGTCGGAGATCGCTACATTTTAGAGCGGATGGTAGCCGATCACTATAATCTTGGTGGTGAGCAGTCAGGGCATATGATTTTTATGGATTATCACACGAGCGGAGATGGTCTGATCTCCGGGTTACAGATGCTCAAACTCATGAAGCGCGCACAGCAACCCCTCTCAGAAATTGCCCAATGTATGCAGGCGACGCCGCAAGTCCTGCTTGGGGTCAAAGTTCCTCATAAACCAGATCTGGATTCCCTACCCGTTCTTCAGGAAGCGATTCAAGCCAAAGAGCGGAAGCTGAATGGGAACGGACGGATTTTGGTCAGGTATTCAGGCACTGAACCTTTGCTACGGGTCATGGTCGAAGGGCAAGATGATTCGATGATTCAATCAATTGCCGAAGATTTAGTGAATGTCGTGAAATCTTGTATTCATTGACGTTTGGCTCGCGAAATAATACATTCCTATTTTCACACCCCATCTTCAAGCCAGCTCAGGCCAGTTTTTACTCCAACCATACTCAACGCTAATTATCAAATCCTTCCGGTTAGGCTCTCTTAGATCGATTCAAACCGATATAAAATTGGGTGAGAATTCTGAGAAGTTCTTGTTGAGTGAACCCGATGGGCGCGAAATCCTGTGATACTTCATGGTGTGGTTGCCTACCTGGCGGGGCTGTGGTTTGGCCCGTTTCTCTCTCTGTTTCCCCTTGCACTTCTTAGTGCTCTTCTTGGTTTTAGTCTTTTTATCACGTGGCTTGAACAGCGTGGATCTCTTTCTCGATGGAGCGGAATCTTTCTCTTTGTCGTGTTGCTCGCCGGCATCGGCCATGCTCATTGGGCTTCCATAAGCAAAATCGAGAGTCCTCTGGCATCACTGGAGACTGAACACCCTGTTGAACTTTATGGAGTCATTGCTGCTCCGGTTCGACAGACGCCAGATGGGGTGATTTTGTTGGTAGAGGCAAACACCTTTATCTCTCAGGGAACACCGCAACCCATTGATGTAAGGATTCGTCTCACATGGCGAAAACCTGAGAGTACACTGGTTTATGGCGACTATGTGAGTGTGACAACACGGTTGCGAGAGCCATATGGCACGCTCAATCCTGGAGGCTTTCATTATGGAAATTATTTGAAGCAAAAAGGTATTCATGCAGTCGCCACAGTGTCTGGCCCACAGGCGATTCACATTCTACCTTCAAAAGCCTCTTCGATAGGAAAAGACATGTTTGGGATGATTGATCGGTGGCGCCAAGTGATTCATCACGCTGCCAGAGCGAGTCTTTCAAGCCCCGCGCTGGGTCTATTTTTGGGGATGATTCTCGGAGAGCAAAGCTACATAGAACAAGATATTCGCGATGCCTTTATGGCTAGTGGGACTGTGCATATTCTTTCGATATCAGGTTCTCATCTTGGGCTCCTGGCTCTTGTTGTCTTTGCGACGGTGAAGTGGAGCGTTCGTCGATTGCCAACGTCCTGGCTAGAACACGTCTCACTCTATCTCACAGCTACACAATGCTCGGTTTTGGTGACGCTACCGATTGTCACGTTCTATATGCTTTTGGCTGGAGCAGAAATGGCAACAGTAAGATCGTGGATCATGATCGTGGTGTGTTGTGTGGGACTATGGTTGGGCCGAGAACGAAATTTAATCACAGCCTTAGCTGTGGCAGCACTGCTTATGGTATTGCCTCACCCTGAAGCCATACACGACATTTCTTTCCAATTATCCTACCTCTCGGTTGCAGCGATTGGAATGATTTTATTAGGCAGGAAAAACGAAGAAACTGAAATATTAGGAGCAGATATATCTGCAATACGAGAGACACCTAGTTGGCGATCCCGTATGTGGGAAAACAGCAAGTTGGCTTGGCTGATGACTCTGGCGGTCAGTCTCACGACTTTGCCGCTGGTGGCTTTCTACTTTCATCAAATCCCATGGCTTGGCTTGGTGACGAATATGGTGATTGTTCCGTTAGTCGGGATTGTGGTCATCCCGGTTGGCCTTATTGCTGCGGTCGGAGTGTTACTCAGTGGAGTGGAGAATTTACCCTTGGGATTTCTGAATCAATGGTTTTTCGATCTGTTTGCACAGATAGTTGTGGGTCTGTCACATATTCCGGGTGCGGAGTGGCATGTGGCATCGCCTCATATTGTCTCGATAGTGCTGTTCTGGTGTGTCTTGGTAGGATTGGTGCTGTTTAGGTACCAACAGATAGGTCAATGGAGTTGTGCCACTATCTTACTGGCCATTCTGGTCTGGTGGGCATGGTCACCACGAACCCATTGGGAACCTGGAATATTACGTGTCACCTTTTTGGATGTCGGACAAGGGGATGCGACCGTGCTTGAATTGCCAGATGGTCAAACCGTCTTGATTGATGGCGGGCCAGCGTATCGTCGATTAGATATGGGGCGAGCGGTCATTGGCCCGTATCTCTGGAATCGTGGGATTCACCGAATTGATCATGTCATCGCAACACATCCACAGTGGGACCATGTTGGTGGCTTGCCCTGGGTGCTTCAGGCCTTCGATGTTGGTACCTATTGGAGCAATGGCATTTCTCGATCCAGGGCATTTTACAAACGGCTTCAAGCCGCAGTGGACACGACTGATGTTGATGAGCAAGTTGGTGTAGCCGGATCTGACATTATTGGGTCTGGTCCTTGTTCTCTCTCGGTGTTGAGTCCTTCAGCGAAGGAAAGC
>JAJDBS010000049.1 GCA_029261235.1 Nitrospirales bacterium
AACCCTCTTTCATCAGTCAGTTCACAATGCTGCCGCCGGCTACTGGAGTATTGCATCAAGCTCGCAACGCTCTTCGACAAGCCTGGCATGTTATGATTCATCATTTGCCGGAGGGTTACTCGAAGCGGCCACATTGTTGTCCGTCAACCAAGAAGACTGCATCTTATTCGTGGCCTATGATACCCCCGCACCCTTTCCACTCCATGAAACTCGACCGCTCATCGCCCCATTTGCCATCGCCCTGGTCCTTGGCAGACAGGCATTACCAATGAGTCTATCCATGCTAGATATTTCACTCTTGTCAGAATCGGTAAACAAGAATCCCACAACCATACTCCACCCGTTGTTAGAGCCCATGCGGTTAGGCAACCCAGCTGCCAGAGGCCTTCCTTTACTCCAACATATTGCTAAGAATCTGCCCACTTCCGTGTATTTGGATTTTTTAGATAACCTTCAACTACGAATTGATCACCAATCATGCCAACCCTCTCCAAAGTAGAACTGGAAAAATTTCTCCCTCATGGAAGCGCGATGTGCCTGTTGTCCTCCGTTGAGCATTGGGATGACTCATCAATTACCTGTTGGACTTCAACCCATCGAGAAGAGAAGAATCCATTGCGAAGGCATGGTATATTGGAAATACTCTCCGGCTTAGAATACGCCGCCCAGGCCATGGGGATACATGTGGGACTCACACAGAACGTCTCCGAGCACAATGCGTCTGTTGGCTATCTCGGAGCCATTCGGGATACTCAGGTTTACCGTCCCACTTTTCAGGAAATCGTAGAAGACCTGACGATTGAGGCAACACTGTTACTGGAACAACACCTGAGTTTTATCTACACCTTTTCGATCAAGGCAGGCAAAGACGTTCTTCTGCAAGGACGCGCATCAATTTTTATTCAAGGACCTGAGGCAACCTCATGAAACGCGCACTCGTCACTGGGGGCAATAGTCCCATTGGTACAGCGATTTGCCAAGAGCTCACCTCAATGGGCTTCCACGTCATCGTTCATGGACACCAACACGTAGAACTGTGCAAGGACGTCACCAGAGAACTCATTGAAAGAGGTGGCTCCGCCGAATCCATCTGTTGTGACCTCACAGATCGCGAGACAACCGAACGCACCATGAACACAATCCTCGAAATTGGTCCCATTCAGGTCATTGTCCATAATGCGGGAATCTATGCGGATGCACCCTTGGCTGGCATGACGACCCAACAATGGCACCAAGTAATCGACGTGTCACTGCACGGGTTTTTTCATGTCACGCAACCTCTCCTGCTCCCCATGATCCGTACGCGCTGGGGAAGGATCATTACGATTTCCTCTCTCTCTGGAATGATTGGACATCGTGGCCAAACAAATTACTCTGCCGCCAAATCTGGCCTTCATGGCGCGACTCGCTCCCTCGCAACAGAGGTCGCCTCCCGGGGCATTACGGTCAATGTGGTGGCACCAGGGTTAATTCAATCACCTTCCACAGAGAGCGCATTTACGGAAGAGCAAATTGAGAGTATGGTACCTATGAAACGTGTAGGCCAACCTGAAGAAGTCGCCTCAGTCGTGGGATTTTTGGCTTCTGAAAAAGCAAGTTATCTTTCTGGCCAAATCATTGGCGTGAATGGAGCGATGGCATAGCGGATAACCAAACGTTATCCAGCCGCATAATCACCACATGCGTCAACCCCCTTTGCACCCATCAAGCAAGACAATCGAGTCTCCCCGCTATGCGGTCGTCATTCCTGCCTATAATGAAGCAGCCACAATCCGTTCGGTCGCTCAAGAAACGCTGGAATATCTCGAGCAACTCATCGTGGTTGATGACGGCTCAACAGATACGTCAGCCCATCTCTTGCAGGATTTACCAGTCACGGTCCTGAGAAACGAAGAAAATTGCGGAAAAGCTGCGACTCTCTGGAGGGGCTTTGAATACGCCAAATCACAAGGCGTGACGGCAGTGATCACATTGGATGGAGATGGTCAACATTCTCCATCGGACATTCCTCGCTTAATTGCCCAAGCCAACGTGTCTCCACATCGCATCATCATTGGTGCACGCAGAAGACCATGGACTCGCCACACCTGGCACCGTATCATCGCAAACCGTGTGGCCGACTTTTGGGTCTCCTGGGCTTCAGGGCATCCTATTGATGACAGCCAATCGGGATTCAGGATTTACCCAATGGCGTTACTCACCTGCCTCAACATTCCCACAAACCGCGAGCGGAGCTTCGTCTTTGAAAGTGAGATTTTAGTGGAAGGAGCCAAGCGAGGATATTGGAGTCTCCCAATTCCGATCGAATCAGAGCCTCGGCAAGCTCCGAGACCAAGTTACTTCCGACCTGTCGTGGATATTGCCCGGATCACACTCATGATTGCAGGCAAACTGTTGGCAAAGGGATTAGCTCCGCGAAACCTGTATCACGCGATATTTGGTCAGCCCCTGGCCCAACAAAATTCTAAGCTTCAGGACGTGGCCTCATCCCACACTTCTCACCAATAAAGGGGCTGTTGGATATTTTTCAAAGATTACTCGTCAATGCTCCAGAAAATATGCTGTCAGCAGCTGACGGGAATGACCAAAAAATCCCTCAGAGATCGTGAGGAGTCAGGGGTGAAGCGTAAGGAGAGAAGGCAAAGAGAATGGGCAAGAATGCACTGACAGGCTGTTCTTCAATCTTGCTCCTCACTTTTCACTTCTCACCCCTTACTCATTCATGAAACTCCGTTGGCTTGTCAGCCGTAGCTGGAGCGAAGGCTGGTAGCTTTTTTCAACATTCCCATAAAAAAAACCGCCCACTGGATTATTCTCCAATGGACGGTCATTCGCCTTTTGAACAGCGATTTCTACAACAGATTCAATTTTATTCGAATATTACTATCCAAACGTTGAACCCATTTATTGTAACCAGCATGAATCGTCTCTGACTCCGGATCATACTTCAGATCAGCCGAATCTTTACGAGTAATACTGTAGCCTTTGGTCGTGTATTCAATATCCACTTGGGCCATATGCGTTCGATTATGCAAGGTGGCCACTATATGACCAGGCTGGACGATATCCATGTTCCAGGGAGGATTTGAATTTGCCGCTGCACTGATAATCGCTCGCGTCACATCTTCTAAAGCCGGTTCATTGCCAGACACCGTATTAATATTCGCATCCTTCACATTAAAGATCGGGGAACCTTTGCATCCAACCAACAACACCATGACCACAATCAAAAAGATCCCATGGGTCAAGACTCGCTTTTTCATAGGAAAATCCTCCTCATAGTAAATTCGTAAGACACACAAAGAATGGATCAATCACATTCATGAATATTCTCATGTACCTTCAGTACATGTCTGTGTGGAAAAGATCTGAATCTGACAACTATACCGATATGTTAAATAATTAGGAAGAAGAATACTAGTTTTGTTTTACGCATTGGGAAGAACAGACAAATTCCACATACCCTCAATTTCTACAAGTAAGTCCTTTCGGCACATCTCACCTAGCACATAGTGGATGGAAGCCTTTCCGAGTATATGGTCTTCCAACACTCCACAGACAGCCGGAAAATCTTTTTCATGCCGCACAAACACTTTCATAAGACCTTCGGAATACTCTGTTCCCCATGATTCCTGGCCCTCGTGTTGTGCCCGATTGAGAACCGCATGAATATTCGACAATGTTTCTACCGTCTGTTCAGCCGGGTCATCCTGATGCCGCGTAGCATGGCCAACAATGCTTGCCGTACCCGCCACGAACAATTGGCCACCCCTTCCAGTCGGCTGCAACATCGCCCGTGCAAAAGAAGGACTATTGGGACCATAGATAGGAGGATACTCATAGGCACTGACTTGTCGTGGATTTTCTAGAGGGTTTCCCGGGTGCTTACCAGCCAAGAACAGCACCTGGAAAGGACCATCTTGGGTACCCACGGCAGTCGCAGCAGGAAGAATTGAGGTAAATTCCTTCTGATACGCTGAGAATGCTTGATGTCGACCTACACAAAATCGCTTGTATCGCTCTAGCCCAATTTGATCGGCATTGATACCGGGGAAATAGTTCCACATGCGTAGAAGATGGGAAAAACCTGACTGAGTACAATAGTTAAAAATTTGCGTATATGCGTCCAGAGCCACATCCTCTAACACATTTCCGCTTTGCTCTTTGATTTCTAAACACCCCAATACGACTTCATCCGTAAAGGCCAATCGGATGTTTTCAACCTGATCACGGAACACTGGCGTGGAACTTTTCCACACTTCGACAAGCGGTGGCTGAATCAAGGGTGGGAGATTGACTTCAATGCTGAGGCCCTGCCCCAATATTGACGGCAATTGACCACGTCCGTAACCAATGACCGCTAATTGATGAGCGGCTTCTGAACTGAGGATTTCGGATAGATTTCCGGCTTGAATATACTTGACATCCAAGGCATTCAGGCTTTGTGAGGCAGTAGGCACTGAGGGCTGCTCCCATTTTGGGAAATCGCTCAAAGTTGATCTCACTCGCCTTTTCTTTTGAGATACCCGACTATCCATTTCACCGCACCCGATAATTCCCCTGCGCCTTATGGGTAAATGATTGCCTGAAGGTCATGACACCATCGACTCCCCATCGACGGCATATTTTCTTCTTCGATATTGAACGAGATTCGCTTTAAGGTCAAGCACTGTCATCAGATAGTAGAAGCCTTTAAAGAGCAATATGGGAAGTTTGACGGGGGTTGTACCGAACACATCTCCCGAGAGTACCGATGATATAGCTTCATGCATCCGAAACAAATTTTTAGGGGCCATCGCAAGATTTCGAAAAGCTGGCTGTGTCATCCGATAGATAAACCAAGAATAGGTCTTGAGTCCGTGTTTCACGGCTGATTCAAAATCTCTGGCTTTCTGCCCAGCCTGTGCATGACCATGTAAGTAGGCATCCACGACCTCAGCGCCCCGAATGCCACCGTGCAAAGCCAAATGGACGCCACTGGATAAGATTGGATCGATAAATGAATAGGCATCGCCGACTAACATATATTGCGATCCCGTCATGACTGATGATTCATAGGAATAATTTCCAGTGGCGACAATAGGCATGATCGTCCTGGCGTTTTTCATACGATTGGTCATGTGCAAGGAACCCTCCACTGTTTGCCAAAAAAATTCATCGAGAGTACCTTTTCGAGATTTCAGATACGAAGGCCAGCACACCATTCCCACACTCGTCACGCCATCAGGTAAAGGGATAATCCAAAACCAACCATGCTCAAACCAGCAGATCGTTAAGTTGCCCTCTTCATTTCCGTCATGTCGAACCACATCTTCAAAATGTCCAAAAGCAGAGACACTATTATGTTGAAGATTGCGTTGCTTCGCATGTAACTGATTTGCCAAGAATGTCTGCCGCCCTGTGGCATCCACGACATATCGAGCTTGTTGCCATATCGCTGTTCCTTCGGCATTCGTTCCGTGAATCGTGGCCAAAGTCGAATCAGAAAAATCTACAGATTTGGCCTCAAACCCTTCACGAATGCGCGCGCCTTTTTTTTGACAATTCCTGAGAAGGATTTCGTCAAACTCAGAACGGCGCACCTGAAAGGCATAGGGATGAAATTTGTCCATCGCTCCGGAAAAATACAATGTCACCGGCTCATCATGATAGGGCGACACCAATTCTGCGCCAAATTTTGGCAGCCCAATACGCTCAATCTGCTCTAAGACACCAAGCTGTTTCAAATACGGTAGTGTATGAGGAAGCAGCGACTCCCCTATGTGAAAACGAGGATGAGGGTCTTTTTCCCATACGTCCACCTGCCAGCCCTTTTCTGCGAGCATCGCTCCAATAGAGGAACCAGCTGGCCCACCCCCAAGGACTAAGACATCACAGGACTTTAAAGAAGTCGGCATATGCATGGCGCCCTATCACACTCGACAAAAAAATTCACAGTCTCCCGAAATTACTGTTCCCTACAAATTGCATCGCTCAGAAGAAAACAGAGCAGGAACTCCCGTATTCTCTAGCCCCTAGAAACGCTCACAATTGTACATATTCTCCGAGTCCTGTCCAGACGGCTGGGATTCGAAGTATTCCAGAATACTATCTCCTCTTTCCATGAGCACCCTATTTTTGTTTAGATGCTGGAGTGTTGAATAATTACGCTTGCCATGGACAAATTACCCCATCAGCCGTCTTGGACATGAGAAGCTTCGCGTCTGTTCAAGAAAGTCCGTCCAGCAAAGCCACAGCCACATTCAGGCACGAAGCGTACCCTTCGTCCGTGAACACTGGAATTTGATGAGAACGCTACTACCAACTTTTTTCAACAGACACATGCTATATTAGTCTAGTCAGTGATTCTCAATCGGTCATCTGCAAGTAAAACACTTTGAGGACCTTATGAGCTTAGAAGATGAATTTTGCGATATTTTGAAGAAAGCCCGCTTTGGGCAAGGCCATAGCCTTAAAACCCTAGCGGAAATGACTCAGCTCGACCCCAGTGACCTGGAGAACCTTGAGAAAGGCCAACGCTTACCCACCAAAGCAGAAATCCAACATATCTGCCATACCTTACATTTACGGTTGCATTCTTTAGTGGCCCTCACATTGGATGGATGGATGCCTCAGCCTCAACCAGATTGGACAACGAATGACGATTTGGTTGAAACCATTAGAGGTGATATTGGCGGGTATGAAGTAAAGGGCTATCTTCTGACAGATCCAGACACCAAGCAAACCCTCATGATTGATACCGGCTATAATGCCCCACAGATGTTGCAGACCATACGAGAACGCGAGTTAACACTCATTGGCGTTGCGCTCACACATGGACATGCTGACCATGCAGGAGGGTTAGACCAAATATTGGCGGAATGGCCAGTTCCTGTCTATCTGGGCAATGGGGATTTTGATATGCTTCCTTGGAAGCCTGATCTCGCTTCGTTAAAAATTCCAACCAACCACCAGATCATTGCCCTTGGGGAATTAACGGTTGAATGTCTTGCGACTCCTGGCCACACACCAGGAGGATTTTGCTATATGACCACACTCAAAGGTCAGAGCCTGTGTTTTGTGGGTGACACTCTCTTTGCAGGTTCAGTCGGCCGCTCTAATCCCACTTCTCTCTATCCTCAACACCTACAATCAGTTAAACAAACGCTATTGCATCTTGCCAAAGAGACGGCCCTGTTCCCAGGCCATGGTCCTTCAACGACCGTAGCGGAAGAACAGACCCACAATCCATTCGGCTAACTCATGAATGAGTAGAGTAATTTTGTTTCTCCCATGACACCTTCCTCGGACATGGATGATCAACAATCACAGGATTCGCAATCTCCTGAATCCTCCCCAGACGACGTATCCAATCGATCTCCTTCACACCCCTCATCAGAAGACGCTTCCTTCCCAATTCCTTCGGGATCACTCATTGCCCCAATATCCAAAGAAGAGGCGATAAGGAAGCGAATGCTTCACAATCCTCATCGCATTACGTGGACATCCGAACCTGTACAAGAAGAGCGCGACATACCCCGCTATCCGTTTTATCAACAAACACTTCCTCCACCAAGTACGTTTTCCGCTTGGGTCCTTCCTATTCTCCTCTTCGGACTTACCGTGTTTACCACATTGTGGGCTGGTGCCTTACATGTGAACACAAGGCCCACAACCGGCGCCTGGGATTTTCTCACCAAATATCCTGACTCTCTGTTAAATGGGTTACCCTTCTCTGCCACGCTTTTAGGTATTTTGGTCATACATGAATTTGGACATTACGTGCTTGCCCGCATCCATCAAGTGCCAGCATCTTTTCCCCTGTTTATCCCGGGACCACCCCAATTCATCGGAACCTTTGGGGCCGTCATTCGCATGCGCTCACCCATCATGAAACGACAGGCGTTGTTTGATATTGGTGTAGCCGGACCCATCACAGGATTTCTTGCCGCCGTGATTGCCGTCATCGTCGGACTCTCGTTTTCATATATTGTTCCTAAAGAACATGCCTTCGGCCTCCAGCTGGGAGAACCTCTCCTTCTCCAAGGACTTGCCTGGCTCATGTTTGGACCTATTCCACCCACACACGATCTCGTCTTACATCCTATTGCCTTTGCTGCATGGTTTGGATTTTTCGTCACGGCCATCAATCTGTTACCTTTGGGACAACTAGATGGTGGGCATGTGGCCTTCGCAGTTTTGGGCAAGAAACAACGACAGTTGGCTTATATCACTGTTCCAATTCTTCTCTACCTGGGTCTCACCGGTTGGCCTGGCTGGATTGTCTGGGTGGGGATGGCAGGTATTGTGGGGTTGGCCCACCCTCCGGTCACCGATCCGGATGTTGGATTAGGTAAGGGGAGACAATGGGTAGCTTGGGGAGCCCTTGCTATTTTCATTATGACTTTTGCCCCAGTTCCTTTTTCAATAGGCTGAAATAGAAAAATTAGCTATCAACATGTACTGTGCTGATCAAAAAATTTAGTCTGCATTTTTCCCCATCGCAAGACTAAATTTCATTGAGGTTCAGCTTAGAAAAATCGTTTTGCCATGGACGATCAGAATTCCCACATTCGCACATATATTCAAGAGCAGCGCCGAGAATTTGAAAAATCCTAGGCCAGAGGGCGGGAATACCATCCGTGAGTTCTGACCCCGATCACGCATCTGATATGCAGAAGATGGCAGAATTGGCTGTGAACTATCTGGAACAGTTCGGCGCACGAGCAGCAATCGTCAAGCCAAAAGGCTATCCCTGCGTGACTGGCAAATGGCGCGCGAGTTGAAAGTATCCATCCGTCATCATTTATCATCATTTGGATGTTCAGCCTGTCCTTGAACCTGAATAACGACCATCACCCTTTGCTTTCCACAAAAACGGCGATCGCTATTGTGGCCGCGGCGCGACCGACGACAAAGGCCAGGCACTCACTGCCATGCTTGCAGCTCGATTCGCGCAAGAATCAGGCATTCCTCTTAATATTCGAATGCTTTGGGAATTAGAAAAAGAAATTGGTAGTCCGAATTTTTCCGAAGCCCACATTAATCGAAGAAGCATTCCGGCTTCTGACTCGGTCTTAATCTCCGACACCATTTGGGTCGCCAAAAATCGGCCTGCGTTATCCTGTAGACTCCGTGGCTTGCTAGGAGCTTGTTTAGTCCTTCGAACAGGGGAAACGTATATTCATTCCGGACTCACTGGTGGAGCCCGCAATCCCCACACAGAATTATGTGATGCGGCTTACTCATGTGAAGATGCGAAAACCGGACGAGTTAAAGATCCCAGGCTTTTACGGTGATGTCGTGTCGCCTACTCGAACAGAACTGAAAGACTTCGTAGCATCAGGCTTTCAAGTACGGAAGTTTAAAGAAACCGACCAACTCCACTCGCTGCGAACATCCGACCCAAAAAAATGACTCAAACCCATTTGGGCTTGGCCCACTTTTGCAGTCCATGTCTTAGCCGTAGAGCAAGCGGGACCTGGCGTCAAAACGATTGTGCCTGCGTGTGGAGATCTCAAAATCAGCATGTGTTTGATTCCCAATCAGAATCCTAAAAACATCTTCCGCCTTTAAGAGAAGTATCTCAGTGAACGCCATCCAGATATTGAGGTCATTGCCAACGGAGCATTGGAACCCGTTCGCGGTATTTCAGAAGAGCCCTATGCCGAAGCACTATAGAATGCCGTTGAAAAAGGATTTTGGCGTCGCCCGGCATTTGTCAGAGAAGGTGGGTCAATTGGAGCTGCAGCGACGTAACAACGCGCATGGAAAGTACCGATAGTATTTATAGGATTGAGTCTGCCGGAACATGGCTACCATGCTCCAAACGAACACTTTGATCGGGCAAACTTCAGGCGGCACGCATGCCTTTGTTGAATATTTCCAAGCCCTCAGTCGAATGTGATTGGGAATGTTGACCGCAGACCTTTTCCGCTCCCTTGCGAATTACTTTTTCCCTGTTCCACGCAATAGTATTTTTATTGGAATGCCCTGAAAACCATATTCAGCCCGGATGGAATTTTCTAGGTAACGAAGGTACGAGGTCGGAATTTTCTCTGCGCCTTTGACAAATAAAGCAAATGTTGGAGGCTTGGTGGCGACTTGCGTGATAAACATTGATTTTTTTGGATTCCCGCGGTGCAAGGCGATAGGATTTTTTTCCAGGAGTAGTTGGAAAAACAGATTGAGCTTCCGTGTCTGAATACGTTTCGCAAAAAATTCCACGACCTGATCAATTTTTGAAAACAAGCGGGGTAGTGTCTCAGATTGCACCGCTGCTCCGAACAATACAGGGACATGTGCAAAAAACGGAAAACGCCGTGACAGTTCTAAATTGTACGAGGGGTAGGCTTCCGGATCATTTTCACGTACATCCCATTTATTCACCAGAATGACGCAACCTCGCCCCTGTTTGCTGATCAAGCCAGCAATTTTTGTATCTTGCTCCGTGACACCCTCAATCCCATCCAATAATAAGACGGCAACGTCAGATCGTCCTAGAGCTCGCATAGCTCGAAGGACACTGTAGCCTTCAATGCCACGATCAATGCGCCCTCGTCTACGAATTCCTGCCGTATCGGTAAAGATATAGTTCTGCCCATCACGGGTGAGAAGCGAATCTATGGGATCGCGTGTGGTGCCAGGGATATCACTAACAATGAGGCGTTTTTCCCCCAAAATGGCATTGACCAATGTCGATTTGCCGACATTCGGCCGACCAACCACGGCAATACGGGGGACCTCTAGCTCAGTAGACTCGTCCGGGACAAGAGGCAGATAGGGCATGAGCGCTTCAAGTAGTTCATCCACCCCCATTCCACCTTCAGCAGAAATTGGAAAGATGTCTTTCATTCCCAACTGGTAAAAATCAGCGAGGAGCGGTTCTGACTTCGGTGTATCAATCTTGTTGACGGCCAGAAATACTGGTTTGGTCACGGGACGAAGCAGTTCTGCTAGTTCGGAATCCAACAGAGATAATCCCGTACGCCCATCCATCACGGCGATGACCAAGTCAGCTTCAGCCATGGCCATTTTCGTTTGCTCTTTAATCTGCGACACGATCACGTCTTCAGCCGTGAGATCCAATCCGCCTGTATCAACTAGCGTGAACATGCGATTTTGATAGTCGCATTCCGCCATATTCCGGTCGCGTGTGACACCCGAAACATCATCCACAATTGCTGTTCGATGGCCCACAATTCGATTAAAGAGCGTGGACTTGCCAACATTCGGCCTCCCCACAATAACCACTATTGGTTTATCACGTAGAAAGCCTTCGCTGCTCGCATCTTCAGGAAGATCTAAAGGGAGAGGTTTGGTTTCTGTAACACGTTGTGAACGGGTAGATCGCGGCATAGATTTTTTTGGCCTATTCTGAAAAATCTCTTTCTGATGAATCAACCGAGTCATTATACCGGTGGCCTAGCGAGATGGATATCTTCAAGATTTCGAACATGCCCTTGAAGACACACAATTAGACAAAGCCTGACTTCCAGAACTCACACAAGATACAAATATAAAAAGAAGAGTGCCGGCTTCCACACGAGGATCGAAGACTAGGGTGTCATATCTTTATCAGAGATGCTAGGAGACAAGCGCTTGATCTTATAGGTCCCGCCCCATTCGCGTGGAGGGATATTTTTTTGGGTGCCGACTCGCAAATACCACCAAACCCCGTCTGCAGTCGTTCCGTCTTCAGACAAAAGTACTTCAAACGCACCTTCCCGGTCATTCCCCTTTTGCTTCCACGTCCCAGACCAGAGGCGATCAACCACGTTATCAGTGTGAATCCGACCTTCTTGCCAAGTGTAAGGCCCATTGCCCTTAGCGTCTAGAGTCGCTTGATAGGCTTTGTCTTCTTCTTGAATCTCCCATTCACCAGTGAGATCCATATCCTCTGAACTGTCTCCAACTTTGGATGACACAGCTTCACGCTCTACAGCCAATGGCTTGATGGGTTCTCGCATGGATTCATGCCAATTGACGAGCATCCAGATCCCATCACGACGATTCAAGACGCCTGTATCTCGCAATGGCCATGTTTTCGTGATCGGGCCATCGGCTGTTTGTACTTCACGGTTATAATCGATTTCCATGGCAAACCAAGCAACCTCACCCTGCCGCCAGACTTTCAGATTAAGAATATCAATGGTCAATCCGCTAAGCATAGAAAACTCTTCTTCAAAGGCTTGCTTCACGTCTTTCCATCCAATGTATTTGCGACCACCTATCGTGTAACCGACGGTATCCTCATCAGCAGCCATATGAGTCTCAAGAGTCTTCAAATCCATATCAGCATTGGCTTTAACGATCATTCGAATGACGGTTTCTGGATCATCTAGATTATCCGGAGTATTGGCCCATACACCCCAACTTCCACAGAAAAATACGATGACACCAAGAAAGAGGTGCACCAATCGTGTCCGGACTACATATTGTTGCTCTGTCTTCCCAATCCGCCCTCTGTTGGCTTTCAATATCATCGAGAACATAGAGTCTTCCTTTCTAACTCGCTCATTTTAAGGATTCGGATCACACTGAATTGGATGAGAGAGAGGGAGAATATTCTCCGGCTGGCATGAACCTAAGCTAGGTGTGAAGATGCTTCATGGCCGAAGCGCATAAAATAATAAATACACCCATCCACAGCGCCACTCGCTGGAAGGGCACAGGCTCGACAGCCATTTCTTCCAGCTCTTCTTGGTCTTCATGGCCAGTCGGATCGTTTTGAAAGATAATCGTGTAGATGAAAATAGTCATAATCCCAAGCACTAAGAACAACTTAATGAAAAAGACCATGAGATATTTTGCATGGTGCGCCACACCTTCACCCGTCGCCATGATCATACCTTCACTCACATAATGCAGGTTCGCCCCGCCGGTAAAGAGAATGACCACCAACAAAATACCGACCACACGTTTATATTGCTTATAAAATGTTTCTGATATGGGTTTGATTAATTCTTTTGGAACAGTAGTTTTCAGGCAGGGAGTCACAGCCATGACCAGAAAGGCGAGCCCACCGATCCATACGACAGCAGAAAGCAGGTGGAGCCAATGCACTAAAATGGGAATGAGTTGATTGAGGTCGGTGAGAACGCCAAGAATGGAGTCCATCAGACCTTAAAGACCGGCGTTTCATTGCCAAACCGGCGCTTACGAAGTTCTTCCATTAATTCGATAGTGACAACTTTTATACCTTCTTCAGTAGCATGACGTTCCACACCTTTTTTCACCATGGCTCTCAGGAAATAAGGTATTTTGTTCAACCGTTCTTCCGACGCTTGGTCCCATTCCACAGATGACGCTTCCGGTACATTGAAGGCCACCTGGACTTTCTCGCCGCCTTTCGGGGTGTACAGACACCACTCGTCTTCATCCATCCAATCGCCATGATCCACATATGGACGTGCTCTGCAACCGCCACAAATCTCACTGTACTCACAATCACCGCACTTGCCCTTCAGATGCGGATACCGAAAGGAATCAAAAATCTCTGACTTTTCCCACAAATCCACAAAACTCGTATCTTTAATATTTCCAGCAGATAAAGGCATGTAAGGACAGGGCGTCAGATCGCCATTTGGGGTCACCCGCGCGTAGTTCGTTCCGGCAAGACATCCACCACCCATATAGCCTTGGGCTTTGGTGATAGGCGAATTCGGGTCCTTTTCATAGGCTAATCTCTTGAAATGTGGTGCACATCTGGCTCGAACCAACATATCTTGGTATTTGTCCTGAGATTCGATCAAATGAGTTAATACTTCTTCGTATTGAGAAGGCGTAATGTCACTGAGCTCTTCTCCTCGACCAGTACAGACC
>JAJDBS010000050.1 GCA_029261235.1 Nitrospirales bacterium
ATACCCACAGACCGAATCAGTTCGCTTGAGCATCCACGGACGAAATTCATACATCGAGGCACGACTGGTAATCGCGCCTACAGGACAAATCTGAACACACCCTCCACAAAATTCGCAATCCAATTCATGGGCACCAAACGCTTTAATTTCCGTCAGGGTCCCACGTCCAGTTGGGGCTAAGGCTTTCACATCCATGATTTCATCGCAATAGCGCACACACCGCATACACTGCACACAACGATTCATTTGTGTCTCAATGAGTGGGCTAAAATATTCTTTTTGAAAGACTCGTTTCAGATCTTTAAAGCGACTGGTCGTCGCCGTATATTCGTGGGAAAAATCTTGGAGATCACAGCGACCACCTTGATCACACACCGGACAATCCAAGGGATGATTCGCAAGAATGAAATCTAAAACGGACTTGCGAGCCTCCGTCGCTTGAGCCGAAGTTGAGGATTTCACCACCATGCCTTCGGCCACAGGCGTACTACAAGATGTTTGCAAGCGAGGCATTTTTTCAATCTCAACCAGACACATGCGGCAATTGGCATCAGGCGCTAACTTGGGGTGGTAACAAAAGTGCGGAACCATGACACCAACCTGTCGAGCCGCCTCAATGACCAACGTGCCTTTCGGCACCGTGGCTGTTTGACCATCAATAATCAAAGTGACTGTTTCTGTTGTGGTAACTGGTGTCGACATATTCTGTGACTTAAGGATTGAAGACTGGGATCTCTTTACTCTTAGGCCTCATGACATCAGCCTCACGAATGAGATCTTCATATTCATGACGAAAATGGTGCAACGTACTTTGAATGGGTCCGACCTCTGCTTCTCCAAAAGCACAAATCGTACGACCGGCTATATTTTTGCAAAGCTCAGTTAACAGATCCAAATCACCTTGACGGCCTTGTTTCGTCCAAATCCGCTGAAGAATTTGTGTCAACCAAGAACTGCCTTCCCGACATGGGGTACATTTCCCACAGGATTCATGATAGAAAAACTCCATGAGCCGCAATGCCGCCCACACCATGCTCGTGCCCTCTTCCATGACGGTCACACCACCCGACCCTAACATCGACCCCGCCATCGCCACGGATTCGAAGTCCATTTTGACATCTACATGCTCTGGCGTCAGAAACGGAGCAGAGGCACCGCCAGGGATAAACGCTTTGATCGGTTTATCCGAACGCATCCCTCCGCCAATATCATAGATAAACTCACGAAAGGTGATACCCATGGGAACTTCATAATTGCCAGGACGCATCACATGCCCACTCAGACAAAAAATTCTTGTGCCACAACTCTTTGGAGGAGAGCCTATCCCAGCAAACCATTCTCCCCCTCTATTCATGATATGAGGAATGTTAGCCATGGTTTCTACATTATTCACGACGGTCGGCATTTGGTAGAGACCATGCGTAGCCGGAAAGGGTGGCTTAAATCGAGGCTGCCCACGCTTACCTTCTAGTGATTCCAGCAGGGCTGTTTCTTCACCGCAAATATAGGCACCCGCACCGGCATGAATGTAAATATTTATGGTTCTGCCAGTTCCCAAAACATTTTTTCCTAAATAACCGGCAGCATTCGCTTCTTCAACCGCTTTATTCAAAATTTTCGCCCCAAGTCGAAATTCGCCTCGGATATAGACGTACGCCGTTTCAGCACCAATGGCAAAGCACGTAATCGCCATGCCTTCCAACATTTGATGAGGGTCACGTTCCATTAATTGGCGATCTTTAAACGTGCCAGGCTCACTTTCATCCGCATTACAACAGAGATATTTAGGCCCAGGATGATCTTTGGGAATAAACCCCCATTTCATCCCGGTCGGAAAACCAGCGCCACCCCGTCCCCGAAGACTCGATTTTTTGACTTCTTCAATCACCTGATCCGGCTGCATGTCTTTCAGGACTTTACGAAACGCTTGATACCCACCAGTCTTCTCATAGTCGGCGAGCGAACCAGTATAACCCGGCTGCTCCATATTTTTTAAGAGGATTTTTTCGTATTGAGGCATAAAAACCTTATGACGCGCTCTACTTATGATTGAGAGAGAGGCATCGGATACATATAGGGACCACTTTTGAGCGAACACACTCCATCTCTAGCCAGGTCTTCTAACACACGAGCGACTTTTTCTTCAGTTAATTGCTCATAGTAGTCATCATTCACTTGCATCATGGGGCCGGTCCCGCATGAGCCAAGACATTCGACGACACTGAGCGTAAAATTATTATCCGGTGTCGTGTGCCCAGGGGTAATATTGAGTCTCTTCGAAATCCATGTGACCACATCATCTGACCGGACTAAGGCACACATCAGTGATTTACAGACTTGAAGATGAAACTTTCCGATTGGCTTGAGATTGAACATCGTATAAAACGTGACGGTCTCAAACACCTGAGGCGGAGTGAGCTCCAAGACCTTCGCAATATCCCGCATAGCCGGCTCACTCACAAACCCTTCCTCGCGCTGCGCTAAATTTAATAGCGGGAGGAGCGCTGACCGTTTCACCGGATAGCGAGAAAGAATCTCCTCAACTTCATCTTTAAATTTCGCTAATAACATAACTTTATTCGTAAGGCGTGAAGCATTAGGGTAATGGATTAGCAAGTTTTCGCCTTACCCTTCACGTCTTTATACGTCTTCGTTATCGATCGCATTCTCCCATCACGATATCGTACGTCCCAAAAATCGTACAAATATCGGAAATGAGATAGCCTCTGGCCATATAATCAAACGCACCCATATGAATAAACGAAGGCGATCGAATTTTCAACCGATACGGCCGCGAACTCCCGTCACTAATGAGGAAAAACCCCAACTCGCCCTTAGGCACTTCGGTTCCGCAATAGGTTTCGCCTTTGGGTGGTTTAAACCCCTGGGTAAAAATAATGAAATGATGAATCAAGCTTTGCATGTCTCGCATGACCTCAGGTTTTGGGGGTGGAATGACTTGAGCATCAACGGCCAGGATCGGACCATCAGGTAATTGATCTAAGCATTGCTCAATGATGCGGACACTCTGCCACATCTCTTCCATACGCACCCAATATCGATCATAAGTATCACCGTCTTTCCCAAGCGGAACTTCCCATTCCACACGATCATAGACGCCATAGGGCTCGAGCTTACGAATATCATAATTGACACCAGATCCGCGCAGCACTGGACCGGTGAGACCAAAGTTGATCGCATCCTCTCCTGAAATGACCGCCACGCCTTTCGTCCGTGCGATCCAAATACGGTTTTTCTGGAGAAGCGTGTCATATTCTCGAATATGAGCAGGAAACGCTTTAAAAAATTCTCGAAGCGTCGCAATAATTTCTGGAGTGAGGTCCGCATCAACCCCGCCAATCCGATAATAATTGAGGGTTAAGCGTGCGCCACAAAGTTTTTCAAAGAGATCGAGCAACACTTCGCGCTCTCGGAATGTCCAAAAAAACACGGTCATGGCACCAATGTCCAGAGCCTGCGTCCCCAACCAAAACAAATGGCCCACGATTCGTTGCACTTCAGCAATAATCGTTCGAACGTATTCAGCCCGTTCCGGGATCGCCATCCCAATTAATTTTTCGACGGCACGAACATACGCGTAGTTATTGGTCATGGCACACACATAATCCAAACGATCAGTATGCGGCAGCACTTGCATATATGTGAGGCCTTCAGCCAATTTTTCGACCCCTCGATGCAAATACCCCAAGTCCGGCGTGGCTTTACTCACGCGCTCACCATCCAGTTCCAACACCACGCGTAACACGCCATGAGTACTGGGATGTTGTGGCCCCATGTTCAAGAGCATTTCCGTGGTTCGCTTCTTGTCTCCTGGTCGATCATCAGCCATGAACTGATGGCGCTGATCATCAGGAATTTCAGCGGCAGACCATTCGCCAACAGGCTCATCGAGCTTAGGAAGAAAATCAAATTGGCTACGCCACCCACGACCTTCGGCAGGAAAATCTTTGCGCAACGGATGCCCTTCTTCATAGTCATCGGGCATTAAGATTCGGCGCAAATCTGGATGACCAATGAATCGAATACCCATCAGGTCATAGACTTCTCGTTCCAAGAAATTGGCGCCTCGCCAAATATCGCTAATCGTCTCAATTTCCGGGTTCTCTTCAGTCACTCGAGCTTTAATTCGTAGACGAATCCCATGTGGCAAGGAAAGTAATTGATAAATCACTTCGAAGCGCTCGGCGTCATCAGGATAGTCAGCAGAGCAAATATCCGTAATATGATCAAGCAGGAGGCTGGGATCATCGTGAAGAAACGTCGCCACGTCTCGCCAATGAACGGCCTTCACTTGCAGCCATAAATCCCCACGATCGGAATCTTGTTCAGCCGTAATCACAGCCTCAGGGAACTTGGCGACAATGGGTGCAAGAAAGGGATGCATAGACGATGATTGCATTGGAAATAGATGAAACTCAGGAAAGGACGATCAATAGGAATGACAACCTATTTCACGAAATATTTTTCTTTTTGAATTTTTTCTTGTAACTTAATCAGGCCATCCATTAATGCTTCAGGCCTTGGGGGACAACCGGCAATATACACATCAACGGGCACGATCTGATCTACACCCTGAACGACACTATAACTATTGTAATGATTCCCTGACGTGGCACAGGATCCCATAGAGATCACATACCGCGGCTCAGCCATTTGGTCATAAATTCGTCGAATCACCGGAGCCATTTTTCTGCAGACTGTGCCTGCCACGATCATCAAATCAGATTGTCGTGGGGAAGCCCGAAAGACTCCGGCCCCAAACCGATCAATGTCATACTTCGACGAAACTGACGCAATCATTTCAATAGCACAACAGGCTAAGCCAAACGTCATGGGCCACAGCGCCGACTTTCGGCACCAGGCGATGCACCAATCCAAATTGGTGGTAATAATATTGGGCTCAAGCTGTCGTTCTAAAATGCTCATGCTTCATACTTCCGATATATATTAATGCATTTTAGGAGGCATTGTACTGCCTACCGCTCAGTTATGCTAGGCCTAAAGACCTATCATTATTCAGTCCCAGTCCAACGCCCCTTTTTTCCAGGCATACCAATACCCCACGATCAGAATGGCTAAAAACATTCCCATCTCAATCAATCCAAGTAACCCCAGCTTTTTAAACACCACAGCCCAAGGAAACAAGAACACCACTTCGATATCAAAAATCACAAAAAGCATCGCAATAATGTAGTACCGCATGGGGAACTGCACCCGCGCATCCATAAACAAGGGGCTGCCGCTTTCATACGGCAACAACTTTTCCCGGTAGGGTCGGTGCGGGCGAAGAAGCCAGCCGGCGAGAATTGAACCAACGCCAAACAGCGTGCCGAGCACCATGAACACAATGATGGGAAGGTAATTATAGGGAACTGGTTCACTACCCATCTGCGATCTCCCTACGATATGTTCCGTGCAGACTTTTCAACGCACTCCCTTGAACTCGCTCTATCATGATCATGAGCGATTACAAAACATCATCAAAAAATGCTCGATAGCGTAACCCTTGAAGGGGCATCGGCTCAAGACCTTTTCGTTGCACCAAGACTTTAAATGTCGTTCCCATACCATGGGGACGAAGCAATTGGGTCAAAGCCTGAATCTCTTTTGATTCTGGATCCTCGTCGCCGATCATTTGCTCGACACCTAACCCCATAAGCCAGTTGGCCAAATTCGTAAAACCCACTGTCTGCAACTCCCAGGCTTCGCCAGTTTTTGCCAATGCCGAAAAATTGACATGAGCGGTCATATCCTGCTCGCCTATCCGCTCAAAGGGATTCGTCGAGATGGCATGACGAAAATAACATAAAAAGGTTCCGTTATTCCGCTCAGAATTGTAATAATCGGCTCCAGTATGACCGTAATCAACCGTTATCACAATGCCTTGCCGTAACACTCGTGCGACATGGATCATCCATTGCTCTGCTGCGATATGAAGCTCTGAAGTCTGCCCTTCACGTAATCGCACTCCATGGTGAGAAACGTAGTCTTCTACTGTCGAAGAAGACATGGAACCCAATCGTTCCATAAATTTTCCATCGTGATAATCCACGAATACTTCTTGAAGGTGATCCTGATCGCAACGAACACGATGAACTGGAAAAGCATCTACCAATTCATTGGAAAACATGACACCCACCACAGACTCCTCTTCCAGTTCTTCAACAGAAGATACCCAACGGAGGAGACCCTCTCGACAGGATCCCATGACCTCCCGAATCTGAGAGGCTTGAACGGATTGAAGATGCACACTCCGCTCAACAAGAACATAGCGTAACCGGGCCAGAAAATCTGGGGCATCCATTTGACAATATTGAAGAAAATCAGCGGCAAAGGACCCATTTCCACAACCCATCTCAATAAAAGCAAAAGGAGACGGATGACCTAACTGGGCATCTATTTCTAACACCTGGCGCACAAGGGTTTTTGCGAGAATTGGGGATAATTCTGGCGCAGTAAAAAAATCACCCTTCCAGCCAATTCGCTCGCGTGCAGCAGGATCCTGTGCAACAGTCTGCGTCATATAATATCCATGTCCTTCGTGATACAACGCTAACTCCATAAAACGCGCAAAGGTCAGGGGGCCCTGTAAAGAAATTTCCTCAACCATCGCTTGGATGAGCTTTGGATTTCCTGAGAAATATGAAAGATCAGATGGCACGAATGGACTATGAGTACTCCTTCAATATACCTATAAAAAAACGGTTACATTACCCACCTTCAGCATTTGAAGTCAAGCAACAAACGAGGCATGATAATGCAAATTTTGCAATATATTCAATTAGTTAGAAGGTTGAATGTAGAAAAGAAAAGAAGAGCAATATCAAGAAGACAGAGTCGCCTAGCGGGTGATGAATTCGCAATGTCGAGTAGACCAAACAGCCGTATCTTCTAAAATCATCTCATCCTCAAGACAGAATCTATTGACGCCTATTGCTTAAAGCTTTTCATGAATCATTCCGATACTCCTTAGGGGTTGGGAAAACATGGGACTGCAGTCAAGATTAACGACTGCAGAAACGGTAAAAACCTCAACACGCGAAGCTCACCATCCAAGCAAGCGTGTTAACAGATAGCTCCTAACGGGTTGGCGGCACATGCCTGGCCATTCAGTTGTTGGCGCAATCAAAAATTCAATGAATTTTGATTGCGTTTTTTTTTATTCCAATAGCTAAAGGACCAAGCATTCATTGGAAATCAACAAAACACAGACCAAGCCGGAAGAAACGGTACTCAGCCTATCTGGTCGACTAGATTTCATGGTTCGGAAAGAACTTCAATCAGCGCTTCAAAATACACAAGCCGAGGGAGCCAAATACGTTCTACTGGATCTCACCGAAGTCTCATTTATTGACTGTGCAGCGTTAGGAATTTTAGTGCAGACCAAGCAGGAACTTGCCGACGCACAAATCACACTATCCCTCATTGCCGTTCCAGGCCGCGTCCTTGACGTCCTGCACACGATGAACATCGACAAAATGATGCCAATCACATCTGCTAAACAAGCAGTCTAATCAGAAGACAGTTGTCCCGCCTTTCTCCACATCCACAAGACTCGCGTTGGTATTCCCTTTAATGAACAGGTCAAAGCAGAAGCTTTGCAAGCTTCCATCAACCACCGACACGGAAAAAATGGGATCAAGAAAAGAGAGAAGAGAAGATGAAAGGGCACAAACCCTATTGCGGTAAGATGAGCCGCTCCAGACGTTCCAGCTTGCGTCTAAAGGACGGCTCACTATCTCGTTTCTTGCGAATTTGGGACCCCGCCCAACTGGCTCCGCCGTAACTGCTTAACCCGAAATAGTCCGCCGTGGCCTGTAACGTCCAATCGCACAGCCTGGGCACAAGATACATGGCCACTTTCCGGCCTTCTCCCGATGTCTCTCGTCGCCCATTTCGTAACGCAGAGCCCGTCACACTATAGGTCTTGGCAACCGCCCGCACGACCCGATCCGCGGATGGCCTTGCCCCTACTCGCTCTATTCGCGGATGCTCACGCGAAAGCTTCCCTGTATGCTTCTTGAGTCGCGTGCGAAACGCGTCGCTACCCAGCACAGGTGACTGTCGGCCCGCGGCATAATAAGCTTCAAGCTCCTCGTCATTTCCGGCCAGAACGTACTGATGAAAATCTCGGCCGCCCTCAAACCCGTTCAAGACCTTCTCAACATTCAGCCAGGCCGGTGCCGACTTGCGACGAAGGTAGCTTGCATGGCTGCTCCACGGATAGGCCTCCGGCTTCGACACCAGCTTCGCTTTGGCGGGCTGAAGATGGATGTAGCGGATCACAGCCGACAAATACGTGTTAGTTTCCACAACCAACGCTTTATACCGCCCTCGGAACAACGGGCCATCTCGGCCTTGCGTTCGGTTCACATGTTGCGTGTACACGCCATTCACATGGCGCATCACACGAGGCAGGTTCTCCTCAGGGGTTCGAAGACAGAGATGATAATGATTCCCCATCAGACAGTACGCCAAGACTTCTACCCCCCATCGGGCATGACAGTCTGCCAACAACTGGAGAAACACTTCATAATCAGCATGATGGGCAAAGACGCGCTTCCGAGAAGCACCTCGATTCATCACATGATACACCGCGCCAGGGTAGGTAATACGTAAAGGTCTAGCCATCTCGCGACTGTAGCAAACTCCCACAAACGAGACAACAATAGACTTGACCCGCATTTGCTACTTGAATTCAAAAAAGAGCGTCAACCGTCGGTGAGGTGGTTCATTCTGCAAGGGCAACAAAATCAGAGAGCCGTGTAAAAATTGTTCTCGGCTTGAGCGACAGCGAGCTCCCTGTTTTCCTGTGATACTGGGTCTCGGCCCGGCAGCCGAACGACTTTTGTTTTGGCAAAAGTAGTCAAAACCATGTTGGCCATACTGTGGCCCTTCGGGTTCCCTGCGCGGTTCGCCAACACCGGCACCGCGCAAACTCGCTACGCTCAAACACTGCGCGCCTTTTCTCCGGTGTCGGCTGCACTGCTCGGCCATATCATAAGGCCAGGTAATTCCAAGCGAGATCTCATTCACTGAGAGGAACCTGGTCAGATCAACATTTGTTAGGCACAACAATGACGGACCGGCTTGAGGCACCTTCTCCATTGTATTCGACGCCTGCTGGCTGGCTTGTGGGGCGCACGCTCTATTCTGCGGGCCTTGTTTGAGCGTAGCGAGTTGGTCCGCTTTCCTCAGATTCGCGTCCGACCCATCCTCATCTGGCCAGCCTGAGCGTCAATGGTTTTGGGTCCTTTTCCCGAAAGAAAAGGGCCTCGGCTGCCGGGCCGAAACCCGGCTTCACAGAAAATTACTGAGATACGATATTAGGTAATGGAGGCAGGCCTAACGCTACTAGATATGTTAAGTCAAGAAATGACTCCAAATGCGTGGTGCACTTGACGTTTGAATGTGAGAATAGGTGACCCCGTGTGTTTCCACAACATCAGGACTCCAGTAAAAGGAATTACGTTGAAGAATAATTTAATAATAATTCCTCTCTCTGCGGCAGATTACCTGCGCTACCGTACGCATGCTCTGCCGCTCTTTCTACACTTAATAGCTCCTTGCCGTGGAGCGTTAATAGCCCAGCGCCATAGATTGCCCTAAAGACATCGGAGTACGTAGAGTCAGAAAATGCACAAACAGCGATATCAGCAACACTATCTCCGAAAACCACCCATTTGCGAGACGAGGATAAGGCAATCAATAAATCTGAATAATGCATATGCACTGAGAGCTCATCATTATCTGTAAAACCATTCACAGCTTGTAGGTAGTCCTTTTCATTGTCAGCAGTCAGAACTTGAATTGCAGACGTAATGTTAAAGTTGCCCTTATTCTCCTTTTTTTTTATTTAAATTAATTGCTGACAACCAAAATTGTTCTTCTCCAATTTCCACGAGAAATTGCTTCAAGCTGTTAAAAAAGAGAGGCAAGAATGGTTCATCAAAAGTAATGAACGAGAAATATTGAAATGTACTCCGGAAGACCATATCGGGTAAGACTTTGGACGTGTCGACAGTACTATCGATATGGCTACTAACAAGACTAATTTGTTCCCTTGAACTAATAACATTCATTATTAATTACTCAGTCGAATCTTTGTTAAAGGGATATTATTTTCGAGTAAATCGGCTGTTGAGCCTTGGGTGGTTCTTGAAAAATCTCTAGTCGTAATTTTAGTGTTACCCTTGCTGAAAACATTCACTGGGCCTTTGTCCGTGAATTTCGTTATTTTTGTAATAGGGTCAGGCCTGCGTTATTGCCTTAATAGAATTAGGACTCAAATCTATTGTTATATAGTTCGGCTTTACAGCGAACCCTAGATTTTCTCCATGCCAGGCGAGCACCTACCATTTAAACCCACAGCAGGCAGGCCTGATTCGCATCATGCAAGCTCACCTTAGGCAAGAATATTCATTAACCCCAATCCGCTGATGAGCACTAACATTCCTCCTATAACCTGCTTGAACCGCTCATCGTTTTTCAAAATCGCATCATGAAATTTGAGTCCGATCACGTGGCCAATGGCTGCGATGGGAAGGAGCGCAAGGGCTGTGAGCAGGTGCAGTTCGACTCCGAGAACCGCGAAGGTACTCATTTTAATCGCCACGATGGTAAACCAGAGAACGTACAACGTATTACGTAGTTGATGGGCAGCGACATTTTTCATGATGACCGCCACCATGAGTGGCCCACCAGTTAGTGACGTTCCTGCCACATACCCACCAAGCGCAAGCAACAGCACGTCGCTCCAGCTCTTCTTGCTATTGATGGAAAGATTCAAGAGCCACATCAATCCATACGCGAGTGAGATGGAATAAATAAAGATGAGCAGCCACTCAGTCGGTAAGGTAATCAGGCCGAACACACCAATCAACGTCGTGGGGATGACAAAGAGCGTAACGTGCCGCAAATAGGGCCAATCGACATTATGAATACCCGTACGTAAGGTCATGGCTGAAAAAAAGAGGAGATGCGTGCCGATGACTGGCAACCAAAATAGTGGTTGGTCATAGAGAAACAACATGAGTGGTAGTCCGAGCGCAGCACCACCAAACCCAAGCCCGCTGCGCACAAACCCAGTCCAGATAAACAGGACTCCAACAAGGAGTAGTTGGATGATTGTGAAGTCAAAGAGGATGTTCGTCATGGATCGTGCGTCTATTGAAAAATCCGGTAGTGGCGTTCGCACCAATTTGCTGTGCTCACGGACTGAGTGTACGCGCCGCTCGTTAAAGTGACTGTGACCTTACTGGGCAGACTCTTTTGACCATCCCCTCAAGCTAGATCATGCTGGTTCCCGCCAAACGATACCTTTGGATACTGAGGCAAAACCTATCCACACAATTGTCACTGAGACGAAACGAGAGTTTTGTGGTGACTGACTTGTTTATGGATTTGGAGATAGGTGTGAGAGTCAACTCGTATGAGTTACGAACAAGAATACTCTCTTCGAGTCAGCGTACTTCGTCCGCTGGGAAGAAAGGAAACTTACACTCCGTGGCACTTTTTGTATTTTTTACCGCTACCACAGGGACAGGGATCGTTGCGACCCACTTTTTCTTCTGAACGTTGTACCGGTTGTTTCGGTGCTTCCGCAGCTTCACCACGGTTCAGGCTCATTTGCGGAGGACGTGGAGCTTCCACTTCTGGTTCTGGTCGTTCGCCGCGCACTAACTGGAACTTAAAGAGGCGTTCCAACGTATCGCCTTTTATACGGTCCATCATCCCGGAAAACTTGTCATAGCCTTCACGTTTATATTCAGCTAAGGGATCTTTTTGACCATATCCACGTAGACCAATGCCATCTTTGAGTTGATCCATTCCCCACAAATGATCTTTCCATTGCTGATCAATCATCTGCAGTAAGATGGTCCGCTCAATATAATGAATTAAGTCTTCACCCGCGCCATGTTCTTCCACCAAATTTTTGACTTTATCTCGATAACCCTGCTTCAGTTTTTCTGGAATATCTTCTATGAGCGCATCGCGTCCTAATTCTTTAAATTCGTCAACCTTGAAATTTTCCAAACCAAATTGACCATGCACCGATTCAACGAGACCAGCAAAATCCCACTCTTCTGAATATTGTTCTTCAGGGCAGTACGTCGCGACCAAGCCCTCGCCAATCCCATCGAGCATATCCAAGACTTCTTCACGAACATCTGTCGCTCTCAAAACATTTTGACGATGTTTGTAAATCACCTCGCGTTGTTTATTCATCACATCGTCATATTCAAGGAGATGTTTACGGATTTCAAAGTTATGCCCTTCCACTTTCTTTTGGGCATTTTCAATCGACTTCGTGACCATGCGATGTTCGATGGGCACGCCTTCTTCCATGCCTAATTTCAGCATGAGATTCGATACGCGCTCAGAAGCAAAGATCCGCAACAGATCATCTTCTAACGACAGAAAAAAGCGCGAAGATCCGGGATCCCCTTGGCGTCCTGCCCGACCTCGTAACTGATTATCAATTCGTCGACTTTCATGTCGTTCCGTCCCCACAATATGCAAGCCACCTGCTGCTAACACTTCGACCTTATCGGCCTCACAAGTCGTCTTGATTTTCTCAAATTCCTTGGCTAAGTCTTCTTCGCTCAGCTCCTCACCCTTGTAGATGAATTGTTGTTTAAAGAGGGCTTCGAAACTTCCACCTAATAAAATATCAGTCCCGCGACCAGCCATGTTTGTGGCAATGGTGACAGCGCCCTTTTTCCCGGCTTGGGCAATGATTTCAGCTTC
>JAJDBS010000006.1 GCA_029261235.1 Nitrospirales bacterium
GATCAAGAGCGGTTTCTGTCATGACCTGACACGTTTGAGGAGTTTGGTAATTCGTTCATCTTGTCCGCCTAAATTGACATACTCTTTATAATATTCTAGCGCTTTGTTCGGGGCATTATGATGAAATTCATACAGGAGCCCCAAGTTGAAATGGACTTCTGCTAAACGAGGATCCAACGCTAATGCAGCCCGATACTGTTCTTCTGCCTGCTTCAATTTAGAAAGCGTCGTATAAATCACACCTAAGTTGATATGCGCTTCGGGGTTGTCCTGATCCAAGCGGAGGACGTTTTCAAATGCCTCGGCGGCTTCGTTGTATTGCTCTTGTTGTTGGTACAAGATCCCTAGATTGAAATATGGGTCGACGAGTTGTTGTTGGAGCGACACGACTCGTTGATAGGCCGCGATGGCTTTTTGGGTCTGGTTTGTTTGCTGTGCCAATGACCCGGTCATGAGCCACCCGTTTACATGTTGAGGATTCTTGGCGGTTAATTGTTCAACATAGGGCTGTGCTTGCGTAGGATTGCCTTGTTGAACGTGCCAAAAGGCCAGGCCGTAGAGAGAGTCAGCATGATTCGAGTCCAACTCTAGAACTTTTTGATGTGCCTCAATGGCCTTGGCTGCTTGTTGTTGTTGATCGAAGAGAGCGGCGAGAGCCGTCCAACTCTCTAGATAGCTGGGGTAGATGGTTGCAGCCTGACGAAACGCCTGTTCGGCTTGTTCAAATTCTTCCTGATCTTGTAAGACAAATCCTAAATCGACATAGGCTTGAGCGAATGAGGGATAGGCTTTGACGGCTTGTTGAAGTGCGGCAATCGCGTGTTCTGGCTGGTTGAGTTGGACCAAGACCAAACCCATCAAGTGATGGGCCTCAGCATAGTGAGGATACAGTTTGATGGCGCGCTCCAAAGGAGCTTTGACCGACGACCATTGTTCCTGTTGATAGGCAGAATAGGCTTGAGACAATTTATCTTGAGCTTCACCGGCATGACTGGATGGTGTCGGGCTGAAGATGAAGATGATCGCACAGAACATAAAGAGATACATATTTCGCATAGAATCCATGAGTGAGTCCTTTTGTCTTCGTTATTTGATCAAATCAAATTGAATGGGAATATTGACCGTGGTTGCGACAGGAAATGCCCCATTTTTTGCCGGTTGAAAGGTCCATTGCGTTGCCGCTTTAATGGCTTCGTTATCCAATAGTTGATACCCAGAACTTTTGTGGATGGTGCCAGATGCCACCGTTCCATCAGATAAGATTTCCAAGCGTAGGATGACCCGCCCGTGCCAACCTTGCTCCCGAGCTTGCCTGGGGTAGGGAGGGCGTTGGGTGTTCAATGCTTTAATAGGCGTGAGAATATCTTGTGTTTTAGCCGTTTGATCAAGAAGAACCACTGAAGACTTTGGGCGAGGCTTGCTGAGCGATCGTTGGGGGAGAGCCAGATACTCGCTTCGGTGTCCTCGTGGCCTCGTTTGGATCTCTGGCAACGAAAAGTTCAGATGGCGCGGTTCCTGTTCGACAGCGGTACCTGAAATCTCAATCACATCCAATGTTTCAACCTCTTCTTCCATCTCTGGTTCGATGCTGAAGCTCAGCGTTGGAAGAGAGAGCAAGAGTGTGGCGGTGAGCCATAACGTTTGACTCAAGATCCACTTCTGTTCAGAGAGCATAAAAATTTTACCCATGTTCGTGGTGCTATCTGTTACGAAGGTTTATTCTTTTGGGGTGAGCTTTTGTGCTCCAGTTCCATATGGTTATGAATTATACCCTGTTCATCATAGTGCAATGTAATCCCTCCTTAGAATATGAGAACCGCCGGGCAGCCTGTTCATATGGGGGAAACCCACTAGGGCAGAGCACTATTGATGATGAGAGTGTGGATGTCTTGGTCTGCCCATTCAATGTGACCTTTTAACCTTGTGCTTAGAGTGCTTGGCTAAGTAGTTAGGCCTAGTGCAAGAATGAGGAGACCAAATTCTTCCAAGAATCAGAGCAGGGAGGGTGGAGCTCGAGCTGAGAATAAGGGTTGATGGGGAGCTGGAACAGAAAAAGTAGGTAATGGCTGAAGAATGTCAAGAAGTGAAACGGGGGGAGAGTCAACTTGAGAGTCGGTCGATATTGTTTGTGCAGCTGTACACATCCACGCACAAATACCGGTCGAGTGTGATTGAGCAGTATGATGGTGATGATCAACAGAATGGGAGGCCATGCTGAATGGCACCACACTCAACGTGATCATCAGCGCAGTGCAGAGGGTGAGCGTAATGTACTGTTTGGTTCGTATCATTCTTGACTGGCAGCGAAAATTAGCGGAGCTGGAGAAAATTCCTTTAAAAATTTAGTAAAAATCCTATGAAACTCATCAATGTTCTGTCAAGGCATTGTTCTCGAGATTAGGCTCGACTCCGAGAAATGAAATTGCCATAATTGCTCGCAATAGTGGGTCGTTCGAGTTGATTCCCATTGATATTTCGGTATACTAAGGACAGTCAAGAGAGCAGAAGGCTTTTCCAGCCAATAATCCCTATCTCTTATTGCGTCGTTCCACATCATTTTCCTTTTTCAAGGTAGCTACGGCCTATGTTTGTACGTCTTCTGAATAGTCTGTTTGGCAACAACAATGATCGAGAGTTGAAGCGGCT
>JAJDBS010000051.1 GCA_029261235.1 Nitrospirales bacterium
ACAGCCAATACCCGTCGAGCGAATACCCGCTGCTTCGGCTTCTAGGTAGAGCACTTGGCCGATGAGTCCGGTTTCCCAAAACAGGCGTTTGTAAAACCAGGGCCCATGTGCTTCTAGACTTTCGTCGAACTCCGCAATCATTCCGAGTGCGAAGGCGCTGTCACTCGCAATTTTCTGCCCGCAACTGAGCTGCATAGCCAGATTTTTGGCATCGCCCTCTTCTAAAAGATACAGCGGAAGTTGAGCAGGGCAATTCTCCGGGACTGACCAGACAAACTGTTCATGCATGTGTGATTGAACATCTGTGATTTGTCGTTCTTTGGGGTGGCGATTGAGCCAATACATGCCAGATGGCAATCCATCGATTCGATGCACAAAAAGGGCAAGGTGAATCGTGGGTTTCCAGGGAAGTCCATCCCACGGCATTGGCCTTTCAGAAAGTGGCAACTCGCTTTGAGGCATAGTCCTCAGAAGCATTGCGTAAAACCGATCAACCGATAGGCTCGTGTGGCCATCAAAAGATACGGCGCTTCGCCGTTGATGGATGATCTGGCCAGCAAGTGGCTCAACGGCTTTCTCCGCACGTGGGTGTTGAGTTGCAGATGAAGACGAGAATGAAATGTTCTCGGACTCTTGTGTCGGTTTGTACGAAGCCGTTGCGACTTCATCAATAATTTGCCAATGAACGGGGTCATCCTTACTCAGTCGGTTGGCGGTTCCCTGCCATTCTCCCGATAACAATATTTCGTCCGATGGTTTCTCAAGGCACAAATCAATGTTGGGAGATGGCTGAATATTCTTGGGCCAGACTACAGCAAGCAATTCGGGGTATTCGAGTTCAGATGGTTGGAAGTCTTGTTTTCGATGGAGTCCAAGCAATTGCGTCATTGTCTCGTCTGAAGTGCCAGAGAGGACGACCATGTTCCAGCCTAAGGTTGCGGCAGCGATTCGCAGAGAGCCAATGGCATGACCGGTGTCATGCTGACAATACCGGAAGGCTCGTTCCCCGTATTTCCATGCTTCTCGCCAATGAATGGATGTGAGGCCAACTAAAAATCCTTCCGCCGGTAGGTTGTGAAGGATCAATTTCGCAGTGTCTGCAGAGATCTGCCAGCGATGTTCCAGCCCATGTTCTTTTGGAGCATAGTGATAGAGCCCGGGTTCGAGCGCAAGCTTCGGGATATCGCTAATAAACAGATAACCTTCGGTAGGATGGAGGTTTCCGCTGGATGGATTACTGCGCAAGGCCCATCGGGTGCCGTTGTATTCTTTCCAGGCGGTTAATGATAAGGCATATTCAAAAAACCGAGATACGGTATTCAATGTCATTGGTTGGGAAGGAATCGTAGTCCCCTGAAGTAACGCTTCATAAGACGGGGAGAGCGGTTCTTCCTCAACGCTGAGCAGTGGCAAAGAAATGAGGGGAGCCCCATGAAAACGACGAAAGGGATCGGGTTGATTGGCCCAATCCAAATAGCCTAGTGATTTCGCAAAGCGATTGAATTCATGTTTCGTTTGTTCGTGATAGGTTTTGACTTGCTGGAGGGCTGTAGGTGTTTGTGAGGGGATTTCGTCGGTCTTCATGTCCGGTAGGGTAACATAGACGGTGAGTGAGTGGTGAAAAGGAAGAAGTGAGAGAGAATATTGGAGGGAGTGAGAAGATTGGTAACCGTATTAGACTTGTTCCTTTTGGCTAGACATCGAGATTTTCGACGGAGCCCGCATTGGCCATGAGAAATTCGTAGCGGGCTTCGGTGCGTTTGCCCATCAAGTCATGGAAGGTGCGGTCGGTGTTGAGTTCGTCATGCAATTCAATTTTGAGAAGGCGACGAGTGGCAGGGTGGAGTGTGGTCTCTCGGAGTTGATGCGGGAACATTTCTCCAAGCCCTTTGAAGCGGCTAATAATAGGTTTGGCGTTGGCGCGGGCTGCCGCCACAATTTTTACTTTTTCCTCATCTGTGCCTGCCCACTGAATTTCCTTGCCAATTTCAATCCGATACAGCGGTGGTTGGGCAATGTAGACATGACCTTGTCGAATCAATTCTGGCATGTGGCGAAAGAAAAAAGTGAGCAAGAGCGTGCTGATGTGGTGCCCGTCAATATCCGCATCCATTAACAAAATAATTTTATAATACCGGAGCTTTTTGATTTCAAAATCTTTCCCGATGCCACAGCCGAGCACTTTGATCAAATCGGCCAATTCGTTGTTCTCGACCACCTTGGCGAGTGTGAGTTCTTCGGTGTTGAGCACTTTGCCGCGGATAGGCAGAATGGCTTGCGTTTTGAGGTTCCGACCCTGTTTGGCTGTCCCGCCTGCCGAGTCGCCTTCGACAATGAAGAGTTCGCCCATTGAGGGATCCGTGCTTTGGCAGTCAGCCAACTTTCCTGGAAGATTCAGGCGATGACTGATCGCCGATTTACGCATGACGGCTTTCGAGGCTTCTCGTGACGCTTCCCGTGCACGTGCGGCTAAGACCATTCGCCCCACCAGTGTTTCGGCAATCGTTTTATTCTTATTCAGGTAGTTTTCTAGAGCCGGTCGCACAAGGGTATCCACTTGGGCTTGGACTTCGGTGTTATTGAGCCGCTCTTTGGTTTGTCCTTGGAATTGAGGATGGAGGACGAGAACACTCAGGACGGCGGCCATGCCCTCTCGAATATCTTCAGCTTGGAGCGAAAGCCCTTTAGGGGCCAGGTTATGTGTTTCAACATAGTTGCGGACCGCTTTCACGAGGCCGCCACGTAATCCCATTTCATGGGTGCCGCCATTTGGTGTCGACACGCCGTTCACATAACTTTTGACAAATTCGGCGGGCTCATCGGTCCATTGGAGGGCCAATTCCAATCCAAGATTTTGACTGGATGCGTTCGAATCTGAAGAGTCCTTAGACAGTTGGCGATCAAGGTAAAAAACGAAATCAACGGTGGGCTTTTTCCCTCGGTCCCCCACCAATTTTTGCAAATATTCCTGAATGCCTTGTTCGTGATGAAAATGGTGGGTCCGACCCGTGGTTCCATCTTTGAATGTGAGCTTCAGGCCTTTATGCAGATAGGCCTTGGCATCCAGACTATCTTGTAGTAAGTCTGGATCGAACTGAATCGTTTTTCCGAAAATTTTTGGATCAGGGCGAAAGTATACTGACGTTCCAGTGCCTTTGGCGCTGCCTTTTGCTTTCACGGGGCCTTGTGGAATCCCTGCTTGATAGGTTTGTTCCCATTCCTTCCCGTCACGCTTGACCTGGACCTCTAGGTGACGAGAGAGGGCATTGACGACCGAGGCTCCTACGCCATGCAATCCGCCAGAATGAATATAACTTCCGGTTTCAAATTTCCCACCGGCATGCAGCGTCGTCATAATGATTTCCAACGCGGATTTTTTATGCTTAGGATGCTTATCTACGGGAATACCTCGGCCATTGTCGGAAATACGGAGGCCTTCTCGGGATTTATCCAATTCCACAATAATCTGAGACGCATAGCCATTCATGGCTTCATCAATGGAATTGTCGAGAATTTCCCAGACCAGATGATGGAGTCCCGTTTTATCCGTCCCACCAATATACATGGCAGGTCGTCGTCGAACGGGATCGATCCCTTCCAACACAACAATATCACTTGCTCCGTATGATTTAGCCATTTGTCAGTTCCTTAGTGCCGATCGAGGAAGAATCGTTTGTGGACATGTTGAAAAAAGCCGCCAGCGGCGTTCTCGCCATTTTGCTGTGCTCACGTACTGAGAGTACGCTCCGCGCACCAAAAGGGCTGCGGCCTTGCTGGACGGACTTTTTTGACCATGCCCTTCAGCTGCTCATGCAGGTTCCCGCTAGAAGATAGATGGGCCATTGGATTGAAATATTCAACAATTTCATTGCAAGGTTGCATGTCTATCATTTTATGCCGGTGATTCTGTTTGAAAGACCGGGATGTTGATTGCAGCCGGTTCCATGCCGCTGAGGCGACCACGCTTAAAGAGCGCATGACCTTTCCCGCCTCGTCCCACCACTTGATATTTTCGAAGCGTGACAGAAATCGGTCCTCCAGCTTCTTTAAGCAGAACCAGACGGTCATCTTTGGTACACAAGAGTTTAAACCCTAACAAGGTATCTTTGGGATCTAATTTTACGACAATCACACCGCGTCCGGGGCCGGCTAGTTGAGCCACGTCTTCGGCCTGACAAAGAAGGGCACGCCCTTTCATTGATGCGACGGCGACGACAGTGTCTTTCAGAGGGCTGGTAATGGTCTCTAGCGCCACAACCTCTTCGCCTTCTTTGAGCTTACAAAATTTCCGACCAAGTCGCGTAGAAGGCTCTTGAAAAGACCCCAGATCAATTCGAAGACCCATGCCGCTTGTGGTGACGGCGATCGCTTCAAGTGCTGAGGGAGTATGGGTGTTTCCCTTTTTGGCGAAGAGAGCTAACTGGTCACTTTTGGAGCCGGAGGCTCTTGAGGGTTTTCCGATCCTAGGAAGCATTCGGGGATCGAAACTCCACCCACCAATGATGTGCTCGCCATCTTTAAACTTAAAAAGCTTTTGCACTGGATCGCCATAGCCGCTCCGCGCAGGAGGAATATCTCCAATGCGAATCGTGTAGGCACTACCAAAATTGGAAAAGAAGACCATTGAGTCGAGTGTGCTCCCTCCGAGAATGGCCATCAGGCTATCGCCTTCTCGGACGCGAGCCTTCGAGAGGTCTTTAATGATTCCGACTCGTCGGATCCAGCCGTCGGTTGAGATGGTGATCACCGCATCCTCTTTGACCCGAAAAGCATCGGGATCAAGTGCAATTTCCTCTGTGTGTTTGCGGCCAATTTTGGAGCGACGTTTGTCGCCAAAGGTTTTCGCGACTTCTTCGAGCTCTTGCTTGACCACATCCCATAATCTCTTTTTGGAAGCCAAGAGCGCTTTGAGATTTTTAGCTTGACGCAGTTTGTCCGTGAGGTCATCCAGCATTTTTTTGATTTCTGGCTTGGATAATTTATAAATGGGTGTTTCGAGGATCGCTTCCGTTTGAAGTGCGTCTAGATCAAATTGCTGTTGCAATTTGGCCGCGGAGTCAGCTTTCCCGTTACTGGCGCGAATGATCCGCAAGATTTCATCGAGGGCATCGAAAATTTTCTTGAACCCACTGAGGATATGAATGCGCTTTTCGAGAACCTGAAGATCGTAGGTGAAGCGTCGGGTGACTGTTGCAAAACGAAAGTCGATGAACTGCTCCAGCATCTGTTTGAGATTCAAACAGTCGGGACGCGACACGGAAGACCCAGGGACTGGGATCAGGCAGGTCATGTTGACGGAGAAATTGTTTTGGAGTGGCGTGTGTTTGAATAGATACGCCATGGCCAAGTGTGGGTCTGCGTCTTTTTGACATTCCAAGGCGATACGCACGTCCGTGGTGGATTCGTCGCGCACATCCACTAATTGGGGAATTTTTTTGGTGATAATGAGTTCCCCAATGCGTTCCACAATGGTGGACTTGTCTACCGCAAAGGGAATGGACGTAATGAGAATTTCCGATTTTCCTTGCTCGCCCGCCTTGACGGTATATTCACCACGCAGCTTGATGGATCCTTGTCCCGTCGCATAGATATTCTGAATTTCGTTCCGGTTATTGAGAATTTCGCCTCCGGTTGGAAAATCAGGGCCCTTCAGTGATTTCATGAGATCAGCAATCGAGGCGTCTCGATTGGCAATGAGCGCAATGGCCGCATCAATGACTTCGCCTAGATTATGCGGAGGCATATTTGTGGCCATGCCTACGGCAATGCCGGTCGCGCCGTTGACCAGGAGATTGGGATAGCGTGCTGGCAAGACCAACGGTTCTTCCGCTTTGCCATCGTAGTTGGGCTGAAAGTCGACGGTGTTTTTGTTGAGTTCGTTGAGCAGTTCAAGCGCAAGAGGGGTTAAGCGGGCTTCGGTATACCGGTAGGCAGCAGGACGATCTCCGTCTTGACTCCCGAAATTGCCATGGCCATCGACTAAGGTCGCCCGGAGAGACCAGTGTTGAGCCATGCGAGCCATCGCATCGTAGACGGCCACATCTCCGTGGGGATGCCATTCACCGATCACCGATCCGACAACTTTGGCACTTTTGATGGGCGGTCGATCTGGGGTCAGGCGATGATTGTGAAACATGGAAAACAAAATGCGGCGTTGCACGGGTTTTAATCCGTCGCGAATGTCAGGAAGCGCGCGCGAAGTAATAACCGACAAGGCATAGTTTAGGTAGCGTTGTCGTGTGGTTTCATCTAAGGGAACTGGAATAATCGTCATTACTGTTTCTGGGGTAGATGACGAGGGATTTTTGGGGCGTTTAGCCATATTGAGGAGTCTTTAACTTATTGGGAAACGGGTTTAAGCCCCAAGTGATGTTGGGGGAGGAGCGCATTTGTTTCGTTTTGTGTCTTACTTCGAACCTCTCACTTCGCACTTTTTTCAGGTTTATGGAACAGGTGCTGGTTCCGGACCGAGTTGATCTGAGAGCGGATCTGGTTCCGGTTCAATTTCTGAGGCCTTAATCAGCGAAGGCAGGCCGAGTTTGTCTTTGATTCGGGTCTTCACCCAGAACGGGTCCCACCATTCTGTGGGGTTGACCTGCTCACCATGCAAAATGAGGCTGAAGTGTAAGTGATCGCCGCCAGCTAAACCAGTTGTGCCGGACTTCCCAAGAGGCTGACCAATGGTGATGGCATCTCCCACGTTGACATCAATAGATGACAGATGCGCATAGAGTGATAGCAGTCCATACCCATGATCCACAATCACCGTGTTGCCATAGATTCCTAGATAGCCCGCGAAGAGCACGAAGCCATGATTGGAGGCCTCAACGGGGTAATGCTTGGTGACAGCTAGGTCAAAGCCTAAGTGATCCTGCGTGTCGACGACTTTCCCCTTATACATATATTCCCGATGATCGGCGAAGGAGGCTTGTACTTGGGATCCAGAGAGTTGGCGGAACGCCCCTTTCCATAACAGTTCAGGGCGGGATTGTTTTGTGAGGTCCGTGATGGTTTGATTATTGATCTTACGTAACTGGTCATTCACTTGGAGGAAGTCTTGAAGGAGATCATTCTTGCTGGTGAACTCAGGCGTTTGCGCGAGAATGGCTGGAACCGTCCTTTGGATAAATTTATCTGAAATCTTGATAGGTCGAGTGCGAAAAAATTGAGGTTTTACCCTGAAATTCACATCAAGCAGCGCATGATTGCCTGAGCCATCATCAGCGACGATTCGGACGGGCGTGTTTCGTGGTGCATTGTACGGAAATGCCACAAAGGCAAACATGCCCGCTTTGTCGGGTGCCGGAAAGCCCGGGAAAAAGGCGTCGCCGATTGTTACGCCATGCGTGGGTACCTCAGGGATGACGCGATACCGCACCACTCCAGAACCGCCTTGAACAATCCTGGCAGGAAGGGAGAGTATTTCCAGGCGCGGTGGCGTGAATTGCGGAGTAAAGTCTTTTTCAATACGTTGGCCATTGCCTTCAAACAGATTGCGCCAGGAATAATCTCGAGCCGTGACAATGAGTTGCGCTTGTCCCTGTCGTCGAGGAAGGTCTGGACTGGCGTAAGGAATCGTGTCGAAGACGAATTCGTGCTCTTTCCCTCCTGCCACTGACAGCCAGCCATCAGATGGGAAATCTTGTTCGGCTAAGACGAAGGTCTCGAGGTTGTGGATAATGCGGATGGAGACATCACGCAAACCGGTCCCATTATCCTGAATCTTGACCACGAGAGGAGTCGTGGGTCCGACGAGCTCAAACGGTTGTTCGAGGGAAATATCCGGAGGGATCGAATCTCCCCATCGTGAGTTTCCAATCAGTCCCAGGTAGGTCGCAACGAGCCCGAGCGAAATGACTATCAGCAGAACTTTTTTTGACACGACAACCGTAACTTTTACAACAAGGGAGATAAAATCGGGAAGATATCATACATGAAAGCGTCATTCTATTTATACCACACAGGTTCAAGAGAGCAAGGGTGATTCATATGAAGAAGAGGTCTGAGGTGTGTATTCTAAAATCGAGAATCTGCAAAGGACGGAGAATGGGCTTCGTCTCAACTCTTGACATATGCACAATGATCGCCTAGCCTGTGGCGGGCCTATGAGGGGCCAATGGTGCAGTGTGTTTCCCACCTTGGACAACTCTTGTATTCGTGATTGGGCCCGGCAAGGTCTATTTTTCGGAGTTGTCCCCAAGCATTTGGAGTCATGGATGAGCCAATGGCTTTTCGAATAATCACCGTTCTCGCATTTTTTTCCCTTTATTCCTTTATTTTTGCAAACCGTTTCCCGATATATGTCGATAGTGCCTCGTGCATTGATGCGTGAGGAGCATTTTCTGATTCACCGTCTTTTCCATATGGGGGCTCCATGGCAGGGTTAAGTGACGTACTCGGGTGGTTTTCTAGTGATCTCGCCATTGATTTAGGCACGGCCCAAACCTTGGTCTATGTTCGAGGAAAGGGTATTACCTTGAGTGAACCTTCAGTGGTGGCCATTGATAAGCAATCGAATACCGTGTTGGCTGTTGGTGTGGAAGCGAAACGTATGGTTGGTCGAACCCCTGGCAACATTGTGGCTATTCGCCCAATTAAAGAAGGCGTGATCGCCGATTTTGCAATGACAGAAAAGATGTTGCATTATTTTATTACGAAATCCCACAATCGGCGAGCATTTGTCAGACCTCGCTGCATTATTGGCGTCCCCTCGCGTATTACTGAAGTGGAGCAACGAGCGGTTCGAGAATCAGCTGGTCAGGCTGGTGCTCGAGAAGTGTATCTGATTGAAGAACCCGTAGCCGCGGCCATTGGTGCCGGTCTTCCGATTACTGAGCCATCAGGCAATATGGTGGTGGATATTGGCGGCGGAACGACGGATATTGCCGTGATTTCTTTGGGCGGGATCGTCTGCAGTGAGTCCGTGAAGGTGGCTGGTGACTCCATGGATGAAGCCATCCTGAGCTATATCAAGCGACGCTATAATTTGCTTATTGGTGAGCATATGGCAGAGCGGGTAAAAATTGAAGTGGGCTCGGCCTATCCGTTGGAACAGGCCAAGACGATGATGGTCAAAGGGCGCGATATGATTTCCGGAATTCCACGGACTGTGGTGGTGAATGATTCGGAAATTCGAGAAGCCCTGGAAGATCCTATCCATTCTATTGTGAATGCCCTACGCACTGCATTGGAAAATACGCCGCCAGAACTCGCAGGCGACATTATTGATAAGGGTGTGGTCATCACTGGTGGTGGGTCACTGCTTCCAGGTTTGGCCACTCGATTCCAGGAAGAAACGAATCTGCCGATCATTACCGTCGAAGATCCTCTCACCTCCGTTGTTTATGGCGTGGGTAAAGTGCTCGACGAAATCGAGTTGTTCAAAAAAGTCGAGAAGTTTTAAAAGTCCTGAGACCGAGACGTCCTGATGGAAGGTCCCTTTTAGGGCATGTGGCCGACGGTGCTTGGTGTTATCCGAAAAATCTCTCCTCCGTACCCCACGACATAGAGCTCACCTTCTCCGTCTTCCCCGAAGGAAGAAATTTGCTGATCTGTTGCCCGTAGCGTCTGTGTTGTTCCTTGTTGATACCCCCAGATTTCCCCAGTGCAAAAATCGCCGAAGATATAGGTCCCTTGCAACGCTGGAATTTTTGTTCCGCGATACACATAGCCTCCAGTTATCGAGCATCGGCCAGACGAATGTTCGTATTCGGTGACCGGGTCGGCGAGATTGTTAGCTGTGCGGCATCGCGATTCGGGATTAAAGCAGTGCGTGCCTTCTAACAAGCGCCAACCGTAATTTTTCCCTTTCTGAATCACGTTGATTTCTTCCCAATCGTTTTGTCCCACATCGCCAGCCCAGAGTTTTCCAGTCTCTCGATCAAAGGAAAATCGCCAGGGATTGCGAAGTCCCCATGCAAAAATTTCTGGTCGACCCTGATCTTTGATAAACGGATTGTCGGAGGGGATGCCATAGGGGCGCGACAGATCTACATCAATTCGGAGAAATTTCCCGAGTAATTCGTTGACGTTTTGCGCGTAATTTTTTGGATCACCACCCGCACCCCCATCACCCATGCCAATGTAGAGATACCCATCAGGGCCAAACGCGATCATGCCACCGTTATGATTTCCGTAGGGTTGGGGAATGATTAAGAGAATGGATTCTTTCTGTTTTGCCTGATCGGGGTTTGAGGATACGTGATATTCGGCGATGACGGTGGCGCGATCTTTCGCCCTGGTATAATTCACAAATATTCGGCCATTGGAAGAAAAACTTGGATGAAAGGCGAGTACTAATAGACCTCGTTCTTTTCCAGTGGAGAGTTTTTCGTTGATATTCAGAAACGGTTCCGGAAGTACAGAGGTGCCTTTGATGATCAGAATCCTTCCATCTTGCTCGACGACAAATAAACGGTTGGTCTCATCCGGGCTGGCCGTCAAAAAAATGGGCTTGGAAAATTGATGGTTGCCCATAGCCTGTAGGGCGATAGCGCTATTGATAACCTCAGGTGTCCCTGAGAATCCCCAAGTAGGTGTGCCCCAGGGCATGAGGCTGCACCAAAGACTCAGACTCCAAGCGATAGTGTGGAGATACGGTCTAGAGGGCTGTTTTTTAAGGAATTGCATCAGTAAAGGCCTCTGGGGTGTAAGAGAGGGATTGCACGAGAATTCCAAGCCTTGTTATAACCTGAGCAGTCAGTCTGTTGAAGAAGGAGTGAAGGATGATCCTCAAATATGAATCAGATGTTATGGATGACGAGAATGCTCGTGGAAAGTTTTATCACGTTTGTAAGGGGCGGATCCAGGAGACGCCCATGGCTGTTCCTCCGGAAGATGAGCCTTTTGAATGCCCTGTGTGTGAGATAGATTTAGAACAAGAAGATTTCATGTTGGCCCAACAGCGAGGATGGTCCTAAAGGGTCCATATCGCCTTGCATAGCCCTCGGAGGTATAGATTACGATGACACCTGGAAGTTCAGAACGAAAAACTGTGTCAGTGATGCGGGGCAGGATGATTCTCTGTTCCTTCTGTTACGAGTCGGTCAATGAGGAAAAACTCGTTGATGGAAAAAACTACGTGGAAGATCATGAAGCGTTTTTTGATCTCATTTGTCCTGGTTGTGAAGATCTGAATCGTCCACTCATTGATGATATGCTCGGTAGTTCTGAATAGACGCACTTTCCCTTTTGTCAGCGTTAGGCTGAGGTCTTTGCGTGAATACGTTACACTAGCCACCTAGCCCCTCTCTAACAGATCTCAAAGCTATGGCACTTTTGTGTGTCAGTGTTGTTCTTCATACGGGGAAACGACCCCCTTTCGTTTGAAATTACTGATAGTCATGTCCCTCTTTTCCTAGGTCTCGGAGCAATTCGCTTTCCGTGACTGCATCCCTCCCATCTTTTTCACGAGGAGATCTCAATCTATGATCAATGTTGAACAGCTCACACAAACCGCAACGGAAATGCTGATGAGTTACGGCCCCAAGCTACTCCTTGCTCTGCTGACTCTCATCATAGGTTTTTGGATCATTAAGCGTGTGATGACTCTG
>JAJDBS010000052.1 GCA_029261235.1 Nitrospirales bacterium
CAATGGGCTCTATGATGCAGACCCTCATATCAATCCCTCAGCCAAACTCATTCCCCATGTGCCAAGCATTACCAAACGGATTGAAAGCCTGGCAGGAGTCTCAAGAACCCAAGCGAGTCGTGGAGGGATGGTCACAAAAATACAAGCGGCCAAACAGGCCGGACGATTTGGCGTACCCACACTCTTGTTAAATGGAGAAACGCCAAATGCCCTTCCACAAGCACTTGAGGGGAACCCGAGTGGAACATTCTTCGCATCCAAGCAATCGTCCCTGACCAACCGCAAGCAATGGATTGCCTTTACGCTGCGCCCAAAAGGGGAACTCATGCTTGATGAAGGGGCCGTCGCGGCACTCGTCCTTCGAGGAAAAAGCTTATTAGCATCAGGGATCATTGACGTCAAAGGCCGATTTCTTAACGGTGACCCCGTCAGCTGTACGACCAAGGAAGGGATTGTGTTCGCGAAAGGCATTACGAATTATTCTGCTGAAGCTTTAGAGAGAATCAAGGGGAAGCAGTCGACAGAGATTCAAGAAATTTTGGGCGCGTTAGAATATGAAGAAGTCATTCATCGAGATAATCTGGCGCTGACCCCGTAAACTTGTAAAAAATTAGAAGTACGTAGTAAGGAGCAAATACGTGGAAAAGGGAGGAAACGAGAATCCTTACTGACCCATTTATCTTTTTCTGCTCTCCTTACCCCTTACTATTCACTCCTTACGTTTTTTGATTACTTCATTGGCTAGATAAACGTCTATGGAGAAATCCCTCCATTTCCTATAAAAAGGTTCACGGTTTATGTTTATTGGCCTTCTAGGCGGCAGCTTCAACCCCATCCACAACGGACACTTGCATATCGCCAACTATGTGCTCCAAGCGCTCTCGCTGGACAGAGTGATCTTCATTCCCACAGGAGATCCGCCACATAAACCAGCCATGTCCCTCGCTCCGGCCCACCATCGATTAGAAATGACCAAACTGGCCACAGAATCGTGTGAGTCTTTTGAGGTTGATGCTCGGGAAACCCTGGAACCTACCGTGTCATATAGCGTCGACACCGTCACTCAGCTTAAAAAGGAATTCCCCAGTGGGACGGAACTGGGCTTTATCATCGGATTGGATGCTTTTTTAGATTTTCCGAGTTGGAAACAAGCCACTCATTTACTCGATATATGCCATATGATCGTCTGCTCCAGACCAGGAGCCACGTTCGCCCAGCTTCAGGAACTGTCGCTTCTCCCTCACATTCCGCTTGCCAGCCTCAACAACCTGGATCAACAAGCCAATGCTCGTCTGGATATTGACCTGCCTTCTGGAAGCAAGGTCACGCTCCTATCGGTCCCACCTAGCGAGGTGTCGGCATCACAGATTCGAAAGCAAAGGGCTCTTCATCGTCCCATCGGACATTGGTTGCCGCCCTCGGTGGAGTCCTATATAATTGAACACGAAGTATATCAATGAGTCGCACTACCCCACCCAACATATCGCGTTCTCCAGAACAAGCCATCTTCATCGCGCAATCAGCCAAAGACAAAAAGGCTGAAGACGTGCTGGTGTTGGAAATCGGAGACCTCACCTCGATTGCCGACTATTTCGTCTTTGCGTCTGGAGATTCGGAGCGTCAGGTGCGCGGGCTCGCCGCGTTCATCGAAAAGGAAATGACGCTGAAATATCACACGCATCCGGTCATGGAAGGCAAAGATACGGCAAACTGGATTTTGTTGGATTATGGCGACATCATCGTCCATATTTTCAAAACCGATATCCGACAGTATTACGCCTTAGAAAAAATGTGGGCCGATGCCCCACAAATCACGATTCCAGAATCTGAGCACCCGCTCTTACCACCCCGACAATTAGTAAGCGGATAAAATATCTCTCTAGAGGAAAAACGCATGACGAGCTACCAAGAACTTGCTGACCGAGTCCTCAACGGTGCATCACCCACACGAGCAGAAGCCTTAGAGATTTTGGCGACCCCTCAAGGAAAACTCCTCGATCTGGTGAACGCCGCCTATACGATTCGCTCACGATATTTTGGCAACACCGTCCGCTTACAAATGCTCTTGAATGCCAAAAGCGGGGCATGCCAAGAAGATTGTCATTATTGTTCACAGTCAACAATCTCTGATGCACCCATTGATCGCTATGCGTTGTTGTCGCCAGAAAAAATGATGGAAGGTGCCCGTCGTGCTGCAGACGCGAAAGCTCAACGCTATTGTATCGTCATCAGCGGCCGATCACCGTTGCAATCAGAAATCACGCAAATTTCTAGCGCTGTCAAAAAAATCAAAAAAGAAATTCCGATTCAAGTCTGTTGTTCACTCGGACTGTTAAACGGCGAGCAAGCCAGTCAACTAAAAGACGCAGGCGTCGATCGGGTCAATCACAATCTCAACACCAGTGAAGCGTTTCATCCGTCCATTTGCTCCACCCATACCTATCAAGATCGCGTGGACACCCTGAAGCATGCACGGGCCGCAGGCTTAGAACTCTGCAGCGGTGGGATTGTCGGGATGGGCGAAAAAGATGAAGATTTAGTAGATTTAGCCTTGGCGTTGAAAGAGGTTCAACCCGATTCAATTCCGCTTAATATGCTCTATCCAGTAGACGGCACACCCTTTGGTGAAAAAAATGATTTAACTCCAGCCCGATGCCTCACCATTTTGTGTCTTTTCCGATTCTTCCATCCACAGACAGAAATACGCGCCGCCGGTGGGCGAGAAAAAAACCTCCGCTCCCTCCAACCATTAGCCCTCTACGTGGCTGATTCCCTCTTTGTCGATGGCTATCTAACCACCCCAGGCCTCGCCCATGAAGAAGTCTGGAACATGATCGAAGACAGCGGCTTTACGGTAGAAGTGAATTACCAAGGCACACAAAACCCCCAAACCGAAACCTGCTCAGCCTAATTTCTTCGATTTCCTCTTTATCTTGATTCCTCTGTTGAGGTTTGAGATCCTTTTTGCTCCGCCAAAAAGACTCAACGTCATTGGCACATCGCACAACTCCGTAAATGACGCTTGGTCCAAAGAGACGCATCCTAATTCGCGGAGCCTGTCCTGAGTCTTCTCGAAGGGCTCAAACAAAGGCTTCCACTATCCCAAAGTCCTACGCGTCTGAGTTGTGCAGAAGGTGCCCAGAGTCTTTCGAACACCTATTCAGTAACATCCAAATTGATGGAAGTAGCAGGCAATGACCTGGAGGTAGCAGGAGCAATCTGGGGTGTCTCAAAACACTCATTCATAAAACAGAATAGGGTCTTCCGTAACACCTTTATCTTAATCTTGTTGCCGTACTTCTATTTTTGCTTTGGCAAAATGCATAAATTGAAATATTTAACCCTCTCAATTAGGGTATACCCTATTTGACAGCCTGCCACCTAGTCGAAAAAGCCGCTAAATATGAGGGTTTTGAAAGTTGATTTTCGAGGGGACCCTATTTGAGAGTATCGAAAGGGGAAAAATGGCTGACACAGAACAACAATACACTGTTGTAGAGGAAGGCGGTTTTCTTGGTGGCATCCCAGAACCACATGTTGAAGTCGAACGAGCCGTATATGATGCGGCAGAAACTATAATCGAAGCCTTACCCGGTGGGCATCAAACTGATTGGACGGATCATAAAACGGCGAATGATCGGGCTGACGCATGTAAGAAAACAAGTGATGAAGAAGGCTTTAAATTTTGGTGTAAAGTGGCCAGATATATAAATGAACGCTATCACTGCGGCGGAGAAGTCAGGGTTTTTGAAAAAGGGGATGAGCATTACATGACGGACCCGAATGGGACCGTACTGGTGAAAATGATTAGCCTCTGAATTTCGGCTTGCGACAAGGCTTTTTCTTACGTGATTTTTGATCCAGAGGCGTGGACGCGGAAAAATCAAACTTCGGATTGGCAAATATCCACGCATAGCGCCGAGGTGGCACTTTGGCCGCTTTGTAAAATGACGCAGTCACTTCCATCCTGAAAGTATGAAACGGAAGGACGGAAACGCCAAGGCGTTGCGTTGTGTTTTCCACAAAGGATCAAGGATTAATGATTTTTCTTGCAATTATTACAATATTATAATAATCTAGAATGATAGGGATAAAAAGGTTGCCAAAAGATATCGAGCTCCGGCCTGTTGTGTGGATGGGTGATAGCAAAAAGCAATTAAAGAAAATGCCGGAGGACGTGCAAAAACAAATGGGCGGCGAATTATATTTGGCCCAACGAGGAGATGATCCACCACATAGCAAAACGTTTAAGGGGGTAGGCAGTGGTGTCTTTGAAATCAAAAACGATTTTGAAAGTAATACCTATCGGCTGATATATGCGGTGCAAATTGGAATACGACTCTATGTTCTCCATGCGTTTCAGAAGAAGAGCAAGAAAGGCATTGCCACACCCAAGAAAGACGTGGATTTGATCACACGACGCTACAAGGAAGTCGTGGAAATGGAAAAGGATTTTCAGTCATGAAGAAAAAAAGCAAAATTGAATTTGAGGAAAGTTCTGGCAATGTCTTTGCCGACTTAGGGTTGAAGGATGCCGACAGCCTGCTTATGCGAGCGGAACTCGGCCACCAAATCCTAAAAATTCTGAAGAGCCGGAAACTGATAAAGCAAAAAAATGTTCAGGAAGTGCTCGCAATTGGCCAAGCGGAAGTCTCACAACTCATGAACGCTCGGTATCATAGGTTTTCAGAAGCGCGGTTAATGACTTTCCTCAACAAACTGGATCGGAAGGTTACGGTGCAGGTGTCACGGCGTCGAAAGAACGAACCGTTACAAGAAGTCGTGATGGCGTAAGACTTTCAAATGCCATCAATAAACATTTCTTATTCCCCATAAGACTCCTAAGCCTCGCTCCTTCAACTCTTCCCTAAACCTCACGTCTGCCGGGACGAACTCCGGCAACACCAATAAACCGTTAAAGACTATTTGTTGAATAAACGAATACGCCGTGTTTCTGCGCTAAATAATTTTGGGGGGAAACCCAAGATAGATTTTCGATAAAAAAGTCGGGAATGACAACGTGGGAAATGGATGAGGTGTCACGGAACCTTCACTCTGCTGGTAGGTCTTTCTCTAAATTTTCTTTGGCTTGGAGTGCGGCTCGGTCGGCCTTACAAACATATGTGCCCTTTTTTTTAGGTTGCTTCTTGGCATTCAGCTTTTGTGTAATTTTCTTCAATGCTTGTTTAATTTTTTTTTGTCTGTTCATCGTCGTTCCAACTAACTTGTTAAATCTAAGATCTCATTCAATAAGGGCAATGATTTTTGCTCGTACCTCTGCAAGTTCGTCAGGAGATACGAATCCCTTTCGCTTTGCTTTGTGGCTCCCCGAAATCTACGGCTGAATGTTGGTTATTTGGGGTAATACCCTCAAGAAGGTTTTTGAGGTAACATTTTTTGAGATGGATTGATTCAATAACAATGCATCCCTTCTCTTCCCTAATCACCACGTCTTCATCCAGATTGAGAGAAGCCCCCCTCGAGGACAGCTAATGGAATGCGGATAGCCGCACTGTTGCCAAATCTCTCCACCTTTACTTTTATTTCAGCCTTCATAATATTTCAACATTGTACCTGCGATCTTTGTCGTGGGGAAAGAAAAGAGAGCGAAGCTCATTCATAGCGTAAATCATCTGCAATGGTCTGACGGCTGGCCCAACGAGCTGGAGCCCAGGCGCCAATTAATGCTGCGGCTAAAGCCACAAAGAGCGCCATCCCAATTGTTTCCCAGGCGAGAGTATACTGAATGGTCCAGCCAAAGGATTGTCTATTGATCACTTTGATTAAGACGACTGACAAGGCCATGCCTACTGTAATACCCACGACTGCCCCAAGCCCTGCTAAGTAACAAGCCTCCCAAATGATTAATCCTTGAATTTGTCGGCTACTTGCGCCTATCGCCCTCAGCGTGGCCAGTTCTCGTCGCCGTTCCAGAACAGCCGTGAGTAGTGTATTCATAATGCCCAGTACCGCAACACTCAAGGCAATGAGTTCCAAGATATAGGTCACACGAAACGTCCGATCAAAAATATCGAGAATTTCTTGTTTCAATTCCCCATTGCTGATCGTGATGATTGGCCGCGTCGTTTCCAAGGTTTTTTCAATTTTCTGGCGGACAGCTGCGAGCTTCTCTCCTTCTTTCAGATAGACGGCAAAGACCGTGGCCTCCTGTTCACCCCATTTATCCAGAAAGAGGCCTTGGTCCATCACCACTTTTCCGCCATCAGTCGCGTAATCATAAAACACCCCTTTTACGGGAAATTGCTCCATGCCATCTGAGGTCCTTAACGGCAATAGCTCACCCACACTCACCCCTAGTCGCTTGGCCAGCACTTCAGAAACGATCACACCGTGATCATCGACGACCTGAGCTAACACGGCAGATGATTCGCCCTTCAGAAATAGATACTGGCTACGCTCAGCATGAAGACGTACATCTCGTGACACCAACGCGACGGTTTCTCCGGTCGTCTCAACACTTGTTTCGAAATACGGATCAACCGCCTCGATTCCAGGAATGGTTAAGACTTCTGTGACAAGCATTCGTGGCAGGCCTCGATTCTTGCCAGAAGGCTCAGGTTCTCCTAACCACGACGTGGGTGCAATGATAATATCGGCCATCAATGTTTGTTCAATCCAGAGTTCTACGGTCTGCCGAAAACTCTGGATCATAATACCCACCCCCACTAATATAGCCAGCCCCACGATGATGGCCGCCATCGTGACACTGGTCCTCCGTGGGTTCCGACCCATTTGCTCTGCCGCAAGAGTAGGCAATAATCCAACTCGTGGCCCCAATCTCCGTTGGGGCCATCGGCTAAACCATTGGGACAACGCAGGCCCAGCCGCAGCGCCTCCCAGTAGCAAACAGAAGGCCGACGTATATCCTCCTACAGGAATGTCCTGAACCGCAGGTATCTGACTCAATATAGCTGCGCCTAACAACGAAACTGCAACCACCCATTTCGATCCTTGTACATCTTGACGGTCTTCAGCTTGTGAATGTCCTGCAGCTAACGCTTGAACCGGCGCCATCGTACTCGCCTCCCACGCAGGTCGAAGAGCTCCACATAATGAGACACCGATACCTAAACACATCGCTTCTATGTACATCGGGAAGGGAACTGGCATGGCCAACAATGATGTCATGCCATAGAGTTCCCCCACATTCTCACCAATCATGACGATCAACCACCTCGCAAGCATCACCCCCATCCAACAGCCTACAAGACCTCCGAGAGCACCCAACACACCGGCTTCAAAGAGAAACAGCTTTGTAATGGATTGTCGCTCCATGCCAAGCGATCGGAGAATGCCAATTTCCTGACGATGATGCACCACCGAAAATGCCGTAGTGTTATACACGAGAAAAATCCCAACCAGCAGACTAATCCCACTCAACATCGTGAGATTCATTTGAAAGGCTCGCAGCATGGACTCAACTTGTCGGTTGCGTCGAGAAGACTGGCTGACCTGAATATCCTCTGGCATCATTGATTGCAGCTCATGGATCAACGTCGAAACAACGACAGTCGATTCAGGCACAATCTCCGCATGATGAAGTCGGCCCAATAACCCAAATTTCCATTGGGCTGCAGCGATATCCATGACCCCCTGATTCTGGATACCCCCCTGAAGACCAAACGTTTTCAACACCCGGCCAACGCTCAGCTCATGAACTTCTCCCTTAACCCTCACCGAGAGCATTTGCCCCTGATTCACACCAAGTCTCGTGGCGAGTTCTTCTTCTAGAAATACCGTTGATGGAGCGAATAGCTCTTGCCACTCATCTTCCGGCAACACACCAATAGAATCCTGCCCCTCCCAATCTTTTGCCTGCTCCACGAGATCCATCCCCCAAAGAAGAAGGGAGTGTCCTGCCAACGGACCGACAAGACTTTCAGCTTCGATTTTGAGAACCGGGCTAGCCAACCGCACACCTGGATGTCGTTGAATAAGCTCCAGAATTTCCTCATCCATGCCCACAGATCCACCGGATATGGTTATCGACGCTTCCCCAACGACCGATTCCACCGATTGTTCAAATGATTGATAGACTTCCCCATTTACCACTCGAATCGCGAGCCAGGCCGACACCCCAATGGCCACTCCAACCAGTGTTAATAGGGCTCGAATGGGCCGATGGCGCAAATGTTCGATGACGAGGAGTAAAAAAATTCTGAACATGGATACGGTTGTCCCAGAAGCGGGGCCTATGTTAAAACGACTAATCAAAAATGCGTGGGGTACGAACGAGAAATGACTGACGATAACATCGAAGAACCTGGCCCCATTGAAGCCACTTCAGAAGCTGAGCCCCAGGGCCAATCCCTTACTTCGCGGCAAAAAGAAATCCTCCGCTTGGTCGCACAAGGATGTACGAATCGAGAAATCGGGCAACGATTAGCTATTAGTGTTCGAACCGTCGAAGTTCATCGGTTTAACCTTATGAGACGACTTCGCGTTCGGAACGTCGCTCAGCTCCTCCGCCAAGCCATCGCACTCGATATCATCCCCAAAGGGCCTTCAGCGCCCAAAGTCTAGTCTTCTCCTCGGTTTTTAGAAGAACCGTTCACTCGATCTCTTGGAGTTTTCCTCGACAGGCCATTAATGACGGATATCCTTTTCTTTCCAGGCATTCAGTCACTTCCCGTGCAAGTCGAGTAAATACCCCAACGCCATCCTCTACCAGTACAGTGCCAATCTGCACCGCTGAAGCTCCACATAATACGTGTTCAAAAATATCGGTACCGTTTTCGACACCACCGGTGCCAATGATCGGAATTCGATCACCCCAGATCTTCCAAAACGCTCGGACGTTGGCCAAGGCCACAGGCTTAATGATTCGCCCACCTAGCCCACCGAAGCCTCCCTTTGGTTTGATCACCACTCGTTCCAGCTCAGGATCTACAACAAGAGTATTGCCCACGGAATTGATCACCGTGACAAAGGCCACACCAATTCGTTGTAAGACTCCAGCAATTTGTTGATGGTGAATCGGATCGAAATACGGTGGGAGCTTCACGCCAAAAGGAATGGAAAAAATATTTCGAATGGCACTCAATAGTTGAGCCGTTTCGTCAACATCATACCCTATCTGCGGTTTTCCGGGAATATTAGGACAAGACAAATTGACTTCGACTAAATCTGGCCCTGCCACATTGAGGGCTTTTGCTCCCTCTATAAAATCATCGGGGTGCAAGCCTGCTAAACTGGCAATCACCGGCTTCTTAAAGCGCTTTAATTCAGGAATCAGTTTCACATACGCTGGATATCCAAGGTTTGGCAAACCCATGGAATTAATCGACCCTCCCTCGATCGCGACATACCGTGGAAGAGGATTCCCCTCGCGCGCCAGTGGGGTCATCGACTTAGTGACAATTGCACCAGCCTCCGACTCCCCTAACGCCTCTAATTCAGCCTGCGTGACACACAATGCTCCTGAAGCATTCATGAGCCCAATAGGAAATTCTACACCTGCGATAACCGATGAAAGATCCATAAATTTTTACTCCAACTGTCCGTCTCGAATAGTAAGCACTCGATCTGCGGCTTGGGCTGCCGTCAGCGAATGCGTGGCTAAGAGCACTGTTTGCCCAAACTCTTGGGCGCATTGTCGAAGAAGCGCGACAATACTTTCGCCAGTCGGCCCATCCAAATTCCCTGTGGGTTCATCAGCAACAATCAATCGCGGACGATGCACAAATGCCCGAGCAACCGCGACACGTTGTTGCTCCCCTCCCGATACTTCATGCGATCGATGTCCAAGTCGATGACCCATACCAACTTTCTCCAGCATTTCAACCGCCTGTTCGCGCACAGAGGCGGAAGATCCTCCTCGCAAGCGCAATGGTAATGCCACATTTTCTTCGATCGTCAATCCTGGGATAAGATGAAAGGCTTGAAACACCATCCCGATTTTTTCCCGACGCCACTGCGTCCATTCACGATCACCAAATGCGAGAGAGGAACAACCATCCAACATGATCTCACCAGACGTCACCCAATCCAACCCAGCCACTAAATGTAAGAGCGTACTTTTTCCACTCCCGCTTGGCCCCATCAACGCACAAAACTCGCCTTGGGAAACACGTAGATTCAGATCACATAAGGCCACCACGGGCATGGCGCTTCGCCGATATTCTTTACGAACATGTTGGCAGTGAATCATGCGATAGCAGGCCTACTGACCTTCCCTCATGATACTCATTAGTACTTCGGACAGGGGCAACCCTCATCGTATATCATAATTCAGGAGCCGGTCCAATGATGGGCTATCAATGAGCATGGTGGCTTTGTTTTCACAGAACAGACAGTTGCAAGATTCATCATGCCCCGATTCTCATCCACGGCTTCCTTCTTTCGGAAATTCCTCCACGTCATCTTCCCAGCAACCTGCGCCAGTTGCGACTTGCCATTATGGGATGACCCAGTTCCGTTTGTCTGCCAGACATGCTGGGAAACAGTCGCTCCCATTTCAGGACCATGTTGCCCACATTGTGGTGTACCCTATACATCTTCAGTGGCCTTATCTCATAGTCCAGACCATGAATGCGGAGCCTGTCGGACCAAACCCCCTGCTTTCAACCAAGCGTGGAGTCTTTTCCCCTATCAATCACCGCTCAAAGACGCGATCGTGTTGTTCAAATATCGGGGGAAACGCTCGCTGACCAAGCCGTTCATTCAGAAAATGATATCCGCATTACCCGCACTACCACCCATCGATCTCCTCATGCCGGTTCCTCTGCATCCGCAACGGCTACGAGAACGCGAATACAACCAATCCCACTTGTTGGCT
>JAJDBS010000053.1 GCA_029261235.1 Nitrospirales bacterium
ACCAGTGACGCCTCAGGGCGCCTCGTGGTGCCGCAAAATAAATACGCCACGCAAAACAAAAAACAGAAGAGGAGCTGGGCTGTCGCGTCTACTGCAGCGTTGAAATGCTTGGGCAGGGGAGTTTTTACACAGCCTGGGCCGTATGCAGACATGTCGATTATCAACCCAACGCGATCGTTACAAAGAAGAAATAAGGACTATCTCGGCTAGAGTCCGTTTTCTCAGAGCCTGATGACGAGCGACGACGAAGTAGGAAAGGAATAGAAGTGTCGACTCTTATCGTTGGAGCCAGCGGAGCGACCGGAGGGCTATTCGTGGAGCAACTGCTCGAACGAGGACAGCACGTCAGGATCATAGTTCGATCAACTGAAAATCTGCCTGATAACGTCAGGAACCACGATCATGTATCGGTGATTCAGGCAAGCCTCCTAGATCTGAGCGATAACGAGATGGCCCAACATGCCAGTGGATGTGATGCCTTAGCCTCGTGTCTCGGTCATAACCTGAGTTGCAAGGGAATATTCTGGCCTCCACGTAGACTTGTGGCCGAAGCCACTCGACGACTGTGTCGTGCTGTTCAAGCGAACAACCCAAAAGAGCCAGTCAAGTTCGTGCTTATGAATACTGCCGGAAACAGCAACCGCGATCTTAACGAACAGATATCATTTGCCCAGAAGGGAGTGATCGGTCTTCTTCGTCTACTGCTACCTCCACACGTAGACAACGAACAAGCCGCAGATTATCTTCGCACCGAGATTGGCCAGAACGATGGGGTCATCGAATGGGTCGTAGTCCGTCCTGACAATTTAATCGATGATACCGAAACAACTGAATTTGTGGTGTATCCTTCGCCGATGAGAAGCGCTATTTTTGATGCGGGCGTGACCAGCAGAATCAACGTCGGTTGCTTCATGGCTGATCTGATCAGTGAGGATGACACATGGCAGCAGTGGAAAGGTCAAATGCCCGTCATTTACAACAAGCAACTGGAAACGGGACCAGCGGAAAATACTTAGAGGTTCTCTCCTGGGCGAAACTGGACACAATTTAGCACATTCAACGAGCCGCCTAATCGGTCGATGCCGCAAACCCCAGAAAGTGGCAAGTGATCTCGAACGTGAGAGAAGAATGTAACCACCCATCCCATTCTGTTACATAGGGAAGGAGCAAGAGTGATGAACACGAACGGGGTTAAAGTCCATTGCGGCAGATGTCTCTGTGGTTCGGTGCAATACACCGTGGAAGGCGAGCCAATAATTGTTGCTCATTGTCATTGTGAAGACTGCCAGCGCTGGTCAGGTGCGGGACATTCAACCGCCGCTATGTTTTCGAATGACAAGTTCCAAATGACAGGATTGGTTGAAACGTTCAAACTTCAATCACACAATGGCAAGGAAGTGACCGAAGTAACCAGAGTGTTTTGCCCATCATGCGGAAGCTCTATTTATGGTTGCAATACGGGATCGAAAGGGTTTCTTGCTATTTGTCTGGGCACTTTCGACGATTCATCAGAATTCGTGCCTAGTGTCACCATATTTTCCTGCGACCGAAAACCGTGGGATATGATGGATGTCAGTATAGAAACATTCGAGACTCAACCGTATTTTAACCCCGGAAAATTATAATGATTTCTGAGCAGAAAGCCCGGTGGTGCAAGCGACGGGGTCACGGGTAACACGGTTTCTTGGCAACAGCACGGTAATGCCATTCATCAGGATTCATCACAGAGCTCTGAATCAACCGTCTACTTACGAGTGTGAGTTCAATTGATCAACGCAACACTTTATTCTACCTACTAGGAATGGAGTGTGACGATGAAGCAAGGAATCCGAATCTACTTTAGCGCTGAACAAGAGGCAGACATTTGGTCTCAATCTACCTGTTCCGTGGGGGGCTCACGATTACATGTTTTGGTATGTAGATCCGCAAAATATTGATATTTGATCTTCTCGTTTCGTCTAGCACCTGCCAAATCAACTCAGAAAGAATGAAAAGGGGATAAAGGATAAAGTCGCCTTAGGGAGGGGCGATTGTACAGGTCTAAGCAAGGCAATCGCACAACGATTCATTGATATAGGTGCATGGCGAATGAATAAATAGAAGGAACATCAGAAATTTTGGCCAAGACTCGCAATATTTTTGAATAAATACCGATAACCTGGGATGGCTTCCCTTTCGAAACACCCCATGCTTCTTCGGTCTACCGAGCCCGGCGATCCGCCTCGAATCAACAGCGCATTTACTGATGAATATGGTTTGACTCTCCGGGATCTGGTCTCGAAACCTTTGCTCGAATGGGTACATCCAAACGACCGACAGGCATTGCAATACGTGCTCGACATGGGGGAAGGCGAAGTCCTCGCGCGGCACTTGACCAAGCAAGATGACTGGCGGTTGTTGCGTTGGCGGGTCAAAACAGATGCTGGACGTGTCGTGGCACTCGCGATGTCCCATCGCGCCACCGAGACTGAAGTGAAGATCCCGGAACCGTTGACCTCTCAGAAGTCGTCGTTGACCGAAACGCTCGAAGGAATGGTGCACATTGTCGAATCGAAGGCGGACGGATGCCGGTGTTCAATCTTGTTAATGGAGTCGGACGGCGAACACGTGTCCGTCGGCGCCGGTCCAAGTTTTCCGAAGGAATACAAGTGTGCGGTCCAGGGGTTGAGAATCGGGCCGACGGTGGGATCGTGTGGAACGGCAGCGTTTTGGAATGTGCCCGTCGTCGTCGAGAACATCGCCGAGGACTCGCTGTGGAAAGATTTGCGTGGTGCCGCGGAAATTGCGGGGGTCGGTTGCTGTTGGTCAGTGCCGGTCACCGGGGCGACAGGCGAGGAAGTGTTAGGCGCCATGGCATTGTACAAAAACGAATCTGGGGCACCCGGCCTCCATGATATGGAGTTACTTGAGATTTCAGCGCGCATGGTCGGTTTGGCGATCGAACACGACCGGTTGGAGCAACAACTGCGTGAGGCGACGAAGACTGAGGCTATCGGCGTGCTCGCAGGCGGCATCGCCCATGACTTCAACAATATGATGGCAGCCGTGATGGGAAACGCAGAGATCGCGACCGAGTCCCTCCCTGAAGAGTCGCCCGTCAGAGTGAATCTCGAAAGGATCATTACGACTAGTGTCGCAGCATCCGACCTGTGCAAGCAGCTGTTGGCGTACGCCGGCCGCGGTAACAGTATGAAGGAGACGCTTGATTGCAACCTCTTGGTGAAGGAGCTCGGAGAGCTCATGGTGGCCGGACTTTCGAAGAAGGTGTCGATGGTGTTCGAGATCGACGAATCGCCGCACAGCATCGTTGGCGACCGCAGTCATCTACGTCAGGTTTTCATGAATCTGATGACGAACGCCTCCGATGCGATCGAAAAGAATGAGGGACGAATCGTTGTGGGCAGTAAGTCGGTCTCGCTGGGCCGTGAAGACATCGAGCTGCTCAATTCCCATCCACGGTTGGAGCCGGGTCAATATGTATGCGTGTGGGTCAGCGACACTGGAGCGGGCATGAGTCAGGAAACACGGGCGAAGATCTTCGATCCATTCTTTACGACGAAACCCAGTGGGCACGGCCTAGGTTTGGCCGCGGTATTGGGGATTGTGAAATCTCATAAAGGCGCAATTTCCGTAGACAGCACACTCGCTGTTGGCACGACTTTCTCTGTTTGGCTGCCACTCGTTTCGTCGACTCCGGGTCTCGATGTGGTCGCGGCAACGACCCAAGTGGTCTCGGAGGGCTCTCGGATTCTTGTTGCGGACGATCACGCAAGTGTACGGATGGTGCTCGTCGCCCATCTCGAAAGCGCTGGATACACTGTGGTCGAGGCTGAAGATGGACAAGAGGCGGTGGACATATTTCGGCGTGACCCCGATGTGTTCGATTGTGTCCTGCTGGACCACAATATGCCGAAGATGGATGGGGAAGAAGTCTTGGTGGAGCTCCAGAAAATTCGAAGTGACGTTCGAGTCGTGTTGAACAGCGGGTTCGCCGAGGATGAGATGTTGGTGAGATTCAAAGGCGCTGGCCTAGCGGGCGTTCTCCACAAGCCTGCACCCAGGCGCGTCTTGCTCGACAAGATCGAGAAGGTTCTCGTGTGTTCTTAGTCGAAATGCTTCAGTCACATGTGTGCAGTCAGGTCAACTTCCAACCGCCAATCCGAAACTAGTCCAACGCCGGTTTTTCTCTCCCTACCATTTAGGCAAAGCCTTTCTCAGAAAGGACTTTTCTCATGTAACAAGCTCACTGACTATAACTCAGGGAGTCTCACCCATATTGTTCCTTCCTCATCCATATCTTGCAGCAATCGCTTCACGAGCAGCGGATCCTTGCTGAAGTAGAATAAGCGGCTCATTGGCATTCAGCTTTTAGGCTGAATTGAGGTCAATTCCACCGTAGAACGGGGAACCGGATTTCTGAAATCTATGAATGATCGTCAAGTGACGTGGCTGTTCAGCGTTCTCATGTCGTTCAACTGACAATACTTTTTGAACGCGAGCACTTTGAATTCAAATAAGCCCAATTTCATTCAAGTTAGCATGTCTTAACGGCGGTAACGTGGGGAGTATCGACAACCATTCTACGCGTTTTCTTTTCCCGTTCCTTGTAGCCATTGGGTTCCTCCTATCAGGAATGAATACAAATAGGTGGCGATGAAAGCTATGGCGATGAATGGTGTGGTGGCTGGTATGAGCCATGCCGCCATCAGTGCCAGGTTCACACATGTGGTCGCCGTGGCGGTTTTTGCCAACCCTCGAATAAGGATGGGTAACTTGATTGGGAAAGTCATGGTGATTGAATGCAAGAGGAATATCAGAATCAGATAGAGTCCAGGGTCCACATCGTACATATGGGTCAACAAAAGGACGAATAGCATGTGGCGCATGAGTTCATTGGTTGGGGAGCCCACGCCCGGCACCGCATCTGGATTGACCCGTGAAGTGGCACGAAGAATAATTGACGTCGCCGCGATCATACTCACTCCTAACACTAGGCCACCGAAATGTGCGCCGACTGCCAGGACTAAGACCCCATGGGCTACGGCATCACAGACATTATCCAGATCGGCACCAAACCGGCTGCGGATATGTAATTTGGCTGCCAGAATGCCGTCGAGGTCATCCATCACATTATTGAAAATAATCAACGGGATCAGATAACGATACCCATCCTCCAGGAAGAGTAGTACCAGAGGTAGCACCCCGATGATCGAGGCAATATTCGCGAGGTTTCTGTAGAGAAAGTTTTTTTGAGGTTTTTCCATTTTACTGTAGGCGTTGGTCTGCTTTCCTCATGAACAAGGGGGGGAGGCTTTGAGTACAAAAAAGTGATTTTCCAGATAGGGAAACGACATTCCGAGGGCCAGAGGCAGACGTGTAATCCAGTGAGTTCCCACACGCATCCCCCAGTAGGTGAGGCCGCCTATGAGGCGGAGGGCATGAAACGATTCTGGGACGATTCGCTTCCATTTTTCGATTAACTCACATCCCATTTGTGTGAAAATGTAGGCTTCATTTCTTTCAAGGTTCTGGAGCGTCAATCCGCATTGTGTGAAGATACGTGTATAGTCAGGCACCGAACGGTAGACCACGGAATAATTGCCAGTGCGCGTCACCGTCTCACCCTGAACCGTTGACTCTCGACAGAGGATCACCCCACCCGGCGCAAGGCATGGGATCAATTTTTGTAACAGATCAATCACGTCATGTTCGTCGAGGTACATGAGTAGGCCACCGAAGAAGATCAGGCTATAGGGGCCTTCGGGTACGAACGATAACACGTCGCCATGTATGGTGCAGATATTGGAATACGGAGCGCATCGATCTCTCAGCGCTTGATAGAGCGTCAGGCTCCCTTCGACGGCTACCACGCGGGAGAAGCGCTGGGCAAACTCCTCAGCCCAATAGCCGACGCCACTACCGAGATCTAGAGCTGTACCTTGGTGTGTTTCGTTGGAAAGTAGACGGTTGACGGTTTTGGTTTCTCCGCGGAAACGAAAATCGCCCGCACTCATGGGAAAGCCGAAGCCATCCATCATGTAGGGCCCAAGGATCGAAGGCTTGGCATTCTCCCAGTATCGGTTGACGGAGGTGTGATTGATCTCAGACAAGATTCGCCGCCGGTTCGATACCTCTCAGCGGGTCCTGGGCGATGGAATGCGATCGAGTCAACAGAATTTCTGCCGCGTGTAAATCTGCCATGGTATCGATCTCATACCAGTGATCTGCATCAAAGAAGACCGCGTCGAAACAGAGTGTGCCGTCTGCGACCATCTCGGCTAAGACGACCTCGTAATACTCACCAAGTCGATGTTCCGAAACATAACGGCTTAACCGTTCCTCAATCTTCTTCCATGAATGAAGGGATATGCTGTAGAGATTAACAGTTTTGTATTGGGAGGCGGTGTCATCACGAACGGCACGCAGGTGAAAAGCCGTCACTCGCTTGTTGGCTCCAAGTTTCACTGTGGTGCCGTTCATCCAAGGGCGTACCCTGGAAATGGCGATCTTGTCAGGTTGGAGCATGTCGTCTAACATATTGGCCTCAAAAATCACGTCACTTTCCACCAACAAAAACGACTCACAGATCTGCTGCCGAGCCAGCCAGAGCGAGTAGATATTATTTGTTGTTCGGTAAATGGGATTGATGACGTAATCAATCTGCATATCGTCTGCGTGTTGTTGCAGAAATTCCTGGATACGATCACCCAAATATCCGATGACGACGACCAAGCGTTTAAAGCCCTGTATCCGCAGATTATTGACCAGCCGCTCGAGGAGAGGAATACCGCCAAGTTCCGTGAGACATTTGGGAGCATCCAAGGTCAAGGGTTGCAGACGGGTTCCCGAACCCGCAGCAAGCAAAAGAGCTGTCGTGACTTTAGTGGGATGAGTGATATTCCTGGAATAGGGCATCGTTAGGTCTCCCGTAAGGTACGAGTTAAATCTGTTAGGAGGAGTTTTACTTGTCGGTCATCTTGTCGTCTGTCGCAATTAGAAGTTCTGGGAAAATTCTCTATTCGTAACAACAGATTTGACCCGAAATACATGATGTCCTACTCCGTGTAAAATCTAGCGATTGTTCTTTACAGGTCGCGTAAACTTCGCGCTCCACAAATAGAAACAGTATTCTCAACAGGATCTCGAGGGTCCAAGGACTTCAAGATCCATTTTTTCACCTTGAGGGTCAGGAAGAGTCTCTTCTCAAGCCCCCAGCCTACCGGCTAGCGTGACAATGGACAAAACAATAGGGCAGCGATTGCTGAGAAGAAATTAGGCGTAGCGAGCGCAGACAGAAGGAATCAGACGCACAGAGAAATGAGGGAAGTGCGCGGGATAGGATGTCAACGTGGATTCATACGTCGTGCCCACAATATACGCTAACAGCAGTGAAGTCAAAGGGTTTACAAGCGTGATTGGTGAGATTTCTGGCCAATACGACATTACAATTCGGTTATTTGTCGACTGTCGTGATGAGGATAAACATACCCAACTCTAGCTTGCGTTCGTTTTTCCTTCGGCATTATCAATTTTAATTGTCCTTAGCTGCTTGGACAGCATGAACAAGAAAACCTCTCAGCTATCAACGTCATCGTTTATTTTTAAAGTTATTCTCCACGCCGTTTCATCAAGACCCAGAGTGCGGGTCAAATCTGTTGTTATGAGTTTTGCTTGTCGGTCTTCCTGCCGTCTGGCGCAATTCGAGGATCTGGGATAATGATCTATTGGTACAAACAGATTTGACCCGAAATTTACATTCAATACCATCGATTAAACGATTTGATTGTTGTTCGTGTCGTAAAACCCTCCATGCAAAGGCGGAATAACCCCATCAGGAGGCCGAGGAACTCACCTGGAGAGCGCCTGATCTTGGTTTTCCATTCTGAATGCTTGCTTGCGTATTGGTCCTCAGGATTTACTTGGCATCTAAATCAAGGAGGTACGGAGCAACAAAGCCTTGATAGGTCTTTTTCTGTTCGTGTGTTAAATCTTTCCAACCCGTAATTTTTCCTCGACAGTTCTTGGCGCCACACATGCAAACTTTCGGGAAATGGTCAATGCTATAGTTTCTCATGGCATAATCAAAAGTGGCTTCTTCATTGATGCCGATATCTCTCATCGCCACAAAATCATGGGCGCCTGTTTCGTTGACATGAATGCCGCAGTTGGGTTCGCAGCAATGATTCACTTTACTAATGAGACCGGCGTGAAGAACATGCGTATGCTCATCGATCTGGGAAGCATGTGAGTGATTGCCAGTTAACACTTCCTTAATGACCCCAATCATCACGGTATCACCGACCTTATATGCTTGAGTGGCGTAAATCCCTTCTCCTTTTTCAGAAGTCTCTCGTAACTCATACCCAATTTCCATCAGGACTCTCCTTACACCTAAGCGTGACGTTTTATGCCTGTTTTCTTTGTACAGACAACCGATCAAACCCGACATTAGACTGAAGGGAAAGAACGAGAGAGATGGCATTCCAACCCAAGGGAAGGCCATTAATAGTTCTATGATGTAGACAGGATGAGGCCAACTTTTCAAAGTCTACCCCCCCTAGCCAAGCAAGTCTGGTCAATATTGATCAGTATGGAGAAATGAAATGATGAGGAGTCGGTTTAAACAAGGCGCTAGCAGTGTTCTCGTCAAATTCCAGTGCTGACGTAGGACGGGTACGCTCCGCGCTTGAATTTGGTTGCGGCCATGCTGGACAAACTTTTTTGAACAGACTTCGAAGCTTCTCATGTCCAAGAGGATTGAGTGCGTATTTGTCCACGGCAAAGGTCATTCGTCAAAACTCCCTTGAGGCTAGTGGAATGGACCGGTATTGTCGAACACAGTCCACTTACAGGAGGAAAGGGATGAAGAACCTAGTCGTGCAGAACGACATTGAGGAGGGAACTGTGCACATGTAACCCTTTGTGCGAATCACCGTCATATTCAATGAAGCCAAGTTTGCGGAACTTATTCATGAAGAAGCTGACGCGGGAGCGCGTCGTACCGACCATCTCTGCGAGCTTTTCCTGACTCACCTTCGCAATGACCGATTCCGGTTTCCCTTCTTCGCCGAATTGGGCCATTAACAGTAGAACGCGGGCGAGCCGCTTCTCGCTGGAATTAAAAAGTTGATCCACTACATCCTCTTGGGTGCGTATGTTGCGAGCCAAGAGATGGGCGAGAAACACCTCTGAGAAAGCGGGTTGGTCATGGAGCATGTTGATCATGACGGTTTTGCTTATGCGTACGATTTTTGCGACACCCACCGCAGTCGCCGCCTCTAAGCGTAACGCTTGTCCAGTGAGGCAGGCTTCACCAAAGAAGGAAGCTGGCGACAGGATGGCCACAATGGCCTCTTTGCCACGTTTAGAAACTACAGTGAGTGAGACCTGGCCTTCCAGAATATAGAACACGGCATTCGCCATGTCTCCTTGTGGATAGAGGATGTGATTTTTCTTTCGGCATTTTATGATAGTTTTGCCGTCTCCGACTTGTGTCAGAAAGGTTTTGGGGTTGAACGATGGGGTTTGTTTAGTGGCCATGAAAATCTGCTTAATGTGGAGAAGTCGTCAACTCAATGTAAGGCAACGTACACGGGTATCACTGTTTGTAACGGAGGCGTGTTCAGTAAGCCCTTCAGGACCTTTTTAATCTCACAGCAGTCAAAGGAATACAGCACCGATCACTCATGCTTTAGTGTGCTATAAATGGCCGTTAGTTCATAAGCGTCTTGGCTTTTTCAGCGTATCGCAGGATATCGCAGGACTGTCCAGACGAAGGCTGAATGACTCCACGTCAGTGGTGAAACACAAAGGGGTGCCCCGCTGACAGGATGGACTTGTTCAGGCTGTACGCCAGAAGGCAATGTATTTTTCACTCATTTGGGGGTATGTTACTCTCCCCCTTTGCGGCATAATCATAACCAGCATAATTTCCACTTATATGACAGTAATAACGATTAGTCCACGTCATAACCGCTCCTTTTTGCTCAGCGTAACGGAAATCTAAGACCTCATTGAATTTCACCATATTCCCATCAATTTGAAGCAAATCTTCGTCGGTGAAGTTGTCCCATTTACCTTTCAACGGCGCTTTTAAATTTTTCCAAGATCCCATGAACTGTTCTTGAGTCATAAAGTCCTCCATATCAAACAATGTAATACTGTGGTAGTAAAGATCCGCATTTCATCTTTCAGGTCCATGCAGGTTTCTTGGGTCATGAGCCCTTGGCAACGGGTACAGATCACTAGGGTCAACTTCTATCATTAGTCCATGTATGCTTGATGTCTTTTCCCAATCGACTCCGCTTTCTATGCGCTCTCTATGCATTCCGTTTATAGAGCCCCCTGGCCTTGGACTGCCTGTTGGCAGGAAGGGCAGGGGGGATCTGCACAAGGTGTCGCTCAGAAAGACAAGGATGTCTCTGATCGTTCAATGGCGACATGTTGGCAGTTTTGTTCTGCTAACATCAGTTGTCCGACAGTCGCATCTTCTGGGATGCGGCCCAGGCACGCCTTCAAGGAATCTCGAACACTTTCAACGGCATGTTGTTTTAGGCCTTCGCTTTGTAAGGCCGTCGTCTTTTTCTCTGGCTCGGCTCCAAAAATTCCAACTGGCAGAATCAGCGGGAGCAGCATTAATGAGGCAACGATGATCGTGCGTGTTCTAGAAGGCTTATGTTTCATGACATTATTCCTTTGGGAGTGAATAAGGTTTGTTTTCCAGAAAACAAGCCCGCTGATTTCTGCCAAGAACAATTGGCAAGATTTTTCACCAACTCAATCATTCCCATACTTTCCTCTTTTAGTAATGCCACCGAAGATAGGCTTTGGGTCTTCATATATCCCTCCTGCAAAACCACAGTGAAAATAGGTCCTTCACTATTTGCCTATTGGAGGTATGGGCATGTGCTCTTTGAAGCTCGCTTACACGGCGGCACAGACAAAAAGAAGGATTAATCCTAATAGGGATGCAACTTGATACATGGCTGTCACTCCGTTCTTTGACCTGAACGGTCAGGAATGGCCTCTTATCAAAAACCTGATCTGACGATCAGCGTTACAATCGACGAAACAATATGACGGCGATTACTGAGAAGAGGTTAGGCGTAGCGAGCGAGGACAGGAGGAATCAGACGCACAGAAAAATGAGGAAAGTGCGAGGGATAGGATGTCAACGTGGATTCATACGTCGTATCTTCACAGTATACCCAAGCAGAGATGGAGTCAAATTGTTACCATTATCATTGAGCAAATTCCTGGCCAATAAAGCGAGCCCTTTCAGTTACTGGTAAGCGGTGTTGATGGAAGCCCAGATGCCATTGGTTTTTATTCTCCTTTCGGGTTTGTCTATTTACGTTGTCCTTGGCAGACTGGGGCAGCATGAACAACAAATCTCTCAGCTATCAACGTTATCGTGTTCCTTCTGAAGTTATTGGCTTCGCCGTTTAAGCAACACTCAGGTTCTGCTGCTGCGCCTCGTCTAAACAGATTTCAGCCAAATAATTAACGAAGCAAGCATATGAGAGCATAGGCTTTACCCAACAGAGATCCACTGCTTCTATATGAGTGGGTGTTTCTCGTCTCATATCCCTCTCACGCCTTTGCTTGGAGTGGCAGCGGCACTACGACTAATGAGACTTGATTATGGGAGGATAAGGCTTTTCGGAACAGAGTACAGTGCGAGTGATAGCACATGAGAAATGATGAGATGAAGCATGATAAATTTTTACAAACACGGAGGAACGTATGGTCTTCTCACAAGGTGTTCACGTGAAGCTTGGGCTTATCACATGTTGTTTTACTGTATTACTGATTAGCCCTACCTGGGCTGCTGAACTACCCAAGGAAAGTGTCCTGCCGCTTACCTTAGCAACGAACGCCGCGCATGCCGCCGTCGAAAAATGCTTGGAGGATGGGTATCGCGTGAGCGCGACTGTCGTTGATCAGGGTGGCAATATCCGCGCTGTCTTGCGGCAGGATGGAGCCGGACCACATACGATTGACAGTAGTCGAAAGAAGGCCTATACGTCAGCCAGCATGAAAGAACCCACCGCGAAATTAGCTGAACTGGTCGCAAAGATGCCAGCCGTCCAGGGCCTTCAATACATGAACGATCATATGCTTCTTCTCGGTGGAGGCCTGCCTATTAAAATCGATGGTCAGATTGTCGGTGGGATCGGAGTCGGCGGCGCTCCAGGTGGTCACCTAGATACGGCATGCGCTCAAGCTGGGTTGAATAGTATCGGTGTCACCACAAAGGTGGATGCAGAAAAGTAAGGTTCCTGGACCGAAGGACGAGTGCCCTTTTTTAACACCAGCCTCAGCATCAGTAGATTTTGACTGAGCGAAACAGGTCCTGAATAGGTTCCGCGTCCCCGCCTCCTGCACAGCACCTAATACAATAAAGGTTTTCTCTTCACAGACCCACTGACTATGAAGCCATGGATCTCTCTCTTTGTTTCTTTCTAACCTTTGACTGTACTCGTCTGAGTCAGGGCGGGCGTCGCAAGTATTTATCGTAGCGGGGGATCCTTCAAAGATCTTTTCATTCTCACATGACAACGGGCAACGAGAAGAACTCACCAACGGACGACTAATTCTTCAGTCACAGATTTGATCGTCTACACACGACAGGTCGCAGGGAGTTGAATGAATCTATTTTCGGAAAGTCCGAAGGTAGGCGAGCACATCAAGAATTTTCTGGCTTGATAAATCATTCTTCCAAGCTGGCATGGAAGTGCCAGCTTTTCCATTATTGATAATACTCAATAAATCTTTGTCTTCTTTTTTTTGAATCTTTGGGTTCGTCAGATCTGCTGGCGTGGGAGTCAGGCTGGCCGCTATAGGTCCTTCACCCTTTCCTTTTGAACCATGACAGTTTAAACAGTTGCTTCGATAGACCTCCTCTCCTGCTTCTGCTGAGGCATTTGTGTCTTTCATGGCATGTGCTGTGCTGCTCAATGCAGTGACTATGAGAAGTCCGGCAATCAATCCTCTTTGCATGTTGTTCCCCTTTTCTACTTTTTATTCAGACTGATCTGATGCTTTCAAGACTTGTCCTCGAATTTCCCCGCCAGGGAACTTGTCCGTGTGAATATTTACATACCATCTCCCGCGTTTCAGCCAACGTAATTCTTGCTTGTTCAAGGGGCCAATACAGCCCTTCTTCGGACTGCCGATTGGTGATGGGCCTCCTGATTCCTGAGGTGCAATAAAGAATAAGACGGGAGAATTTTCCTTTTCGGGGGATGGCGCATGAACATGAACTTCCATTTCTTTTCCTAGTAATTTCTCAAAGCGAAGGGTGTAACACACCTTTTTGCTATCAGTATGATAGGTCAGTTGAGCCTGTCCAGTTCCATCACTCGTTCGCGGAGTTATGGATTGTTTTGCATGAGAGACTTCCTGCTTGCTGTTCAAGACAACTTCAAAGCGCATATCAGCAACAGCAGGCACAGCAGCGATACCCGCTAGCAAGCTATACACAAGAACACAAAGGCCTATGATGTTCAAACACTGTTTCATTGTAAGGTCCAAACGCATAATGGATGGTTCTCTTCAGCCAGGATTGGCTTGTCGAGCCATTTCATCCTTGGCTCGACTTCATGCCCGTCTCTTCTGTCCTAGACCCTGGGTTGGGGTATATTAAGAACACACCCGCAACCCAAGTTCTGGGCACATCATTCAGGGAGTTCAACAATGTGATGCGACCTTTAGTGGCTATTCCTATCTTTGGCGAATCTGACAACCCTTCAAGAAATCATTCTAGCAGTTCTCATGATATCGTCTAGGTAGACCCCTGTTTTATCTTCGAGTCACAGGCTCGATAATCCCACAGGCTAACCGTCCGCCGCCTGCGCATCCTGCTTCTTCACCATTAGGGCAAAACGTATCAGGATTAATATGGACAATAAATGCGCTGCCGTTTCCGTCAAAGACACTGATCGGACCATCTGATAATGTCACACGTGTTGTGGTGGCATGAAGCTCTGCATGCCCTCGATAGGCATCAATATTCTCGAGGTCACCCAAGTGAAAGGGATGGTTGCCGTCAGGACTCGAATTCCCATTAGGCCCTGGATCAAAATGGCCACCTGCTGATCCGCAGGGTTCGCAACTGGCGACTTCATGAATGTGCACACCGTGTTCACCATCAGGTAAATCACGACCGCGTAAAAACATGGTGATGTCCACTTCCTTCACACCCTGGTCTGAGCGTCTTTCTCTGAGGACGGCCCTCCCGCGGATGTTATCCACCCCGTTGCACGCGCGGATCTTGGCAATTGCCTTGACTTGATTGCCTCTGCCTCTGCGAGCATCAGCATCATCAACTACCATGCTGAACATTAACATTGAGCATGCCAATATGCTGCATGCCGTAAGCTGATACATCTTCATAACGACCTCCTTTACGTGAATGAAATGATGATTTTGGTGAATCCCTGATGATGAACAAGCTAATCGAAGATAGGCAAAAATACCTAGTTTATGCGTTACACTATTCCCTGCTGCAAAAAAATAATGCAGTCGTATGAATCGTGTGTTGTGAAATCTTACAGACTTGGCTCTCTTATATATCTTTCCTATTCGTTAGATGACACCCAAAATACTTTTCCCCGTTGCAAGTCATACTCAGCTCCAATAACTTTGACGAATTTCTGTTCAATCGAACGATGGAGCACGGAACCCACTTTTTGTAATTCCTTTACGGTCAATTGGATATGCGCTTGAATGGTGTTGTCCAAAAGATTTCCAGCTTTGCCATGACTCATGTTGACGGCAGGCCGAATCTTTTCAGCAATTGGCTTAAAATACTCTGGAACGCTGTGTCGGTCTTCCAACATGGAGACGGCCGCTTTGACGGCTCCGCAGTTCTCATGCCCCAGGACTAAAATAAGTGGGACCTCAAGTCCTGCTACCGCATATTCGATACTGCCTAAGGTGGCAGTATCAATGACATGCCCTGCCACTCGAATGACAAAAAGATCGCCGATACCTTGGTCAAAAAGAATTTCCGGAGGCACTCGAGAATCTGCACACCCGAGCACTGCCGCAAATGGCGTTTGGCGTGGGGCGACCGTTCGACGCCGGCCCCCTGATCGTCGTGGATGCGTCGCTTGTTGGTTTGCCACATATCGCTTATTGCCGTTCAGTAATTTTTTAAGTGCTTCTTCAGGGGTACGGACCTGGTAAGAAGCGGGGGGAGGATCGACTTCTTCCGCGTGAGCCAGTCCCAAACCACCACTCGCTGCATCAATTGCCATAGCTCCACCTATTCGAAATAGATCACGGCGTGTCAATTGTGGTGGTGTATTCATGTGTGTGTTTCCTCGTGTGCCGTGATGAGAATATTTATTGAACTTTTGTGCGCGTTGGCTATTCAGGGAGTGTTGGGAATTCAAATGGAATTTCCTTCCCAGTCAGCGCATGGAGAAATGCGATCAGGTCTGTTTTCTCTTGATAGGCCAGATTGAGTGGTTTCATCAAAGGACTTAAATGAGGATTTGATCCCCCACCTTTATTATAAAATTCGATCACGTCTTCTAATGTTTTGAATGCACCATCATGCATATAGGGCGCGGTTTCGATGATGCTCCGCAGCGTTGGCGTTTTAAATGCGGCTCGGTCTTCAGGACGATGGGTGACATAAAATCGGCCCAAGTCTTCTTTCATGGGACCAACCTGAGGTACCCCAAGATTGTGAAATTTGTTGTCCGTGAAATTTGAACCGTTATGACAGAGAATGCAGCGACCTTTCCCCTTAAAAATGGCCATGCCACGTTGGGCTTCAGTCGTCATGGCTGCCTTATCCCCAAGGACATACAGATCGAAGGTAGAATCCGTCGATATGATTGTGCGTTCATAAGCAGCAATGGCTTCTCCGATGCCTTGGACGTTCACTCCTGTTCCAAAGACGATTTGAAATTGTTCAACATACCCTTTGAGTTGGCTGAGTTTCTTGACCACATTCTCGTGGGTTTCGGCCATCTCTACAGGGTTTTCAATGGGACCAATCGCCTGTTCTTCCAAAGAACTGGCGCGCCCATCCCAGAATTGAATGGGATTAAAGGCGGTGTTGTAGATCGTTGGTGATTGTCGTCCACCGACTTTGCCACCAACGCCGATAGACGTTTGTTTAGGATCAGCAAAATCAAAACCCGGTGTATGGCAAAATGCACAGGAAATCGCATTATTTTTCGATAATCGGCCATCAAAAAAGAGCTGCTCACCTAACTGAATTTTGCTCGTGTAATTCAAGTTCGTCGATGGAATAGGGACGACAGTCGCCAGGGGACCAATGTCTGGAACGCTGAGACCATCGAGCGACACCATCTCAATGACCACAGTCTCCTCTACGCTGTGCGCCATTATAGCTTGCCAACTTCCCAAGACTATCGATGAGATGATCACGGCGCATCCCAGCCATGCTTTTCCTTTGTTCATCACGTATCTCTTTCTCTTCTCATTGTCACAAGAGAAGGCAAAGCTGATTGTTCAAACATGATGCGAGCCCGATCCCTTTTTCTAAAGGATGAGGTAATCGTGGCCTGACTCATCCTTTGGTAGAAATGGTTTTCGCTGCGACCAATTATTTCAGATTGATGCAGGCAATCCGTGCTTTGTCTTTGGTGCTATCGTGGATGACGATAGATTGTGCATCCGGCCGTGCCATATGGCCATGACTGGATTTTGCATGCCCGATTCCAGCAGCGTTGCTCGTGAAGGTCAGCCATATTTCATTAACCGCATTCACGTTCCCGCCCTTTTCGTGTTGATAGTGGCCACCCCCACCTTTTTCTTCACATGGCAAATTATGTACATGAGAGGGATGTTTTTCGTTAGCATGGAGCCCTGCCACGTGCAAATCTACAGTCGTCTTCTCGTTAGCGATGCGGTTCATAGCCGCATTTCCGGTGAGTGCATAGTTTCGTTCACCTCCTGCTGCAGTGGTGACGACGGTACCTTTCGTGACTTGGGCACTGCCGGCCATGGCATCATGCTTGTCCATTGAATAGTGCCCACACCCACCGATCATCAGGAATAGTCCACCAGTGATTAAAATTGATGTCACGCTAATATGCATGTGATTCTCCTTTCATTGATTAGAATTAGGTTAAGACTGATTATTGAATGCGTCATGCTTTGATGCGGACATGAAGGAGACCTTTGTGTGGTGCACTTTCTGCCTAGGGTGACCCTTCCCATGATCAACCATGGGAGGGGTCAGAAGGGAATGGCGAAGGTCTCCCACATGTCTGTCACATGGACTGCCAGTCTTCGAAACTCCAAGATGCTGCATTCTTACTTTGTAATTTGGTCGGTGCGTCGCTGGGAGATGCTACTCCATAGTGAACACAGACGAATTCATCTTCCCAGTCCAGCACTACTGCTTGACTAGAGCAGGTATTGAGTGATGGGAAAGAACCTTGCGTTGCGCTCAGTGACTGACTTGGTTGAGCAGCTGGCCGCCCTGCGTATTCGTCTTCCCAGTCAACAATACTGGTATACGGTTGAGGAACGAGTTCTGCCGAAGCAGGAAGTACCATTCCCATGACGAACATCGTAGCGGCAAGACCGGTAATGAATGGATTCTGAATTTTCATAACAACCTCCTAAATGTAGATAATGTAAAAAGTTACGTTGACCATTTTTGCTTTTCAAAAAATGAATTTTGCAATGGAAATGCCAAACTCTATTCGGTTAGATTTTTAGCTATAACTTATTGATATCAAGGCATTTTTTTGTGTGCTGGGAGCACGAGATTCCAATTATTGAAATCAAGACAGCCCACCACATATGCTGGGCCCACCACATATGATGGGATAACCGGAATGATTGCTTGTGTAGAGAAGGGTTGGGAAAAGACTACGGGGAAGGTGTTGGTCGTTTGAGACCTAGCTTTCCCATACGAAAACGAAGGGTGCTGGGATTGAGCCCAAGAACGGTTGCTGCACCTTGTGGACCTTCGAGAGTCCAACTTGTGGATTCAAGAATTTTAAGGATATGTGTTCGTTCAATATCCTGCAGTGTCTCTGAGCTCGATGTGATTGTTGGAACCTCCATTGGTAGTTCGAGTATATCTTCGATTTCCAATGTGGGGCTTGTGGCCAAAATGGCCGCGCGTTCAACCACATTCATGAGTTCTCGAATGTTGCCAGGCCATGCGTACGCGAAGAGCTGTTCGAGTGAGTCGTCTGAGAACCGTTCGAGTTTTTTGCCGAGTTTCTGAGAAAAATGAACCAGAAAATGAGCGACTAAGATGGGAATATCTTCTTTCCTCTCACGTAAAGCTGGAACAAATAAGGGAAAAATGTTGAGACGATAGTATAAATCTGAACGAAACGTTCCTGCCTTTATGGCTTCTGCTAAGCCACGATTCGTGGCAGCAACAATTCTGACATTGACGTGAATCACCTTACTCCCACCCACCCGCTCGAATTCTTGTTCTTGAAGGACGCGGAGCAGCTTTACTTGAGTGTCGAGGGGGAGCTCGCCAACTTCATCAAGAAACAGCGTGCCTCCATCAGCCAATTCGAATCGACCTATTCGTTTGTTTGTCGCGCCAGTAAAGGCTCCTTTTTCATGTCCAAATAACTCACTTTCAACTAAGCCAGCCGAAATGGCTCCACAATTGATTTTTACCATTGGCTGATGACTGCGGTTGCTGCGGTTATGGATGGCTCGAGCCAGGACTTCTTTTCCTGTGCCAGTTTCACCTTGGAGAAGAACCGTCGCGTCAGTTGGACCCACTTGATCAAGTGCGGTGAGGACCTTTCTGAAGCCTTCGTTTTTCGTCATGACGTCACCGTCATGATGATCAATCGCAATCTCTTGCTGCAAGTACTGGTTATGCGTTTGTAGTCGAGCATTCTGCTCTTCTGTGTGTTTACGGTCCGTGATGTTAATCACAAATCCTTCGAAGCCCCAGACAATATTCGAGTAATCGAACACCGCTCTTGCGCTTTCCGAGATCCATATTTTGGTGCCATCTTTTTGCAAGACCTCAGATTCGAAATTCGCAATGTTGTGATCGTTTATCAGTATTTCTTGAAATTGCTTCCGTCGAGACACGTCGAGATAGAGGGAGTGTTGACGATCATTCATTGAATGGATAAAGGCGTCGGGAGAGTCATAGCCAAGCATCTGCGCCAAGGCCGTATTGGCCGTGACATATTGCCCATCAGGCATTGTTTGGAATATTCCGATGACGGCATTTTCAAAGACGCCACGGTATTTTGCTTCTGCGAGTTGAAGTGCAGAATGTTTCTCCTCTAATTCTTGTTGCAGTTGTCGAAGAGAAAGATGTGTGGTTATTCGCACAAGGACTTCTTCATGCTGTATTGGCTTTGTCACGTAATCCACTGCGCCTACTGCAAAACCTCTGACTTTGTCGATGGTCTCCGATAATGCCGTCATAAAAATGATTGGAATATCCTTTGTTGATTCCAGGGCTTTTAGACGCCGACACGTTTCGAACCCATCAATTCCCGGCATCATGACGTCTAGTAAGATGAGATCAGGTAACGATTCGGTGATTTGTTCTATGGCGCTTGTGCCATCTACTGCCACGAACACTTCATACCCTCGTTCAATGAGATAATCAGCTAATACTTGTAGGTTGGTTGGCGTATCATCAACAATATAGATCTTATGCTTCATGGACCTTTCCCCTTTTTTCTTTTATTTCGATCGAGTCGGTGAGGAAATCGGACAATTGTTTCATGAGAAAGCCGTCTGCAAGGCGACGAAGTTCTTTTGTAAAGATAGAATATGGTTCATCAGATTGCTCAAATTGAAGAATTGTTTCACGAATGGCCGTGATATTCCCTTGTTTAGTGATCGTTAATAATTCATGTAGTTGTGAGGTTGGTGGGAGAAGCTTCTCATCGGATATGTGCGTGACGGCATTCTGTTCAAGGGTCTCGTCTTCTTGAATCCATGTCAGATGCAACAGTTGGCCGATTTTTGTCAAGCACTTCTCGGCATCAACTGGTTTCTCGATAAAGTCATTGAACCCAGCTGAGAGACATTGCTCTTGGTTATGATCAAACACATTTGCCGAGAGCGCAATCAGAAATGTTGATTGAGGAATAGGGGATTGTCGAATGGTTTGAGCGAATTCCAGACCATCAAATCCAGGCATCGTCAGATCAACTAAGATGATATCCGGTCGACATTCCTCGGCAAGAGTCATCCCTTCCTGTGCATCTCCTGCTTCAGTCACGGCAAAGCCAATAGGTCTCAGAAGATCAGTGAGCATGGAGCGGTTGCCCCTGTGGGAATCGACGACGATGATGTGCCGCGTGTTCCCTTCATACCCAATCACCGGTGCTGTTGTTCCTTCTTGCATGGTCTCAGGGGTAAGAACTTCAGGGAGATCAAGAAGAATCCAGAATCGAGAGCCTTTGCCAGAGATACTGGCCACATGAATTTCTCCACCCATGGCCTTCATCAGTCGTTGACAGATCGTGAGTCCTAATCCGGTTCCTTCAATCTGGCTCGACTCATCACGGATTTGTTGAAAAGGCTGAAAAATCGTTTCTAATTTTCCTGGGTCTATGCCAGGCCCTGTATCTTCTACCTCAAAACGTAACTGTCTCCTATCGCCTTTTTCCCCTTGAACATCAATTTGAAATGTGACTGTGCCAGTCTTGGTAAATTTAATAGCATTGCCCAAGAGGTTCAATAAGACTTGTCTCAGCCTTTGGACATCTCCCTGAACCCAAGCCGGCAACTTGGAGTTCGGCAAAAAAATGAACTCCAAGCCATTTTGTTCAGCTCGAACTTTATTCAGATTGACTAACGCATGGAGACATTCTGAGAGGTTAAATGTTTGTAGATTAATGTCGATTTTACGAGCTTCAATTTTTGAGAGATCAAGCATATCATTGACGAGGGCCAGCAAGTGGTTTCCACTTTGATGAATGATTTTAACCCCTTTTTGCTGATTCTCTCCTAGAGTGAGATCGCGTTTGAGAATTTGGGTGTAGCCCAGTATGCCGTTCAAGGGAGTTCGAAATTCATGACTCATGTTGGCCAAGAAATCACTCTTGGCGCGATTGGCTTGATCAGCGACTTCCCTCGAACGTTCTTCAGCTCGTTGAGCCTCCTGTCGCACATGTATTTGCTGTTCGAGTGCTGAATTCGTTTGTGATAATTCGGCGGTTCGGGCTGTGACCTGTAATTCAAGTTCATCCTTAGATTTGGCGAGGGCTAGACTTGCCTGTTGCAGCCGGAACAACATCAAAGCAACATACAGGACAAGGAGAATGGATAAGAGATAGAGGGCAAAACGATATCGATCTGCTTCTTGGCTTACAGTGTTTTGATAGGCGTTATAGACTTGGATGATTTCATTTAACACTGTATCCGTGGGCATTTCTAAGAATTGAGGGACCAGCGTATCAAGCGTTTGCGTGGTGGCAATAATAGACTCTATGTGAGACACCAATGCGTCTAGATCTTCTTGTCCTTCTAGAGAGAAGCGTGTTTGCCACTCATTGAGGATCTGCAGGTCAGTGAGGACTTGATACTTTCGTTCTCCAGTCGATTGTTGAATGTACAGGAGTAAACTCTGCAACAAATGCCCAGCTTCGTTGTTTAAGCGTTGGCGGCTGGATTCATCTGGTTCGAGGTCAGTCAACCCTTTCACGCCGCTTGGCAAATATCGAAGCGAATTGTGGAGGCGAGTATTTTCAGCTTGAAATTTTTCGAGTAATTCGTTCTTCTTTTCCAGTAGTTGTCCAAATTCCACGATCAATTGATTTAAGCGTTCTGGTCCTAAGTCGATGAGTCGACCTTGTCCACTGACAAGTTCATCATAGAGGAGCTGCAATTCGTTTTTTGCCTCTAACAGATCTTGATAGTGAGGGAGAAATTCTGCTCGAGTCTGAAGGAGATCTTGATGGAGTGTGGCTTCCCAACGTTTGATGCCTTGCAGATTCAGTTGCCGTTGAAAATGCGTATCTTGATCGTAAGACTGGGTGAGGAGAAATAACGTCGTGACGCCACTTAACATCACGAACAATATGATGATATGGAATAGAGTTGTGCGGTTCATCGCGTCTGAAGGAACGGAGTCCTCTCTATGGCGTCATCTAAGTGTTTAAACGGGGATGCTTTCCCTATTCCATACCTTGGTTATCCGCATGGTAGGGGACTCTTTTGTTTGGCTGACTGACGCTTGTCTTATTGAGCGACGATTGGGCACTTCGCTTTTGCCATAGATCAAGAGACTTCGTGTGAGCCGATGAAGGAGACACTCGTTCAAGTTTATCATGAACCTGGGTATTCTCAACGCGCCCCTCCCATGATGAGCTCTACATTATGGGGATTCTTCCACGATCCGTATGGAGAGAGGCTTATGCGCTTGGTTATCATCTGGGGAACACTATAGCGAAATTCACTCCTGTCAATCTTGTCGCGATCAGGTCAGACATACTTTGGTGCCGTGTCATCTGGAAAGACTGCAATGATCTGTTGGATGGTTTATTCAAGTGGAGGCTAATTCGTGATGGCGGACGAGGGCCCGACCGCCGCTCACGGGACAACATCATGAAGATCGAAAAGCCTCCAAAGGTTAATGAGATAGGGTTGCGCGTATCGCCGGTATGCAGCGGAAAAAGGGATTTGGAGACAATCTGCCAGCAGAGCTTAAAAACGGAAACTGGGATTTTGCCGTGTATAAACCTGATGGCACAGTTGCGGGCAAGGATCTCAATACATGCCGAGCCTGCCATGCTCCATTGGCAGGCATCAATCATCTCTTTTCTTTAGAACATCTCAATTCGTAATCTGCGCGCCCAAGCGATTGAAAAAGTAAATCTTTAATCGTTTGGGCGCAACGTTATGGATGTGTACAATTCGCAGTCGAATTGCGTCTCCTTTTTGTTCAAAGAGCGGGCACAGCGATAGCACGAGAATAGGTCAATCTTCGCCCATTTTCTTCATCGCCTCTTCTATTTCTTCTGGCGAGACATCACGGACTTTTTGTGCCAGTTTCCATGTATGACCATGGAGATCTTGGATAGCACCAACCCGATCGCCCCAAAACATATCTTCGGGGCCATTCGTTGCCGTCCAGCCAGCCTTTTTGGCCTTGGTCAATGCCTCATCTGCATTTTCGACATAGAGATAAAACGCCTGTGTTCCCGTTGCCGTGATATTCATTTCCGGTGTTTCATCAGCAATGAACAACGTGGAATCACCAATTTTCAAACAGGCATGGCCAATTTTATTAGTGTCAGGGCAACGCATAACGGCTTTAACCTCTGCGCCTAATGCTTTTTCGTAGCTGTCAATCATGGACTGCGCATCTTTAGAAATGATTACAGAGGTCAGAGTTGAGAATCCTTCTGGTGTGCTCATAATTTGTCTTCTCCTTTTGGTTGGATTGAAAATGTCATTGTTGCTTCAATAAGACGCAGTATTTTTTTGTGGTCTCGTGTCATGCTTTTCGTTAAAACAACATCATTTTTTTAATATGGCTATTCGGGAACTATTTCAAAGGCTTTCCGTTCTCCTGGAAATGTCCTCTCTATCTGCTCAAGGTCGGTTCAGAGAAAACTAACTCCGCACAGGAGCCGAATATCTTGTTGCTTGCATATCCACCTTGTACACCGAAAATGTTTCTATCAACCAGGTCATTGATGCCTAGCGATATTCGGCCATACTCTATAGAGAATTTGACGAAGTGTGTATTCATCATCACTCATTATTGATAGCCGAATTCTGTGATTCATTCGATGACCTGAGACCGATCTTATTTGATAAATATGACAAGATATGACATATTTGTTGTATGGGCCGTGCAAAAACCTTTTTAAGGCTGGAGCGCCTGGATGTGCTGGTAGGGTTGCTCAAATCAGGGGATTGCCACACCGCTGCAGCGCTTGCGGGGGAACTTGATGTTAGTGCTCGGACGCTTATGCGAGATCTGGATATCTTAAGAAGAAAAGGCTATCCCCTCGAGACCGATCAAGGACGCGGCGGCGGAGTCCGATTGCATCGGCATTGGGGCCTTGGTCGGCTGCAACTGAACTACGGTGAAGTGATTGATTTGTTGCTTTCTCTGGCGGTCATGGAAAAAATCGGTTCGCCCATATTTCTGGGAAACCTTAAGGCCATACGACATAAAATTTCGCTCTCTTTTCCGGAAGAGCAAAGAGATACCATTCAGTCCATGCGAAAGCGCATTGTGATTGGAGAGCTGGCATCGGCTCACATTGTGAGCAATGTCCAGGTCACGGTGAAAGAATCGGCAGACTCTCTCTATCAAGCTTTTTTTGAACTGAAACCGCTCCATATTCTTTACAAAGATGTTGCGGGAAAAAAATCAAAACGGGTGATAGAAGCGCATTATTTATTTCTACACTGGCCAGTGTGGTATGTGCTGGCATGGGACCATCTGCGCTGTGATGTGCGGTGTTTTCGGCTGGATCGTATCAGTGGTGCAAGGATTGAAGAAGGCGTGTTTAAACTCAAAAACAGAAGCTATTTCACTGAAGGGATGGAAAATTATATCTCGAATCTTTGAATAAATTCCCTTGGCCTTTGATGAATGAGATCATTACAAAAAGTAAAGGCAAGTCTGTTTTTTTACTCATATAGAATTCTCGAAGATTCTAGAGACAGACGTCAGGAAGCCTTACCAGTCAAACTCATATCAAGAGATTTGACTCGTATTGTTTTGTTGTCACTCCTAATAATAGACTTGATTCGTACGTCAGCACCGTACTCGAGATGAGCTTCTGTAGGAATTACATGTATCGTATGAATCCAAGCATGTTCAATCCCGATTGAACATGTAATTCCAGATCATTGTAGACATTATGGCTCAACGTGAACACGATCCCCATGGCGAATTTTGCCACCTCGAATGACCGTGGCATACACGCCAATCTTTCCGTCATTGTGTTGAAGCGCAGCACGCAATATTCCAGGGTCCTTCGGGAGATCGCCCTGGGGTAACGTCGTCATGACGCAGCGACCGCAAGGCTCTGTAATTGCCAGGCGAAGCTCATCTCCGATGGCGACGGTGCGCCCGATCCAGGAATTCTCTACAAAGCCTTTCGGTGCTTCCAAAGGCTCGACTACGATGTTGGGGCGAAAGCGTTGAATGGCGAAGTTTCCGGATGGGTAGTGCTCCTGAAGTTGGCTGAGTGTGGACGTCGTCAACAGGTGAATCGAGGCCGCATCAAAAAAGGTTCCTGTCGGAAGGGTAAATTCAGTCGTTGTGTCTCGATGATCACGACCGTCGATATCCGGCCAGTACTCGTCTGATTGCCCGGTCCAGGACGTAGGAAGAGACGACTGCACCCCTTTTACTTTGCCTTGATTCACTGCAGCCAAGCGGACCTCACGGTTAAGTGCCTGCGACAGCGTTTGGTCCAGATTAGATTGCTCACTGGTCACGGTGACGCCATTTGGCAGGGTAATTTTGACCGGAGGGATCTTTTCACCACTGTCCAAAGTTTGAATGCAGGTCGCTTTAAAGGTAAACAGTGTGGGCCATGTACGTGGATTTTTGGCCGTGGCCGTCTTTCCATCGGTGATGTCGACAATAGCGAACGATCGATCACCAGAAATTCCATAATTGTCGACATGAGCAAGGGCCAATTCTTCCCCGATCATCGATTTCACCGGGTATCGCCACATCGACACGACGGCCCCTGCTTTGGCTGGAGAAGTAAGATTCACTTGAGTACCTCCTGGTGAGTAACCATAGACAACGACTCACTGATTGCTCAGATTGCTGTTTGACTGGAAGAAGCATCTGCGGGATATTTTCGCCCGCAAGATGCCCCTTCGGTCTTGATCGCGCGACAACGGCCTACTGAATTTCGACGATATCCGATTTCATCGGACCGAGAAGGCCAAGCAACTCCTTCTGTTCGGTGCTTGGGACGTTCAAGGCATTCAGTGCTGTTACGAGATCTTCTACGATGGCGGAAAATTCCGCATTGGTAATGCGCATACCCTTATGCGTCGTCACCATATCCCGCCCCGTATAGGTACATGGCCCTCCTGTTGCGGCACACACTTGATTAACCATGTGCCCTTTAAAGCGCGGGATATCCGTGGTGGCAAAGCGGCCATTGACACGCTCATCTTTTGCCACATTACCGACGAACTCATCAATCACTTTCACGATAGCGGGCTTCCCGCCTAATCGGTTGTACAATGAGTTGGTTGCCTTTCCATCGAGGGGTTCAGCAGTGACACAGGCTATAGAGGCGAAGCACGCGACAGTGATGATAGAAGCTTGAATAGATTTCATCAATAGATGCATGTTTTTTTCCTTTTGGTGTTCATGTGATTAAAAAATACCTTGGGATTTTCCCCCAGGGCCTTTACGACAATGATTGATGCCATGTGGCATTCAAAGAAAAGGTGACGGTACACGGTTCACCATTTCAGGCCTGTAAGGCCAACGCGCTGCCGGAGAATGGAATCGTGGCGGAATACGTAATGGGCACCGCATTCGGAAATTGTCTCACCAAAATGGCATATCTCTTTCCCCCGATTGCTCCAATGAGCCGTACCTCATGGGCAGAATCCGGCTCTTGGACTGGTACATACTCATCTAAGGCCACCATTTCGACTGGTTTGCTGGCCGTATAGGGGAGGGTTCCTGTATACAGGATGTTCTTCTCAAGAGGGCGCAGGAGAGCCATTTGATTGGTACTATGCCCAGGCATTGAATCCTGAACAGAGAACATGGTGTCTTGTTTGAATATGTGCTCGTCCCCATAGTGGGTTCCCTGATAATGTCCTGTACAGCCTGACAAAAACAACAGGGCCGTCACTCCCAGAATCTTCGTGGCGGTTATGAGACTCGTACGTTTCTGCATAGCTTCCTCCTTCATGTATTGCGCACGACCAAGCCCAAGTACGACCTTTCCCCCTCTCAGAATTTCCGACTGACCTGACCATTTGATGATCCATAAGTAGCGTCTCGAGAGGGGGAAGAGGGACGTGGTGAAATGGAGGAGGCTTACGCAGTCCCTTTTACATCCGCCATCGAAGCCCCAAAATTAATGTGAAAGACCTGCTCATCGAGCACTAACGCGGGGACTGACTTCACCCCGACCGCTTCGGCTTCAGCGACTCGATTCGGGTGTTCGGAAAAGTGGACAATTTCCAACTCGTATTGCTTGCGATCAACGGCCTGCGCAACCATCCCTTCAGCCTCGACACACACTGGACATCCTGCATGGTAAAAAATCGCTTTTTTCATGGTTTCCTCCTTGGAAGTGAAAGGTAAAAGTATTGAGTCGATACAAAAGAGTATTGCACAGTTAGTCTGGCCTGTCAATCAAGTATTGTGTCGAAACTACTGTAGCCATCGTAGGTGTACTTGTTTGTCATTTTCGTTTCGAGACGATATAAATATCTTGTGGACGCGCACGATGAACAGGGCATTTTTGAGAGACTGAATAACCTCCTGCGGATGGAGGTGCGAACTTTTGGGGTGAAGTATGGATTGCAGCCTGTACAGATAGAGGCACTCAGCTACCTGATGCGATGCAATCGCTATTCAGACACCCCACAAGCTGTGACCAAATTTCTGGGGTTAACCAAAGGTACGGTTTCACAATCACTGAAGGTTTTAGAGCAGAAAGGGTTATTGAGGAAGCAACAGGACACAGAGGATAGACGAATCATACACCTAGCTGTAACCGCGAAGGGAAGAAAGCTGATTGCGAGGGCCTTACCAGCTAAAAGCCTCGAATTGGCACTGACCAGGATGAGTGCTGATCAGGGCAATAAACTGGAGGGGATTCTGGGCTCGCTACTGCGTGAGATGCAGCATCTTCATGACCGGAAGACGTTTGCCGCCTGCCATACGTGCCGCTTGAATGAATGGCATAAGCAGGGATTTGTCTGCGGATTAACGAAGGAATCGTTGAATGAGCGAGAAGTCCAACTCATCTGTCGAGAACATCAATTCCCCTTATAAATGGACCACATATTTAGCTTTGTTGACTATAGGTCGTTATGACTAAGCGTGGAGGCCGATGGCGAAACGTTGAATCATCAATCGCAGATTTTAGTAGAATGGAACCTTATGCTCCATCGCGTTTCAATCAGTTTGAGCCCTTCGTTTTAACGCGCACACCTTACGGAATCTTGTGAATAAAGGAAGACGTACATCAAGGGAGCCAATAGCATAGGGCCCCGTATTCTAAAACGAAGTGCACCACCGTATCCGTATACCTTAGGTTGAGAGGTCAAGCTGCTTGCTTGATAAAATAGATTTTTCCTGACAATTCTACATCAGGAACAGTGGAGCCGTGAGTGTTGTTACCTCCAAGATTTGCAGATGAGGTGAAAATATGAGGATTCTCGAAGGCGAGAGTGTGGATGACATTCTCGGTCACGAAGTAAGTCACCTGACCCGTATTTCGAAAGACTAGGTTCTTCGTGGAGTGTGCAATGAACAAGTGGCAACAGTCATGGCTATCTTCAATCATGGCCCAAGAAAGAGACTCAGCTATCGCACACCTGATGAAGTATTCTTTGAAACGACGACATCATTAACTGGTGTATTGACGATGTGATTCCAACATTGAGGCTCAAGTCCTCCTTTATGAATTGGACGATCATGGTCACCACTGACACCGTTATTCTTAGCCCATCAAAGATTTTGCGTCCTATGGGATTTTGAAACTTGATTCTTCCGTTTCGAGAGCGCCGGCTGTCGGATCGTTGAATTGGGCAAGGTCGAGTTTTCCTTCAGATTTTGCCACGATGCACGATACTGCGGCATCACCGGAGACATTCACGGCTGTACGAATCATGTCCATTAAGCGATCGACCCCGAGCACTAAGCCGATACCTTCAACCGGGAGATTGACTTGAGCAAACACCATCGAAAGTATGATTAATCCCACGCCCGGCACCCCGGCGGTCCCAATCGAGGCGAGTACGGACATCAGGATGACCGTTAAATAACCCTCCATACCAAGATCAACAGCGTAGACGTTTGCGATGAATACGGTCGCGACGCCTTGCATGATTGCCGTTCCATCCATGTTGATTGTTGCACCAAACGGCACCGTGAATGAGGCGACTGAATTGTTCACACCCATGCGTTCCGTTACGGCACGCATCGTCACCGGAATAGTCGCATTGGAACTTGCCGTACCGAATGCGAAAATCTGTGCATTTCTTATCTTTCTGATAAACACTGTGGGGCTGAGGCCGGAAAACACTTTCAACACGATCATGAGTGTGATAAATAAATGGATTAGGAGCGTGCTGACGAGAACAATCACATAGCCCGCTAATGAGGCAAGGAGATCCAGTCCTAGGTTTGCAACGGCTTTCGCGATGAGTGCAAAGACGGCATACGGTGCCGCCGCCATGACGATCGTCACCATTTTCATCATGATGTCATTCGCGACCTCGGCACCTTCGATAAAGCTCTTTGCTTTATGTCCGACCAGCAATATGCTGATCCCGACCAATATCGAAAAGAAGATAATTGGCAGCATGTCCCCATTCGCCATTGCGTTGATGGGATTCCCGGGAATGATATCGATGAATACCTGGGATAATGGTGGCGAATCTTTGCCACTGAAGACGGAGTTGTTCGTCTGTTCCATCCCTTTGCCTATTTCGCTGAAAGCCGCGATCGATATTGCGACGGAGATCGCAATCGCAGTGGTGAGCATGTACCAGCCGAAGGCTTTAGACCCGACACGGCCCAGCATCTTAATATTCCCGATCCCGCACACACCACAGATCAATGAAAAAAATACGAGTGGCACAACCAGCATCTTTAATGCGTTGACGAACATTTCCCCAACGACGTGAAATAAACCGTTCACCACGTATTCATTGATGAACGATTCCGGGGCATTGAGCCCTGCCAGATTGAAAAATAAGCCAACAACAATGCCAAATGCCATGCCAGTGACGACTTTGACGGTCAAACTCATGCGCGACATCTCCTCCAAATCGTCTCCATTAATACATACTCGTTGTGATATAACCGTAGCCGGGAATGCTGTAAGCGGAATCGGTGCACAGAGTTTTTCACATGCCATACTATCAGGCGTGAACACTCTACCTGCAATTCACAGACACTTCAAAGGCTGTGACAAGATCCAGGACATTCTTTTTCTCTACCTGCGGTGGTAGATCATGCACAAAACGCACACTCGCAATTGCTGGATATGATGAAGGAGTGCGGAATATTCTTGACACCTACCACGAACCTGCGTTCGGTTCAAAGCACTGTCATCGAGTTTGAGGAATGTTGACGAGGACCCCATTGAACTTGCGATTCCCCGTGGCCCGCTTCTGGTGCGGCATTGGAGTCTTTCATTATATGTGCCGTGCTGCTCAATACTGTGACTATAAGAAGTCCGGTAATCAATCCTATTTGCAGGCTCTTCCCCTTTTCTACTTTTTATTTAGACTGATCTGAAGTTATTAAAACTTGTCCTTGAATTTCCCTATCAGGGAATTGGTCGGTGTGAATATTTACATGATATCTCCCGTGTTTCAATCGACGTAACTCTTGTTTGTTCAAGGGGCCAATGCAGCCGCTCTTCGGACGACCAATTGGTGATGGGCCTCCTGATTTTTGAGGTGCAATAAAGAATAAGACGAGAGCTTTCCCTCCTATGGGTAAAGGGGTACGAACGTGGATTCTGCCTCATTAATCCTTCTGTACATTTAGAGAGGGGTTGGCTAGGATAGATTCACCAATCAAGGACGTCCACGAACATTCAGATATGAAAATACAGATAAAGGTATTTGTCTCCTATGCCCGTGCCAATCGTGATTTGGCAACACGATTTTTGCAAAAGTTTAAAGAGCAAGCCTCCCCATCGAAGCAGTATCAGTATGTCTTTTGGCGTGATGCGGATATTCTGGTGGGCGAAAAATGGCATGACGAGATTCAGGGTGCTTTAGCACAGTGTGATGTAGGATTCGTTCTGGTCAGTCCCGCTTTCCTGGGATCTCAATACATTCAAGATCACGAATTGCCTAACTTGCTTAAAAGCAGAGGCAAGTCTGTGATTCCTGTGTTGCTGCAGCCGATTGATTTAGATCGTCATGATCTAAAAGGGGTACAGCGCACGCAAATTTTTCGGCTCGATCGTCCACGCTTCGCGTCCCCCAAGGCCTACGGAGAATGTTCCGGAGCTCAGCGCAATCAATTTGCGTTGGAGCTTTTCCGTCAGCTTGAAGCCCGGTTAGATAAAGTTGTGTCGCGCTAGGTGTTAGGAATCCAATGACTGAACCAACTCTCATTTGCCCAAGCTGTAAAACCGAGATCAAATTGACCGAGTCGTTGGCGGCTCCGCTTATCGAGACGACCAAACGCGATTATGAACAGCGTATTGCACAAAAAGAAGCAGAAGCAGTCAAGCGGGAAGTCGGAATGCAGGAACGTGAAGCGGCCTTAATGAAGTCTAAAGAGACTCTTGATGAACAAGTTGCTGACAAACTTAAGGTGGAAACCACTCGAATTGCTGTTGAAGAATCGAAGAAAGCTAAGCTCGCGTCGGCCAACGATCTTGAGCAAAAATCAAAGGACCTTATCGAGTTACAGGATATTCTCAAGCAACGGGATAAGAAATTAGCTGAAGCGCAAAAAGTTCAAGCCGATTTGCTCCGTAAGCAACGGGAATTAGATGATGCGAAGCGTGAGTTAGATCTCACAGTAGAAAAACGGGTACAGGCCGGGCTCACTGTGACGCGGGCGCAGGCGAAGAAGGAAGCCGATGACGCATCGAAGCTGAAGCTCATGGAAGCTGAACAGACTATTTCGGCTATGCATAAACAAGTCGAAGAATTAAAGCGCAAAGCCGAGCAGGGCTCCCAGCAACTGCAAGGTGAGGTGCAGGAACTGGAGCTTGAAGCACTTCTCATTGCGAAATTCCCGTTTGATCAAATCCAGCCTGTACCGAAGGGGGAATATGGAGGAGATGTTCTCCATCGTGTGACGAGTCCGTTGGGCCAAGCCTGTGGAAGTATCCTTTGGGAATCCAAGCGCACCAAAAGCTGGAGTGATGGCTGGTTAGTGAAGTTGCGAGAAGATCAACGGCAAGCGAAAGCGGAATTGGCAGTGATTGTGAGTCAGACGTTACCTAAAGAGATCGATACGTTTGATCTCGTGGACGGCGTCTGGGTGACCCATCCGAAGTCTGCGCTTCCTGTGGCGATGGCCTTGCGCCAGAGTTTGATAGAGGTGGCGGCTGCCAGACAGGCGACTGAAGGCCAACAAACGAAGATGGAAATGGTCTATGATTATTTGGTGGGGCCACGGTTTCGTCAACGAGTGCAGGCCATTGTGGAAGCGTTTAGTACCATGCAGGAAGATTTAGATAAAGAACGCAAAGTCATCACGAAACAGTGGGCAAAGAGAGAGGAACAAATCGGTCGAGTGATGCAAGCCACTGTTGGCATGTATGGCGACCTCCAAGGCATCGCCGGCAAAACACTCCAAGAAATTGAGGGGCTGGAGCTCAAAGCCCTTGGTGTACCGGTCAAGAGTAATGTTTTAAAGGACCCATAGATCTTTCATTCTTTTTCTTGCGTTTTTTCTGTTTTTCTGAAAATAGACTATGAGGGTATAGCAAAATGGTAATTGCCGATTAAGCCATTTGTTATTTTTCCTGATGCATCGGGCGCATAGTCGACAATTACTCTCTCCTGTTCTTCAGGAAGGAGTCCCGCATCCAAGATCACCACATCGTTTGGGAGTAATTCCTGATTCAGTTCGTTATTGGGGATGTGGTCTCCTCTGAAATAGAGTTGCGTCACAAAGGTCTGAGTGTTTGGACGAAGAATCTTGAAGTGCAGGTGTGAAGGACGATAGAGTCCAGCTTTCAGATCGATGGGATAAAATCCCGGCACGATGGTTTTAAACCAATATTCTCCTTGCAGATTCGTGATGGCCTTTCCCCAATATTGAAAATGCTCATCATGTGTGCGGTGAATAATTTTTCCGGTTTTTGGATGTGGAAAATTGTGCGTTCCCTCGTCCCCTTTATGATTGTATCGCCCAGTTGCTGATGCGCTCCACATGATGAGTACGGCATTGGGTATGGGTTGGCCTGTTTTGGCATCGAGGACCTGACCACGAAGATACACAACCTGACCTTTTGCTTTTCCCTTGCGGCCTTTCACAAATGTCAGATCTTGATCATTGGCCTGACTGATTGGGAGATCCGGATTCGAATTTTCTCGGATAGCATCCACTTCATCTCCGTCATCTGGAAAAAAGGGTCCCAAGCTTTGACGAGGCGTTGGTTTGGGAAGGAGTGCTGCAAAGCTGGTGTGGGTCAAAAGACCACCCATGATGAATCCAACAATACCTGCGCTTCTAGTTAAGACTCGCCGTCGAGTGATGTGATCAGATGAAATTGGCATATGTGTCCTTTCTGTTAAAATCGGAATCGTATGTTTAGTCTTATGTTCATAGTATACTCTTTTACAATCAAGTGGAGAGTACTGCTGCTATCTCCCTGCCTTTGCTCCCAGATGAATCTACATTCGAGACCATTCATGTAGAATTTTCACATGCCAATTGCCCTTACCTCTGATCCGAAGAAAAAGCTGCTGCTTATTGTGGGCTTTTTTGTCGGGGTGTTTATTCTCGTCGAAATCATGGGTCTACGAAGCCAACTCTCTCCTGAAACAATTCGTGCCTTATTTGCAGAACATACGTTGGTCGGTCTTGTACTTTTTTGTTTGGCATATAGTCTTGGTAATCTCTTGTATGTGTCCGGATGGGTGTTTCTCGTGGGGGCCGTCTATGCGTTAGGGAAGGAATGGGGCGGGGTGGCCACGTTTATCGCTGGTTTGTGTTCCTCTACAGTGAGTTACTATATTATCCGTCAGATCGGCGGTACGGCGCTCCGTAGTTTAAATCATCGTTGGGCCGATAAAATTTTTGCCCATCTTGATGAATGTTCGGTTATTTTGGTCATGCTGTTGCGCTTGATGTTTCAGGCGCTTCCGGCGTTGACCTAGGCGCTGGCTTTGGCGGATATTCGGTTCCGCCATTATACCTTTGGAATCTTTCTCGATTTACCGATTCCCATTTTTCTGTACTGTAATTTTGTTGATGTTGTATTCAAGTATGTGTGCTAAAAGACATCGTGCTGGTTTTTATGTGGGTTCTGTGTCAGGGCAATCAATAAGGTATTGCTCGCACGTGTTTTCATCTGTTTCCAGTTGTTTATATTGGCAGGGAGGGATATCTTCTTTCAGCCGCCGCAGCAGTATGCGGAATTTCATGTTGGGAGGCATGTCGCATACCCAGACATGCATCCCGGTTTCTAATTCATTGAAATGTTTTTGAACTTGAAATCCCGGGCGATCCATAAAATATGCTGAGAGAAAGCCAGTAATGCCTTGAATCACCCATTCATGATCTTTGACATACCGATAGCTGGCTCGAAGTTCGACGATGTTGTTCATTGGTAGATGTTCCAGGAGTATAAGTCAGCCAAGTGATGACTGATTCTGTGTGGTTGTGGATGAATGACTTGGCATCTTACCTACGCCAGAAATGAAAAGAAATGTTGAATATCATGTTCTTGTGGTGATGAGGTGAGAGAAGAGCTTTCATGTAAAATTTGTGAGAGGTCCTGGCCTCCTTCGAACTATTATATCGGTGATCTTGGTCTGACTCACGCATATTTATTCGATGACCAGTTCTTTTCAGGTTGGACGGTCCTGATTCTCAAAGACCATCAAACGGAACTGTTCGAATTGACTCAAGAAGCCCGTGGCAAGCTGATTGAGGAAATCAGTCGGGTAGGGGAAGCGTTAACGAAAATTTTTGAAGTCAGAAAGATTAATTCAGAGCTCTTGGGTAATCAAGTTTCGCATATGCATTGGCATATCATTCCACGCTTGAAATCCGATCCCGATCCTTTGAAGCCAGCGTGGTGCGTATCCCATGAACCTGTTCAGCTAACTGCTGGTCTGCTGGAAGAGCGTCTCTCTCTGATTCGAGGTGCACTAGGAATTTCCTGAAATCGTACCATCTATTCTCTCGGTCCCATAGATGTTTCAAAAGGAGGCCGGACCTCATTGCGAGGATTCCCGACCTCTTCTTGGTCATGCAGGCTTAATCGTGGTGGTCATCTTTGCTATGCTTGTTTTTCTTATGGCCTTTACTTTTTCCATGTTTTTCTTTGTACTCCTTCCGTTTCATTTTCCGCTCTTCCTTAGCTTTTTTGAATTTCTCTAGTTGTTCAGGGGTGAGCTGAGCTTCGACCTGGGACATGGCGTTCTCGCGTACCTCTTTCATTTGATTATGGAGGGCTTCCATTTTTTCATGCTTGCTTTGAAGGATTGGGAGAATATTGTTTTGTTGTTCTTGCGTGAGGGCAAGTTTTTTGGTCATCCGTTCCATCTTTGATTGCGGATCATGTTTGTGGCCATGTCCGCCGCCACCGGCCCAGGCGCTTCCTGTCCCGAGAATCAAGGCACTGCCTATGAGGCTAGCTATGCATAGTCGAGATAACGATAAGATTGGACTGTCTTTGATGATCTGATCGTTCATGGGATTGCTCATTCTCTTCTCCTTTGATTCGAAAATTGTGAATAGAGTAAATTGAAGTATTGATTATTATAGCAGACGTGGGGAATCCACTTGTGGCGAAGAGATGGAGAAGGCGACGTTCCGATACCTATTGAAGATATTCTCGAACAGTGTTTGGGAGGAGTAGGTAAAAAACGAGGATGTGTTGAGATAAGCCTCAGGAATAATTAAAAGTATGGTGCAAGAAATTAGAGATTCCCGCGGCATTCTGCACTGAGGCATTTGCAGGGTAGTGTGCCATTGTGGTGCGAAGGGTAACAGTCGACCGTCAGTTCGGTTCCAGCTTCGATGGGATGGAGGGCATAGAACTCGGCATGTTCGCCAATAATCCTCATAAAGGTATTGGGAGAACAGGAGTGGTTGATGAATCGAAATCCTGATGTTTCTTTTGCCGCATCAATGGCGAGTATGTGGTTAATTTCTACGATCGCAATCCATTGTTGTCTCTCAGCTCGTCTCCGGCCTTCGCGTTGAGTAATGCGTTCTCCAACGAATTCACCTATTTTTTGTCTTTTTCGTAAGGGAACTTTTGTGAACAGTCCCCGGCCTTCAATGTGACTGGGCTTGACCGTCATGGGCACAGGCCATTGGCGACGGACCGCACGTTTCGTCTTGTGTGTGGATTCTTTGGTCATTGAATGTTATTTGATGCCAATGACCATGGAATCAGGCCCAATAAGATGCTCTACTCGGATGTCACGAAATCCAGCTTCCTTTAACCATGCGGTACAGTCAGCGCCGGTATAATCAAATCCTCCCGGTGTTTCGAGCAACATGTTGAGGCTCATCAGTAAGCCAAACGCATTCTCCCGTCGTTGATCATCAATCAAGGATTCGAAAATAATGAATGCGCCTTCTTGGGGTAGGGCATCATATGCTTTGGCAATGAGAAGTTTTTTCTGTTCCAGATTCCAGTCGTGAAGGATATGCCCCATTGATAAGACATCAGCTTTGGGGAGCGGATCGTTGAAGAAATTTCCTGGGATAAATTGCAAGCGATCGCTGAGTTCAAACGACTGAACGTATTCTTCAAAAATCGGGCCTGTGGGTGGGAGATCAAATCCTCCTCCTGTAATATGAGGATGAGCTGAGGCTACCTGAGCGATCAGGCCTCCTTGTGCTGAGCCGATGTCGACAAACGTGTGGTATTGCTTCCAAGGGAATTGTTGGGCAATCGCCATGCTGGCTCCCATGCTGACGCCTGTCATGGCCTGGAGAAAGCTTTTGAGTTTCACGGGATCGGCGTAGAGCGTCCCGAAAAAATCTCCTCCTTCCTTGGCTTCATTCTGAGGGAGACCGGTTTTGAGGCCCTCCGTCAAGGATCCCCAATATCGATACAGCCGGTCATTCGCCATTTCTAAAAATCCACCGATGTACGAGGGTTTTGCTTTGTCTAAAAACATGTTGGTATCAGCCGTATTCGTATACAGCCCATTCTTATGTTCGAGCATCCCCAATGCCACAAGAGCATCAAAGAAATCACGTGCGCTGCGTGCATGTAACCCTAAGCGTGCTTGTAGAGTGGAGGCATCCATTGGTTCTTGTGCGAGTTCAGTAAACACGGCCAATTCCACAGCACTGAGTAGGGTCTTCGAGCCCCAAAAGGCCATGCCCAGTTGCATAATGTTTCCTGGGGAGACTGAGTCGTTGTTCATTGCGATTCTCCAATGAGTGAGGAGGATAAGGAAATTACGACTTGTTAGTCGCCGCCTGCAAAGGCGTCTTCTTCATACTCAGGGATGACTTCTTCGGTCTCGATGCCTAAGCCTCCCTGAAAAGATTCTCGAATAGCGAGAATGTGCTGCAGTGTAGGTGTGCCTTCAATCTCTTTGGCAAACTGTTCGAGAAAACGGTTGGACGCATCCAATCCATGTTGAAAATATTGAGCCAGCGGCCCTTCCGTGACTTGTTGCCAGGTGATATAGATCAAATACTCTTGATACCATCGAGATTGAGGAAGTTTCTCGCCAAATCCTTGAAGTACGTCGAATGCTGCTGTGGCTTTTGGACCTTGTATCGTCGAGAAGATCTCCTCGGATTCTAGAATGTCGTCTTCAAAATCTCCCAGTTCTCCCTGTTCTTCAGCTTGTTGGAGGGCTTGATGTGCTGCGATGGCTGGATCAAAATTCATGGAGTCAGTTCCTTCTCAATAATAAACGATGTTCACGCTATTCCCTGAGAGACATTGCAGCATGAAGTGTATCAGAAATGTAGTCGACATGACGAAGAGCAAGCCTTTAGAGAATTGTGCGTTGTCTTTTGCTATCTCCAAGAAAGCATGGTTTCATGTGCTTTGGTATGCTGTTATATCATGAATATCGAAGCCCATACATACCTCTATGTTGAGTAACCAAACTTCCCACCCGTCAATGGGATGGCCCCAGTTCTGTGATTCGCGCATTGAGTGGTTGACCCTTCTTGCTGAGACAGTGGAGCAAGGTTTTATGCGGCGGGACACTGACCATCCGGCATTTTGTGGTTGCATCGATTGGCATTCCAGTGTTCATGGTGCTTATGCGCTCTTGGCGGCAGCACGACTGACTGGGCAACGCCGCTGGATTGAAAGCGTCGATGCCGCTCTTGCCACTGAGTATCTCAATGCGGAACTCACGTCCCTTAGACAAGGGAAGCTTGATCATGAAATGCCCTATGGATATTCTTGGTTTTTGCAGTTGGCTAGAGAACGAGAACAGGGGTCGGGGAAAAAAGATTTACGACCTTTGGCAACAGAAATAGCAACACGCTTGGAGCATTGGATGTTTTCTCTTCCAGCTGGAGAAGTAATTCGTCATTGCCAGCAGAGAGAATACGGCAATTTCTCATGGGCGTTACTGAATCTGTGGAATTGGAGCCAATGGACATCTAACCAAAGCGTACTTGATGAACTTCTCGAGTTTACGCGGATGTGGGTGGTTTTACTTGATCAGAGGTTGCCCCCCTCATATGACCATGTGACGGATGAGTTTTTTGCGGCTTCTCTTCAACGGACTAGAGTCATCCTTTCTATTCTTCCATCTGAGGAAGCACAAACTTGGCTTGCCTCATTTTATCGAGAGGGATGTAGTCTTGAGCCACTGATTCAGATGTCCACAGCACATTCGGCAGGACTGAACTTTAGCCGTGCGTGGGGATACTGGACGCTCTTTGCTTGCACGGGCAATGAAACCTATCGAAAGCGATATGTCGATCATATTGTAGCTCATATGAATCTTCCTGAATACTGGTGCGACGACTATCGCAATCACGCACATTGGGTACCCCAATTCGGTATCTATGCGATTGCGTTGAGTATGGATGGGAAGGGGCCGGAAACGGAAGCCACTCTTCCCTGATTGGTATCACTTCTGTATTCCTTCGTTCCTTGCTTCCTTCCTTCCTTCCTTCCTTCCTTCCTTCCTTCCTTCCTTCCTTCCTTCCTTGGTATTCACAACCCCATTCATCGCGTAATTTTCTTTTTTGGTATTGCCGGGCCGAACCCCGGCAACACTGAATATGCATTTAACCCAATCATTAAAAGATTCAAGACTCCCAACTTCTCACTTTTTACTCCTCACTTCATTTCTGTCCTCTATCGGTTGATAGGGGAGATGATGGGGACCATCATATATCTGGTCAGGGCGAAAAAGATGATTGTCTTGATACTGCTCAAAACAATGGGCTAGCCAACCTGCTACCCTGGCCATGGCAAACATCGGCGTAAAAAGATCTGTTTCGATGCCCATGCGGTGGTAAATGATACCTGAATAAAAATCGACATTAGGTCGAATGCCTTTTGGCCCCATGCGGGCTTCCATGAATTTCTCTACGGCTCTGGCCAAGGTGTAGAGGGATTGAGTATCACAAGAACTATCGAGTTGTTGAGCAAAAGCCTGCATGATAATGGCACGGGGATCTTTCACTTTATAGATCCGATGGCCAAACCCCATAATTCTTTCTTTACTCGATAATTTGTTATCGAGATACATGGGAAGACGATCCTCTGACTTGATCTCTTCTAACATATGAATCACAGCTTCATTTGCGCCACCATGGAGTGAGCCTTTCAAGGTACCAATGGCCGATGAGATCACGGTGTAAGGATCGGCGAGGGTTGAGGCAGTTACCATGCCGCTGAATGTCGATGCGTTCATGGTGTGCTCGGCATGTAAGATTAAACAGACATCAAATATTTTGGCCCAAATGGGATTTGGAATTTGGTCTGTGAGCATGTAGAGGAAATTTTCTGCGAAGGAGAGATCATCCCGGGGTTGGATTGATTCATCTCCTCGTCGTAACCGAGCAAAGGCGGCAACAATT
>JAJDBS010000054.1 GCA_029261235.1 Nitrospirales bacterium
GGGCGGTATCGAACCGCCGACCTCTACCGTGTCAAGGTAGCGCTCTCCCCCTGAGCTACGCGCCTATAGTGTACTCGAGTTATGCTAGTCTGCCAAGGAAGCCATGTCAAGAAATGGCTGATAGATAAAGGGAAAATGAAACTCAAGTGACAGCATCGGGAACCGATCGCTTACGTCTTCCCGGTGCAGTTTGTTTGGCTTGACTCACCGAAATATCGAACTCCGTAATTTTTTTCCGCAACGTATTGCGATTGAGCCCTAAAAGGCGCGCAGCTTTAATCTGATTACCATGGGTTTCCCGCAAGGCCAGTTCAATTAAAGGCCGCTCAACCGCTCGCATTAAAGTAGGATACAAATTTTTACCCGAGCCCACATTCATGGCACGGACAAAATCCCCAATTTTCTCTTCCACATAACTTGGTAAACTCACATCCTTCGGATCGACAATTGGCTCTTCATGCCCTTCCGTGCCCATAACCTGAGGTATTTGATTCAGCGTGTGCCATGCAGGCAGGGGGCCGGCATAGACAAATATCTTCGAAAAATTCAAATTCCCATTCAATTCAGAGAGATTCGGTAAGATATCTGGACTCGGCTCATCGAGAATCACGCCGGCAAAATCCTCAGATTCCATAGCGGCTTCCAATGATAAGCAATTCTCGACAACCATGACCTTCTCCTGAAGGTCGGGTCGGTTGACCTTCAACTTCAAAGCAGGATTATTTGTGAGAAGAGCAAAGCGGAGTTGAGGAACATGAGGTGGCATGATTTTTCGTCGCGTGAAAAAGAACGGCGATTATGTCGGAATGACTCACTTCTTTCAATTGAGAAAAATGCTTAGTTGGGTTTCCCACTTGATTTCCTTAAACAAGTAAAATTTTCCTAATCAGTTGTCAGCCCTCAGATAACAATAAAGGAATGAAAAAAAGTCTTGCCCAGTAAGATTGCAAAATGGGGCAGTCGAATATTTTTCAAAGATCGCTCGTAAATACTGCAGGAAATTGTGTTGTCAGCAACTGACGGGAATGGTCCACTAGAGATCGTAAGGGGTCAGGCGTAAGGAGTAAGGCGTACAACAGAGCAATGGAGAACGAAAAACCCATGACACACATGATTGTTCCTGACCATGGTCTTCCTCCTTACTTTTCACTTTTTACTGACTCAGGAATCGCCGTTGGTGGCTTTTTTCAACATTCCCATTACTCAAATCCCAATAGTGGGCAGAGGACGCGCAACAAACACCAAATGACGAGGCCGCCAATAACATCCAAAACTAAGCCGGCTTGTACCATACGGAGGATTGGCACACGACCTGTCCCATAGACAATGGCATTGGGTGGTGTCGACACGGGAAGAACAAAGGCCAGACTCGCGGCCATGCAAGCAGCAAGCACGGGAGGTACTGGGGAAAAATTTGCAGAATGCGAAATCGCAATAAGCACCGGAACCAACATACTCGTGGCAGCAGTATTCGAAGCCAATTCGGTCAACACAAGAGCCGTTAAGATCGCCACAGCCATTAAACTCCACACCGATTCAATCCCAAACAACCCAACCATTCCTCGACCAATGGTAAGGGCGAGTTCGGTCTTGACCATCAATTCACCAAACGCGATACCTCCACCAAATAATAATATGGTGCCCCAATGAATATTGGCCGCTTGCTTCCAAGTTAGCGTGAATGTCCCTTCCCGGAGATTAAGAGGTAAAAGAAATAAAAGACCTGACGCAAAAATAGGAACAAGTTCTTTAGGAAGATGGACTTTAACCCATTGGACGAGAGAATGGTCAGGTTCAAACCAAATCGATAATAAGGCTGGCAACACCCACAAAAATACCGCCAAGAGAAACACACCAAAGGTGTATATTTCCCCGCGTGTCCATGGCGAAGGATGAGCCATTTCCATAGCAAATGAAGAATCTGTGGTTGAAGCTATGGAAGACGGCGCATACAACCAGTACAACACAAAAAACATGACGAGAAGCATGATCCCAGCGACAGGCAAACCCATGAGCATCCATTGATCAAATGAAATGGTGACATTCGCCTGCTCAGCCAGAAGGCCAACACCGATTAAGTTCGGCGCAGTGCCAATCAATGTCGCCACACCGCCAATGCCGGCCCCATAGGCCAAACACAGCAAAAACCCAGTTTCAAATTTCCCTAGATTCATTCCACTTTGTCGCAAAGCATTGAGCACACCCAGTGCAACGGGGAGCATGACCGCTGTAGCCGCGGTATTGCTAATCCACATCGACATACCCGCCACGGCCAAACTCAACGCCATCATAATCCGAATCGGATGATTGCCAACCCATTTACGAGATAAAAGCCAATTGCCAAATCGGCCATCCAACCCATGAACCGTCAACGCTTCGGAAATGAAAAAACTCCCAATAAACAAAAAAATGATGGGATGGGAAAAGGCCGCAAACACCGATTTCATCGTTCCCAAACCTGCAAACACACACAGGCCACAGCCCAATAGCGCTGTAACCGGCAAAGGAATAGGCTCCGCAATCCACATCACCACCACCCACGTCAAAATTGCCGCCAACGTTCGCGCAGGGTCGGATAAGGTACCCGGAAGGAACATAAACATCAGGGTCGCGAGAAAGGGGGCTACAAGCAATCCGACTAGATGGGTTGGCGGTTTTTTGGAGGAATTGTTGGTCGAGGACATCATCATAAAAAGAGGAGCTAAGTTGATTGATCAGAATGTTCGAGGAGAAGAACCTCTGAATACGGCGAAGATTGGCGAAATCATATCAAGAATATAAATCCTATTGATACCCGCAACACATGCAAGAAGTATCTCCCATCGACTAACAAAGGTGAATTCAAAGGTGAAGTGCAACACTAGGAATTTTCGCCAGGACTTCCGCCGGGGTACGAAACTGAAGGCGTTTGCGTGGCCGATGATTGAGTAAGGCCGTCGCTCGGGCCACGGCTTGATGACTGATTGTAGAGAAA
>JAJDBS010000055.1 GCA_029261235.1 Nitrospirales bacterium
GCCTCTCGTTCGACTTGCATGTGTTAGGCGCGCCGCCAGCGTTCGTTCTGAGCCAGGATCAAACTCTCAAAAGTAAAAACATTTACAAGGGCCGCCATTTCAAAACACTTTTATTTACTGTTTTTGTTTCACAGTTATTCAGTTTTCAAAGATCCGCCACTCAGGGCGAGCTGTGAATATACTCAAGACGAGGACTTGTGTCAACTAATTAATTTTAAATATTAGATATTTTCCTCTAAACCACAAAGAAACATCAATTAAGCCCCCAATACGTGAGAAGAAAGCAACTCCGAAACCTATGTGCCAGAGACGCATTATCCCATTGAACAATTACATGACGATCAATATTCCAAACAGAACAGCCGCTGGCGCATAAATCATCTAAATAGAAAACCAAATCGAAAAGAACGAGGACGATACACAGGGATCAAGTAATAAATACGCAACCAACACGCCTGATATGGCCCCACTGGCACCAACCATGGGGTTGGTAAATTCGGGATCAATCGCAGCGTGACTCATAACCGCAATAACACCATGGATTCCATATAAAAGAATGAAATTGGTATGACCCAGAACATCCTCAATATTATTCCAAAAATACAGAGAACCACCATATTCCCGAAAAGATGCATCCAACCGTTGCGAAAAACATTCTCGAAAGCAGCGCCCCATGCGCGGGTAAACTCATGCAATCCGAGGGCATTTGCGCATGCCCAAACACAACCGCCGGGATTGCGCCACACATATGTGCAAAGGCTTGATTCGATTGAACGGGAAGAGAAGCTTCATACAGAAAAACCAGCACGCACATGACAATAGACGAAATGGTCACGGCCAGCGTGATTTCTGTTGGATTGCCATCCCCTAATGGGAATCATCAATTCACCTAGAGTGGGAACAGGAATTCAAGAAGGATGGACCGGAGAAGAAGAAGCCGGAATATCCAAGGCAGGGTTTAAGAGATGGGAAGAATCATCGGTGAGAGCAACGGAAAATCCTGCGGCATGAGTATGACCGCCGCCGCCATATCGTGCGGCAATCTCCGAAACGGAAATCCCGCCAGCTTTAGAACGTAAAGAAAAATATCGGCGTCCTTCTTTTTGATGCCAAATCACCCCGAAAGCATGGTCGGCCGCAAGCCGCTCACCAATTTGACTGGCGAGCACCGGTGAATGGACAGCCGGAACGGTATGCCCAGCGAGAGAAACCATAATCGCATCCTTAGCCAGCCTATCTACCAAATTATTTTCGGATCGCAAAATTCCAGTGCCTTCAATTTTTAATGTCTCAAATTGGAAATTTTCCCAGGTTGCGAAATCAAAGGGATACGACGCCAGCGCGGCACTAATTTCTCGACTATGGGGAAGCTGCCAATGCCACAAATCTTTGTCTTGGACATATTGCAACAACCACGGCACCGGTTGCGTATGGGCCCATTCCCATGCGAGGACTGCCCCACTGCGATCCATATCAAAATAGGCAAAGGGTAGATCAGCCAACGCCGATTGTGCGGTAATATGATGATCCAAAATCTGCAAACTCGCGACACGGTCAGCCATGGCCAAAATGGCCTCTCTCCGATAACTAAAATCGACCATCACCACGTGCTGCTGGTCCAACCCATCAGGTTGCGGAAAACCATGCTTGACGGGAACAAACCGTGCATTAGGAAATCGTTTCCATAAAGCCCAGGCTGAGCCAAAACCATCCATGCATTCAGCATGATATAACACCACATCTGGCACATGTGGCTGTTGCATCTCGTCAAATTTAATCATCAATCATCCACCTTCAAGACTGAGCTTACCACGTTGAAATTAGAAGTGGAATATCCCTCTTTAAGAACGAGTGCGCACACCAATTTTCAGATAACAAAAAGAAGCGATATTCACTAATTTAATATATTCCCGAATGACTCGAAACGCAGAAGACTAATGACCTCAACCTCCGAGATAACGAATTTTAATTTTCACCACGCTGAGCTTAAGCATCCGACACCTACCTTGACCACAACACCACCGGCGTATCAATCCAGACATCTCACCAAAATGCCGCACTAGGAGCAGACTTTCCGACTTCTTAATATGTGCTCCCGCATGTGCGAACTTTCCCTTGCCGAAAACCCGAATACGAAAATTCCATTAACTCTAGGAAAAATTTGAGGAAGCAATACAATCAGTTCCTCCTAGAAACTGCCTGGAAATTCATTTTTTTAGACATGGCTATGGAGAAATATAGCCGAAAACTGATAGGACCTTGTTCTTTTTGGTCGCTCATGAGCTAAACTCAAGATCAAATTAAAAGGCGAGAATCATGACGACCTCATTCTGGAAAACCCTTGCTCAACCCATTATCGGACTGGCGCCCATGGACGGCGTGACCGATTCGGCCTTTCGATATATCGTCGCCACCTATGGCAAACCCGATATCGTCTTTACCGAATTCACGAACGTTCATGACATCTGCGCAGGGCGGCTAAAATTCCTCGATAGCCTTCGCTATTCCGAAGTAGAACGTCCCGTCATCGCCCAAATCTATGGAAAAGATCCTGCCTTATTTTACCAAGCCGCTCATGTGGTCTGTGAGCTGGGCTTTGACGGCCTCGACATTAATATGGGTTGTCCTTCAAAAAATGTGGCCTCATCTGGAAGTGGCGCAGGCCTCATTCGCACGCCAAATCTCGCCCTGGAATTGATGGAGAAAACTCGAAACGGCATTCAGGATTGGGCGGACGGGCAAACGCTCGCAGAGATAGGCCTCAAACCCAGTGCACTCCAGTCCATTGCTCAACTCAAAGCCGAGCACCCGAACCTAACCGAACACCAAGAACGCTCATCCATTCCCTTATCAGTCAAAACGCGATTAGGATTTGACTGCAATATCATTAATGAATGGAGCGACTGCCTGATCCAAGGCCGCCCCGAAGTCATTTCGATGCATGGCCGAACCTTGTCGCAAATGTACAAGGGCCAATCAGACTGGGAGGCCATTGCCCAAGCGGCGACCCGTATTCAACAACACGGCATTTTGGCCATAGGCAATGGAGACATTAAAAGTCTGACCGACGCCCATCAACGCATTCATAATTCTGGAGTCAATGGAGTGTTAATCGGACGAGGGGCATTAGGCAATCCGTGGATCTTTCAAGAAATCGAGCAAGTCCGCAAGGCCTTTTCAACGAAATCACCTCTTGAAATTACGTCTTTGGAACCGAGCTTGGAGGAAAAATTTGAGGCCATGATCAAGCATGCTGAATGCTTCGAAACGATCAATGGTCCCCACCATTTCGTGCGTATGCGCAAACACCTAGGATGGTATTGCTCCACCTTTCCCCATGCCGCCGCCATGCGTGTCCAAATGGTTCGAACCAACGGGACTCAGGACGTCAAAAATATTCTCGATGCGTACCTCGAAGCACAAAAGACATCCGAAGCCTCTGAATTTGCCTCCATACCCGCTTAATCTCTTTCCCAACGAGTCATGCAGATACTGTTAGCGTCAACCTCGCCTCGCCGACGAGAGTTACTCAAGTTGTTGGGATTGGAGTTCAACATCATCCCACCAACTTGCGAGGAAACTCTGACCCCATATCTCTCACCCAGCGAACAAACCCGCCACCTCGCACGAGACAAAGCCCAATCCGTAGCCGCCCAGCATGTAGAAGATTTAGTGATAGGAAGCGATACCGTCATCGAAATCGATGGGAAGCTGCTAGGCAAACCAGAGAATATGAAAGAAACTGAGACAATGCTTCGAGAGCTTCGTGGGAGGGTTCATCAAGTCCACACAGGTGTAGCCCTCATTCAAAAAGCATCTAACATTTCCATCGATTTCGTAGAAACCGCCCAAGTCTGGATCAAACAATTTGAGGAAGGTGCACTCAAAGATTATCTCATTACTGAAGAAAGTTTGGGAAAAGCGGGGGCATATTCCATTCAAGGGGAGGGGGCACAGCTCATCGAAAAGATTGAAGGAGATTACCCAGCAATCGTCGGCCTCCCCCTTTGGAGAACGGCCAAAGTGCTGGTGGAACAAGGAGTGGTATTGCCAAATCCTGTAGAAGAAATTTATCGGTTAAAGCCTTATGCAAATTGGAGCGATTTTCCTTAAAGGCTGTGTATCTTGCTAATACAACTACACACGGTTCTGTTCGACGTCTTTATGCGATTTTAATGTTACGCGGGGTTTCGTCCCCGCCGACGAGGTCCTTTGGTTTCGGCAAAAGGATCCAAAACCACTCTCGCCCGTTCGCGGCCCTGCAGGTTCCTTCGCCACTATCCCGAAGCAGGATGGCTCGAGAACTCGCTACGCTCAAACAGCCCTCGCTGAGAAGTCTACTCGGGATAGCAGTTCAGCCACGCCTAGCGCGGCAACCGAAATGCAATGGAAAGAAATAAACTCCCAGAGTATCTTGCCTGTTTCCCTTATGCGACTTGAGCAATATCAAAGGCTGGAAAGAGAATAACCGCAGGATGGACTTTTAAGACCTTGGCTAAGACCAAGGCCCGCTCGCGGCCTATTTGGCTCCCATCATTTTCCATTGCCGAGATGTTGGATTGCGAGATTCCTGTTTCAATCGCAAGGTCTTTTTGTGTCAATTCCTGCAACTCTCGTAATGTGCGAAGCATCTCACCAGGCGTAATCTTGCGATTCACCCTAGCGCGCACAAAGTCCTTTTTCTTGATTGGCATTCTTCCCCTTGTCATTAAGAATTGAACTGGAAGATAAGTTTAATCACCAAGGAAAGAGAGGGAAAGGTTTCGACAGATCTTCTTTGCCAGGCGATCAGGAATCTCTGTATGTCGTGGCACGGCTTCTACAGCCCCAGTAGATGGATTCGCCCACAACGAATGAGACCCGCCTTCACGTTTGAGGTAGCACCCATTTTTTCGAAGGTGGCGAAGCAAGGCACTTCGTTTCATCCAATCGTCACTTTGTCTTGAACAGCATCAGGTGGCACTCCTCGTAAGGCATCCTCTCGTCGATCCTCCAAGATGAGGGCAATAGCCTTACCAAGACTTTCTCTGGCTGCTTCCTGGGTTTTTCCTTGCCCGTTCGCTCCCGGGATTTCTGGGCTGTACGCAATGAACCACTCCTTGTCTTGTTCAATGATCGCGGTAAATTCGTTATGCATGGGTTCCTCCAATTCTTTACCAAGGCTAAATGCCAATTTGAAAAGTAAAGAATATTCCTAATTCCTGTCAATTTATCTTAGATTCTTGATTGGAACAATAGTTCCCTCCTCCGGGTGCTGAATGAAAAAGGGTTGTTCTCGGGATCGAACACCGTTTATCGAAAAAATTGAAGGGGATTATCCGACTATTGTGGGGCTACCACTATGACGGACTGCCAAATTGCTGGAAGGGCAGGGAGCTGTGATGCCACACGCAGTAGAAGATATTTACCGCTTGAAGCCATATGCGAATTGGAAGAATTTTTAAGCGCTGAGCGGGGTTTCGTCCCCGCCGACGAGGTCCTTTTGTTTCGGCAAAAGGACCCAAAACCATGTCCGCCCGTCTGCGGCCCCTATGGGGTGCCTCCGCCTATACCCCGAAAGATGGCGAGAGAACTCGCTCTGCTCAAACAGCTCTCGCCGAGAAGTCGATTCGGGGTTCCGGCTCCGCCGCGTACAAAGGCGGGAGACACTCAAGAAACACCTCTCGTGTTCAAACGTGAGGCAAAAACGACTCAAGACTCATGCTTGACCCCACTTGCTCGATGTACACCGTCAAATCCATCGCGGCCTTGTAGATGGGCAAATGTTCGTACCGGGCCATGAATCTTCCTTGCGGATCAGAAGCAACGCCCGGTTACGGCGTCACTTCTGAAAATCCCATCGTGGCGTGAGCAAGGGGCTCTGCCCCCTGCACCCCCCAGATCAATCATCAAATGACTCAAATCACCTAATCATCCACATCACAGGCCACTGCACGCACACCACACAAAGTTAATGAAGGCCTTATTGTTGGCGCCCACGCCGCCACCGTTGAAGAACACGTACCACGCGGCCGCGGGAGTAAAGACAACCGACGTCGCCGACCAATAGAAGTCTGCCGACTGGACGTTCACAAACGGGTGCCCTGCAGGGAGCGCAGGAGCGGATTGGCTGTAATCCAGCAACCTGGTCAGGTCACTGCCCTCCGGCAGCCGACACGTTTGGCTATTACTCAGATCCAGCGTGGCACAATGGGGCAGCGCCGTCGCGTGGGTCCGTGTGGTCGCATCCGGATTCTGATCCCAGTAGAGCCCCCTGGTGTTGTCACAGACTTCGGTCCCATCCGCCACAAACCGTTGCCCCTCCGTCCCCGCGCCACACGGCGGAGCCGCCGCGCCAAGGGTCAAAGCCTCCACTAACGTCTTCACCTCAGCAATGGCGGTTTGCGTATCCTCATGTTCTGTTTTCAGCATGTCGTGTTGGGCGGACATCTCACCCGTGGTGGAGACAGCCCCGATCTGGGTGGCCAAGTTGGCGTGATCGGTGGCCAGGCTGCTATGCGCGGCCCCGCCGCCGTCTTGTGTGTCCCCAACATCCGTGACCATCACCGCAAGGTCTTGGGTGGCCTGGCCCCCTGGACCTTGCCCATCATCCACCTGCACGGTGACGTCGTAGACGTTGTTGCCGCCCGCATCGGCTGGGGTTTCAAAGTCGGGGGGGGGGGTCACGAAATTCAACAGCCCACTACTCCCGTTGATGAGGAAGGCGGTTCGATCGGCGCCGCCGGTGATGATCGGGTCTAGGTTGGCGGCCACAATAGCCGCGCCCACCACATTGTGTTCCGCGGCATAGCAGTACGGGTTGCCATAGAGCACCCGCAGAAAAGCCCCCTCTTTGGCCGGAAAGCTGGCCATCTTCTTCGCACTATCGGTGCCCCACGTCCCCATGGCCACGGCTGGACCCCAGGCCCCATTATTGAGCGGCGCCACAAACACTTCGTACGACGTACACCGGGTAAAGGTCGAGGGGAGATAGCGAAACTCCGTGACGTTGAAACTGCCCCCGAGGGCCATGATCATTTCATGGGGGCTCGTGCCACTCGCCTCCCACCTCGTGACACTATTCCCATCGAACACATTTCCCGCGTTCGCCACATCTGGCGAGGAGGCCGACAACCGCACCGCTCAATACACACAGGCGTTTTATCGCATAAGACATGGTTCGCATAATGACTCCTTTTCACGACTGAGAAACGATAGATAAATGACCCCCCAGACACCCGCCTCAGCCCGTCCCGGCCAAGATGGTGCATTCTCCTTGGGGGCCTGTGATGGACACAAAAAAAGAGCCTTTCGGGGATTTCCCCTCGAAAGACTCTCTGAAGTTCCTCTCGGCTGTCGGTTGGTTACCTCTGAACCAACATGTGCGAGACTCTATACTTGTAGAAAATTTATATTCAGTTATTCTTTTTGATGGGACGACTTAAAGGTTTTCTTAGCACACGGGGCCCGCCATCTGTTGTGTCGTGCGGGTGGTGACTCTTGGCCGACGTCTTGGAGAAGCCACGACCGCGGGTGGTCTCATCAATATGGTGTGAGGTTCGGGCAGGAATCCCCATCCTGTGGCTGTGGCTGTGGCTACGTCTGGCCGCAGACGGAAGGCCGGAACACCTGGCTTGACGTCGCGGAGGGAGAGGGGAGGAAGACGGGCCCCTTCATTTTGAAGCATGGGTCAATCGACGGGAAGACGCGAGACCCCCATGCGAGGGGTTCCCATTCCATGTGGTTGAAGTTTTTCTCCCCTCTGACGACCCTCTCCACCAAACCAACGGACGACCATGAACAGGCTGCATAGGATGACGCCCGTTCGACGGGGAAGAAGGCGACCTGGGGACCACCCTCGAACAGAATGCTCTCAGGGCAACGCCAGCCCTCACAGGGTCGCGGAACCCAAAAGCCTCGCTCCCCGAAGGTGTGAGGGTCAAGGTCAAGGGGTCGAATCTTTTGTTGCCTAATACTTCCCGTTTTACTGCTTCTCTGTTCAGCCTCGATTACTCATTTAATCAGTCGTCCATTTTTCTCCCGCCTTTGGCGTGGCCGAGAAGCGGAGCGGACTCCGGAAATTCGGCGAGCACTGTTTGAGCGGAGCGAGTTTGCGCGCCGCCGGAGTCCGTGAGCATCGCAGGGGACCCGCAGGGCCATGCCAGGGCTAACATGGTTTTGGGTACTTTTGCCGAAACAAAAGGGCCTCGGCTGCCGGGCCGAAACCCTGCAAGATAATGAAATACAAGAAAAGACTGGATTCCCGCCTTCACGGGAATGACGAATTGGAGAAGGGAATTGGCACAAAAAAGGCGGCTCCTTTAGGGAGCCGCCTTTTAGAAGACCTGAAATATTTATTGAGGCTTACATAAACTTCATGAACTTTTCTTTGGCCTCTTCCATCATATCTGCGGTAATTTCTGTTCCGCCGCGTTCTTTCACCAACCGTTCAATCTCACGCTTAGCCATGGGGCGAATGAAATCAGGAATCTTATCCAACCGTTCTTGGGCATCGGGCGTCCATTGAATGCCATCAGTTGTGGAATTTTTGGAATCATCCATGATTTGTAATGTGACAGATTTAAAGCCATTTTTCCTGGCATACGTTTCCACGCTACTTTTCACCATGGGCTGGACAAAAGATGGGATTTTCGCCAGTTTCTCTTGCGCATCCGGCGTCCAGAGCAATGTTTCTTCCGCTGGAGCAGCTGGAGCCGTTGCCCCTGTAGAGCCTAGACCCATTTGGGCCACCATGGCCGAGAACGGGCACCCTCCGCTTTCACCCGATTCCCCAGACGCAGGAGCTGGAGCGGCAGAAGCCGCTGGTGTGAACGCAGGAGCTGGTTCACCAGCTTGAATTTTATCATTGAGATAGGCAGCCATTTGCCCGGTGCCTGAGGATACATTTTCTTCTAATCCGCCTCTCGTCATTTCTAAGGGAATCGCGGCTTCGGTTCTACCACCTAACTGGACGCCTAGTGAGGAGACCATTTGGGTTTCCCCAGGATTGGTCACCATTGAAAACCGAGATTGGCAGGAGGGACATTCAAAGAAGACTCCCAAAGTTCCTTCCGCCGGCTTTTCGACCTTCTCAAAAGTCATATAGGTTTCGCATTTGAGACAGACAAATTTCATATCGTTTCCCTTCTGAATGTCGGCAATGGCCAACGGTTGCGTCGTAGCGTTACAACTTCTCTGCTAAAACCTGCTGATAATCCAACAAGGTGTGAATTTTTTTTGCGATTTCCTGATATTTCCCCACCGTGGGATTATCTCCATCCAAGATCGGCTCCCCTTTATC
>JAJDBS010000056.1 GCA_029261235.1 Nitrospirales bacterium
AGCAAGTGTCGGCTATCACCATTTACACCTCCGAAAATCACCGCCGGCTATTCGGAAGGATGAATCTCGGATCCAAATTGATTTGTCGGCTATTGCCAAGGGGTATGCGGTTGATCAGGTGGTCGAGTTCCTGGAATTGCAGAACGTTTCTCATTTTCTCGTCGAAGTGGGTGGGGAGTTGCGAGGGAAAGGGCTCAACGCTGCGGGACTCCCTTGGAAAGTCGCCATCGAAAAGCCCGCATCTGACGAACGAGCGATTCACCAAGTGCTCCATCTTCAAAGTCAGGCAATGGCCACTTCTGGTGATTATCGTAATTTTTTCGAAAAAGATGGGGAACGATTTTCTCACACCATCAATCCACAAACCGGCCAACCCGTGAGGCACCTATTAGCGTCGGTGACGGTTTTGCGAACGTCCTGCATGGAAGCCGATGCCCTTGCAACTGGACTCATGGTGTTAGGGCCTGACGCGGGATTGAAACTTGCCAGACAAGAAAAATTTCCAGCTTTCTTTGTCTCTCGAACAAAAAAAGGGTTTGAAGAGACCATGACTCTTGAACTTGAATCATACTTATAGCCCTGAAAGGTGGTCTACGTGGGAATCTTCTTCCTGAGCTTTTCCGTCATGGTCCTGGCACTCCTGGGAATGGGAGTCGGAGTACTTTTTGGGAAATCGCCTATCAAAGGGAGTTGTGGTGGACTCAATACATTCAGTCAATTGGGGTTAGACTGTACAGGTTGTGCGAAGCCGTGTGATTCCGATGAAAAAGTGGTCTGTCAGTTATCGGGGCAACATTCCGCCACCCCGGCAATCCGCACAATCGTGCCCGTGTCTTCTCAAAGATAGATTTCCGGAGGCATCATGGAAAAAATGCGAACGGTGAGGGATTATATGGGAGCAAGCCTGGTGACGTTTAATCCCACCCAGGAAATCAAAGATGCCATACAGATATTACTGGAACTTAAACTCTCTGGTTCGCCAGTGGTGGACAAGCGAGGAAACCTGGTTGGCTATCTGTCTGAAAAGGACTGTCTGAAAGTCTCACTGAACGCCGCGTATCACGATCATTGGGGTGGGAAAGTTTCAGACTTCATGGTGCCCAACGTGGAAACAGTTGACCTTGATATGAGCATGGTTGACCTCGCTGAAAAATTTATCAAAGAACCCTATAAGCGATTTCCGGTGGTTAAAGACAATCGGTTGGTTGGTCAAATTCACCGTCGTGACGTGCTGAAAGCTCTTCTTGTCGCCTGGTCTTAATGGGGACATTGAATAGTTGAAAGTTTTCAGAGCGTTACGAGTTGTGCCTAAGTAGGGAAAATCACTGGAAGAACGTTTTGAAGAGATAGCAATTCAAGGAGGCAACACCAGGTGAATAATCGCCTAGCACAACTGCAAACGATAACCGTCATTGTCGCAGAGGCGGACAAGATTCAGTTGATCAAAAAATTCAAACCAGAGATGCCGTCACCTATCCATCGTTGATTTTTGTAGCCATCAAGATGCCCCAATATCAAGCCATTGTTGGTAAAACCTTATACCATTCTCAAAAGGATACAGGTTTGGGTCGACTGATGTTCAAGCGCCTTCTACGCCTTTGATCCACTCGCGGTTTCTTTTAGCTAGAAGATCCTCAAAATCATGAGTCTGTTCGCGGAAATAGGCGAAAAATTATACAAGACAGCAAAATCGTCGCAAGAGCTATACGTTAACGAATCAGCTTTGAGAGTCTTGGCTCCTTCTCCTCGAGCCACTGCGCGCGGGAAATGCCCACAGCCTTCTTCAAGCGTTTATCTACAAATATCACATTCCTCTCATGGGTTGATTTGTCGCCAGGAAATGAGCGCTTTCCTCAATATTTGGGGATGCACCCCTCTCTAGTGAACATGACTTTCTAACGAGATGGTTTAAATTCATATTCGTTAAAGAGACGTTTGGTTTCTGGGTGAAAACGATAGCCTTTTTTTTGTTGAATGTCCCGACTTTCTAGGAGTGGAACGAGTTGGCCGGCGGGGTGCAAATAGAGGCCGCGTAGCGGGACGGATCGTGTTGTGTGGCGGATGAGATGGCATTTCGTTGAACGAATGGATGTGAGCCAATCGGCCAGTTCTTGTGGATTACCAATTGACGCTGATAGCAGGAGTAAGCGTGTTTGTGCAGGGCAGAGAATGAGCGTTTCTTCCCACACCACCCCTCGCTCAGGGTCTGCCAAATATTGGGATTCATCTAGGATGACGAGTCCTAGGGTATGGAGTCGTAGATCACGATCCTCGCTTGTTGCATCGTAGAGAATATTTCGTAAGATTTCCGTCGTCATGACCAGAAGTGGGGCTTGAGCGTTGTCCCGACGATCTCCCGTCAGGATGCCTACCTGATCACTCCCAAAACACTGTGAAAATTCCATGTATTTGGTGTTGGACAGTGCTTTGAGCGGCGACGTATAAATCACTGTTTGATTGGCTGCCATGGCCTGCTTCATCGCTTCTAGAGCGATGTACGTTTTTCCGCTTCCC
>JAJDBS010000057.1 GCA_029261235.1 Nitrospirales bacterium
AACGCAAAGCCGCGCTACTGATCATATTGAACGCCCCAAACAAGACGGCGGCCAAGGCAATGCCAGTTCCTGTCAATAATCGCTTATTCATAAGTCCCTCATGATGTGACTCGTCATTTCAATATTCATGGATAATCCTTACGCTTATTCCGCTTTTTTCATATCAATGACGGTGACCGTCGCAAATAACCAAAACGCAATGAAAGAGAGGAAGAACAAGATGTCGCGCAAGTCCAACACCCCTTTACTAATGGATTCAAAATGCGTCAAGAAACTAAAGGAGCTGACCGCGCTCAGAAGAAACTGGGGTGCCCATCCAAACATATCCAAGACCATCGGGAAGCCGCTTAAGATAAATCCCAAACAAATCACCACGCTCACAACAAAGGCAATGACTTGATTTTTTGTAAGAGCTGAAATACAGGAGCCAATGGATAAAAACCCACCGGCCATCAAGAGACTACCCATATAGCTGGCAAAGATCACACCATTATCAGGCTCGCCCAATATATTGACGGTAATCCACATGGGGAAGGTCAACGCCAGCGCCACGCCGGTGAAACACCACGCTGCTAGAAATTTTCCGGCGACGGCTTCCCACATCGTCACGGGCAATGTCAGCAAGAGTTCGATCGTGCCCGAACGCCGTTCTTCTGCCCACAAGCGCATGGCCAGGGCCGGGATCAGCACCAGATAGAGCCAAGGATGGAAATTAAAAAATGGCGCGAGGTCAGCTTGCCCACGGACAAAGTAATTACCCAAGTAAAAGGTAAAAGCTCCACTGAGCATGAGAAAGATGACGATAAACACGGCTGCGATTGGAGTCGAGAAATATCCTGCAAACTCCCGCTTAAAGATAACCCGTATACGTTCCACAATGCCTCCCTATTAGACTGGCTTGCCAAAAGTATTCATGATTGTAACAATCCCAATATCTAGCAGATATTTCAACAAGCTGTTATTTCAATATTTTTTGTTACCTGACAAAGATGTCTAATTACGCGTTTTTAATTCTTGGAGTTTTATTTTTAGGAAGCTTTTTCGTTATTGGGATTTTTTATATTGTTGGAACTTGGAAACGATGGAGCTGTTTAATAAATCCTCCGAAGAAATTGAAATTCGTCTATTCCCAGTCATTTGTAAAAAGCATTCTAGGATCAAATGGCTTAATTATTTTCAATTATTCAATTGGTCTATCCTTTATTATTTTGTCCGCACTTGGAATTTATAATGGAGTCATTGATTTCCTCAGATGATCTATTCGCGAAAACTTACAGACCAAGCTTTAAATTCCCCAAATCGTACTGTGGATTAACTCACTCTTCCTTTTCACACTATAGTTATTCAAAATAATTTCCAACATCTTCTTCTCTCCCTGGCTTCTTCCCGGCTAACCAACGCCTGCTGTTCAGCCCCGTGGGTGGGCGCTGTTATAAAACGGTGGTCCTTGTCTGAGCGTAGCGAGTAGGCACGTCTTCCTATAGCAAACGCCCACCTAATTAAATAAAGCCGGACTGGGCGTCAATGGTTTTGGTTACTTTTTCGGGAACAAAAATTACTCAGCTGTCGGGTCAGCAGCCCGGTTTATTTCGTACATTCAAATCTTTCCCAGTCAAGGCACAACCGTTATGTTAACGCCTGTTGCGAAGTCGTTAACAGACGAAAGACGTCATCCAATTGTCCTCGATCTTGATAGAGTTCTTGAACATCCCATCCTTGCTCCCTGGCAAATTGGCCAACATCTTGAAGAATCCATTGCCCTTCATCAGGAAAAAGTCTCAATCGTACAAGATCTCCATCTTTGCCTTGATCTTCTATTTTTTTCACGCCTTTGACTGTCATCAATCGGTCGTGAGCCATCGTAGCCTCAACGCCACTGAGAGTGATCAGCACCGTGTTATGCGTGGGCGCCTGCCCTTCTAATTCAGCCGGCGTACCATCTGAGACCACTTTGCCTTTCGCAATGATCATCGCACGAGAACAAACGGCATGGACTTCTTCCAAAATATGGGTAGACAAGATAATGGCTTTCTCTTGCGCCATCGCACGAATGAGCGCACGAACTTCGTATTTTTGATTCGGATCTAACCCATCAGTCGGCTCATCCAAGATCAACACATCTGGATCATGCAAAATCGCCTGCGCCAGACCCACCCGACGTTTAAAGCCCTTTGAAAGAGTTTCAATCGGTTGGTCTAACACAGATTGTAAATTCACTTTTTCCACGACCTCCGATATTCTCCGCTTGAGAACATCTCCACGTTGACCTCGCATCTCCCCGATAAACGTCAGAAAAGAAGCTGGAGTCATATCGTGATAGGCGGGCGCCCCCTCAGGCAGATAGCCAATGCGTGTCTTAGCAGCAAGAGCCTCATCTTGCACATCATGACCACAGACGCGCACAGTCCCACTAGTCGGAGTGAGAAACCCGGTAATCATTTTCATCGTGGTTGATTTTCCAGCCCCGTTCGGTCCTAAAAATCCAAGCACTTCCCCTTTGCCGACCGTAAACGACACCCCATCAACGGCAACGATCGAACCAAAGGTCTTCCGCAAATTCTTAATCTCAACCATAGTTGTCATTGATACCCTCTTTCACAGATGGTTCTTGCACTTAATGCAGATATAGCTCCGGCAGTGCTTCACTCGTGCTCTTCTTTTTTAGGGGTTTCGCGGTCATGGCCGGCTGGATCGTTTCCCAGAAACGTTGACCATCCCAGGCTTGTTGCTCTGTTGTAGTATACAAGGTTCGGTCTAACTTCCAAATGGCTTCTTCCGCATCTGTATTATGTGGAACAGGAGCAGTCAACATCCGAGCAGCCGTTCCTAGACTCAAACACGGTTTACCCTGTTGCTTGATTGAAGCCCAATTCATCAAGGCCTCTCGGGCTTTAGGAGCTGATTGTTCTAGACAAGCCGCCTTGACCGCTTGCATCGCTTTTCGTTCAGATGCCAAAGCCGTCTGAACTTTTTCACCACACGCTTCATTGTCTGAATGTCTTCGCCTCTGCCGATCCCTCCACCAACCCACAAGCGTGAGCACCCATATACCAAACAAACCTCCAGCAATCCAAAACCATTGAGTTGCTCCAACCGGCATGGGAAATTGGCGTGATGAATCTAAAGAAACCTGTATAGGCGCCTCATCAACAACTTGACCAGCATCTGAAGAGCGATGAGGCTGTTGCGGGGATATCATGGCTGATTGCGGCGGAATGTCACCGAGCACCTTCAATGTCCGTGGTGGCAATTCGGCGGTGTCCCATTTTTCTGCTTCAATATTCCACCAGGGAATACGAATACCGGGAACCGTCACCGAACCAGGCTTGGTCGGCACCAAGGCATACTTTTCTTCCCGCGTGCCAATAATCCAGGTTCCATCAAAACCCGTATTTGTTTGAGCCTTGTCTGGATACGTTTTAATCGTGCCATAATCAGGTACTGGCAATTCCGGCAACTGTTCTCCACGCAATCCCTTCGCATAAATCACCACTGTTCGTGTGAGGGGCTCACTCATCTTGATATGTTCAGTATCCCCAGACCAACTTTCCTTGATGGTAAATTCTTTGGCGGGCAGCCACAGGTTTCCCTTGACCTCGTCAGGCACCTCTTTGACCGTCAGGGGAACTTTGGGACTCCGAATATGAATCTGCCGAGTCGTTTGAAACATTGACGAAAAAGGACCGTTACCTTGACCGCGTCGACGATTGTCAAAAAAGTTCTCAAGCGGTAAGCGTTGAGATCGTTCATCTGGAATCGCGCCAGATAGCAAAACAGGTCTAATGATCTGCTCTCCAGCCTTCTGAGGCGTAATGACAAAGCGACGCTCTGTCACGTGATATCGTCGTCCATCCCGAACCACTTCAAACGATGCATCTTTGCCCACCCGTTCGATCATCCCCCACTCGATTTCGGGATCATCCAATTTCCCTTCTTGCAGGGACACCGCCGACATCAATCGCAGCGTCAACAACACCTGGCCTTGGACAAACGGAAAATGCGAATCGACTTCCGCTTCCAGGAAAATATCTCGCTGAGCATCAGCTCCCGTTGCCTGAGCAGGATCCTTCACCGTGATTGATAGAGGAAGACTCGAGCGATTCCCAACCTGAATGGCAGGAATCGTGAACATCCCAATCCGCTTAGGAGCCAACGTCGTCACCCACCTCGTCACAGACGAGGTCCGACCATTGATGATACTCATCTGCTGACTATGACTCGTCCCCAACAACGCAAAATTCTCCTCCAGCGCTCGCAAACTCGGCGCATCGCTAGACGAGACGCCCTCCGCTTCAACCACCAACCTTAAAGTCTCATCAGCCATCACCGGATTTCGATCCACATACGCTTTCACCGATTGCGCACCCACGGAAGTAGGAACACTCAAAGCCCCTAACAACAGAACCACAATGAAAGTATTAATAAACCTTTCACACAGCGTACTCACCCTTTTGCCATTCTCATGTGTCATAGCTACCCCAAAAATCATTCTTCTCTGTCGTTCAAGCCAGCAGCTAGTCGGAATCGACCTCACCCTTTGTCCGACGCCTGCCATCCGTCCCATCCAATATAGCCGAACGGACCGTCAATGGCTTTGTCTACTTTCGCCGAAACGAAAGTAGATCGGCCGCCGGGCCGAGACCCGGCATCACAGAAAATCATGTGTACATTATAGTTGGGCAAATATATACAAACTTTCTCACCACGGACTCCCCGACGCATCCACCGCCGTCCCCGCCTCCAACCGCCGCCGATGCTCCAAAATAAATTTTCGCCGCAACAACCCCCCGGGGTCATCAGGAATCCGCCGCAGCCACTGTTGCAGCGCCTGCTCCGATTTCTGTTCCTCACTCGCTTCTTCGGACTGTGAAGCCGTGGCTTGTTGTTTCTGATCATCAGCATCGTTCTCGTCGTCACCCGGAGAGGCTTGAGCGGCATCTGATGGCTCCGTCTCTTCGGGCTTTGGATCATTCTCCTGAGAAGCACTCTGGGATTCTGCATCCTCCGGTTCATCACCCTTCTCTGCCGAGTCTTGAGCCGAGCTGGAAGAAGACTCCTTTTCTTGGCCTTCCTCCGTCGAATCTTCTAGGCTTGAGTCTTCCTCTTGCTCGCTTTTCTCCGAGGCTTCATCTTGATGCTGTGGATCGGATTTTCCACCCTCACCCTTTTGTTGTTGATCATCTGAAGACGAATCTGATGGTTCGGAATCACCGTCCTCAGACGATTGGGATTGTTGATCCTCCATCATCTTTTTGAGGAGATCCAAATTATGTTGTGCATCCTCATGATCCGGCTGTTGCGTGAGCGCCGATTGATAGGACGCTAGCGCTTCGGGAAATTTCCCCAACTTCGCCAACGCATTGCCACGATTGTAATGCCCTTCCGAAGAATCCAATCTCGAAAACGCTTGTTCGGCTTGTTCATAGTCACCGGCGCGATAATGGGCAATGCCTTGCCAATCAGTCTCTTCAAACAGCGTTGCGGCTTTTTTGGGATCGTTCTGTTCTAAGGCTTTTACCGCCTGTTGATCGGGGCGCTCCCACACATTCTCCCAAGAGAATGCCTGACTGACTTGGGGGAGCAGCAGGACCGCAAGCACGACACCCACCCATCCACGCCGAAAGGCTGGAAGGACCACTGCGAGTAACACCACAACTAACCAGGGCCCTTCCTCTCTCCAGATATCTGTCGTGCGTTGGTTCACACTATTCGTTGTCGAAATGGTTGAAGTCTCAACGGAGGGGAGGAGCACGTCGAGATCCTGATCATCGAGCGAAACAGTAGCATACCGGCCACCGGCGGCTTGCGCGGCAGTTTGCAACGAGCCGGCGTCTAACTTCGGAACAACAATGGCTCCACTCTGATCTTTGACAAACCCACCTTGTTCAGGGATGGGCGCTCCATCTTTTGTGCCGACGCCCAAAATTGAAATATGTCTCCCCTGACTCGCAATCTGTTTCATCATGGCTAAGGTTACAGGCCCCGCATCGCCATCGGTGATGAGCAGAAGATCGCCTCCCGATATCCCCGCTTGCTCTAAGAGTTCATTCCCTCTTTGCAGAGCCAAATCCAGCCGACTCCCTTGAACCGGCATGAGATTCGTTTCCAGCGTTTGCACCAATGTCTTCATGGTTCGAGCATCATCCGTCAGCGGGGACACGACAAAGGACTCCCCCGCAAAAATCACCAATGCGGTTTGTCCTTCTTGGCGGGCTTGGAGAATATCTAATATTTTATGTTTCGCACGAGTGAGTCGAGATGGCGCGACATCCTGGGCATCCATCGA
>JAJDBS010000058.1 GCA_029261235.1 Nitrospirales bacterium
CAGATCTAGATGAAGGCCAACCTCCATCCAAAACTGATCAATGCCCAAGGCCCCACCAGATAGCAGGAACAATTCTCCAGGCGGGGCTTCTTCTAGAAAGTCCCGCATGTGGCGTCGGATTGCCTTGAAGTTCTCGGTGGCTTGATAGCCGCCCAGCTTATCCGGTCTATGCCCGGTTACTGCCATTCTTACCATACTACATAGCCTCGTCTTTGCGAGATTGAACTTCCGCAGCTTCCCATCCACGGTGACGGTAGAATCCCCATTTTCTTCTTTTCGTGCCGAACCTGATAAACAGACTCCAGGTGCCTTCGTAGCCTTCGGGCACGGTGATTCTGTGAGCCGCGTACTTGCTTCGCATGTAGATCGGTGGATGCAGGGGACGACGTAGCCTAGTGACGGTAGGCCCATACGGAACGGCCTGCCGTTCCGGCATTTCTTCGTTGTATGCCCCGGCAAGTAGAATACTCAGGCTATTCCAAGGGTGGTCGTGCAGACCATCATCGTCGTCCATCCAGAAACGATGGATGTAGATGCCAAGCCACGGAGTTGAGAGAACATAGAACCTTTCGAGGTAATTCTGTTCACTCCCGTCACGTTCACGACGGATCATACGACGGCGACCACGGCTTTCTAGCCATGAGGCCAGTCGTTCGAACCAACGCTTACGGGTGGCTTTTGCCACGCCAGGGTTCGTCATCGTCATGGTAGTGTCCCTCGTCTTGCAGGTTGAGTTCATCGTCACTTACATGATTACCATGTAGAGGTAGGTTGTCAACCTCAATTCCGGCTTCTTCTAGGAGCTTTGCTCCTGGGGACGAACAACTATTCGTGTCAATCGGGTAAACTTCGCTGTAAACTACTCGCTTGATGCCTGCCTGAATGATAAGTTTTGAACATTCGATACATGGGGCCAGCGTACAATACATCGTGCCGCCGATGGAGCTTGCACGGCTGCGGGCCACTTTCATAATGGCATTTGATTCGGCATGCAGACACGCTTGCTTCGTTACGAGGCCACCATCAGGCCCCTCGTATTCGCAGTTGTTGTCGAAGCCAGATGGCATACCATTCACACCTTCAAATCGACCCTCTTCCGGAATCACCAGAATAGCTCCCACTTGTCGTCTGCGGGCGTGTGAGATTTCAGAGGCGTTGTACGCCATCTTCATATACATGCGGTCGAGTGCGTCTTGCTTAGCCATTGAAGGGATCGAGTAGTTTAGAGGCTTTGGTAGCACCGAATATCTTACTGACTTCGTATCGCATACCCTTGAGTAGATTTCGAGCGACTAGCTCAAAGAACTCTTCTTCGTCAATCTCGGGACAGCGGTGAGCGGCGGTTGAAGCGAAGCTACGAAAATCACCTAACTCCTGCTGTATGATCTGCCTACCCCGCAGTCTGGCCACTAGGGCCGGGTCCACTGTACTTGTGCTCTCCGAGTTTTTCGATGTATCGTTTCTTGAGTCGTTCATAGAGTTCTTGGCTGGTAACTTCGGGGCTATTGTCAGATGATTGTCGTACTAGGTCTGCCATACGCGAAAGACGATCATTGAGTTGAATGAGATCCATTGAGATCCCTTTCGCATACGCATGAATCGCTAGTTGTGTCGCGGCCTGCTCTGCCTTCCCCAACGCATCAGCTAGAGAGTTGAGCTTGGAGTTCATGAGTTGGTTTTTGCCGTTGAACGCCTGTCGCTTCTTGAATGTACAAGCGGGCTCATCCGTCCATACAATCTCATTCATTCCAAACGTATTGTATACTTCGTGTGCTTCTTGTGGGCTATCAGCCTCTACCATCACTCCACTGAATTCCATGTGATGTGGCTCAAACTGATGGAGAGCAAACTGCTCGATCACTTGTTCATCAACATAGACACAGGTGCGTTCCTTCGCTTTGTCAGTTTTGACCGCATAGACATAAAATTTGTTCATTGAGTTACCAGTACGAAACGATCCCCTTCTAGAATCGTGTCAACTAGAGGACGGACTTGGCGTTCCCAATTCAGTCCCCCTAATCCACAGCCTAGTTTTGGCAGGAAGATGGGTTGTTCATGGCCAACGCTCGAAAGCAACTGACCAAAACGGTAAAGATCACGGCACCCCTGTTCGATCCATTCGATGCGGGATGGTTGACGCCAATTGTGTTTGGTCGGCAAACAGACGATGGGCATTTCTGTGTAGATGCCTTCACCAAAGATCTTGATGTGCTCGGCCAGTCTTTCTGGCAATCCTGGGAAGCGTTCGGCTGCCTCTTTCGCAAGCCCAGCCCCCATGACAGCCTTGCCGTCACTACGGATGGTAGTGTTAGTAGGGATCACGGCCCAGCCTCGTAGCTGGTCAGTGAGTTCCCAAATATCGCCGCTCATGTATTTCATCGTCACTCACATTATACGTCGAAACCACGAATTGTCAAGGGGTTACTGGTGACAGTTAGATCAAACAGCCTGTTCGCCAATCTCTGAATTTTGGGATCAAGTGCAACCTTACGCCAAGCGGGATCATCTCGTTTGTGCTCCCATCGATGCAGGACTTTCATTTCCTGTGCTCGACCATCGAATTGTTTGCCATCCCAAGAACTGCCACTTCTGACAACATTGATCCCCTTGTCTTCGGTATTCAAGTTTAGCTTTGTGGCTACCCTTGCTCGATACTCACGACTGGCAAACCACTCATTATATGACACAGGGATAAACTTGCTGTTCGTCTCAAGACATTCAGCCGCATGTTCTTTCCACACTTCAATCCACTCTGTAAAACGTTTTTCACGGACGGCCGCTCCCAACCATTGAGTAGAGTGCCACCAAGAAGCTGCCCAGTTATATGGGTCACGCAGAATGATCACATGGTAATCTGCGTCTCCAATGGATAGCCGTGCATTCTCATGATTGTGGAATACAGTCTCTTCGCGTACATTTGCACGCATCCAGTCCATGATGGCGTGATGGCCAGAGCGTGCCATCGAATACACAGACACGCTCATCATACCGAAAAGCTCTCCCCGCATCCACAAGAGTTGCTGGCGTTAGGATTGTTGAATTTGAAGCCGCGACCCATAAGGCTCTCCTCGAAGTCGATCTCAATACCATTCAGATACAGGAAGCTCTTTGGGTCGCAGATAACTTTGACCCCATCGACTTCGAAGACCTGATCTACCTCAGAAGGATCCACGTCATCAAAGCCAAGAGTATAGCTAAAGCCACTACAGCCCCCGCCTTTGACCCCGACCCTGAGGGAGACACCTTCTCCAAGATTCTGTTCGCTGATGATCCGGACAATTTCAAGAATCGCCCGATTAGTAAGTGTAATAGCCATCGTCTACCTGTTAGAATGAAGAATAGATTGTTGCGACCCACTAGGGCCATATTGGTAACGGTATAGTCTTGGTAGTATCCAAGCTTCTGCTTCCACATGATGACATACGACGGTGTAATCTTGTCACCACATTTGAGAAGCTCGCGGTCACATGCCGCCATACGAAGAATACTGAGATCCCTATAGTTGCGAATCTCTTGCAGTCCACGTCGTCTTTGCTTGATACCACTCAGCACGACTTACGTCCATAGCCAGTCCAGAAAGTGAGAGACGTACTGCAACATCATGCCATCGTGCTCAATCTCACGAAGGCCGCGATAGAACGGCTTAGAGTAGCCAGCCATTCCATCATTTTCAAGTGCTTCTAGGAATTGGCGTACGCTGGCAGCTACCTCGGCATCGCCTTCGCCACAGTCTTTGAATGCCGCTTCATCAATGAACTCACGAATAGCTGCGGCTGCTGCCTCATCAGACTCGTACTCATCGTAGTCCTTCCCCGTAAGAGGAGCAAGTTCGGCCCAATCCCAACCCTTGATGTCTAGTTTAGTTTTTCCCACTCGTTCAATACTCCTAGTAGTTCATGTGCCCGAATCTCACACTCCCTACGGAAGTGCTTTGATTGAGTAGTTGCCAAGTCTTCGAGTACCTTGGCTAGTCGCTTGTCAATAGCGGCAAGCAGCTTAGTCGCAGACGGCTTCCGTCTGCGTGATCCAAAGAGGCCACCAACCACGGTGACAGCTAGATCTACACCCAACGCGATTTCAGGTGCGGCGACTTTGAGCCCCGTACGAACGATGGGATTTCTGAGAATAGCTTGTACTTCATCCATGATTGGTGACCTCTAGTTAGTTAGCCTCTGCCACGGATGTACTCAAGCTCATCAATCTCAGCATCGCTGAGCCATTGACCAGTCGAGTCATCACGGACCTTCTTCCAGGACTTCCATCCTGCGTGTTGCGAAGGTGTAGACTGCTTGTAGTTATACAGACCAAACTTGTCGAGGTCCATATTGTTACCACCACCAAACTGTCCCTGCAAACGCAGAGCAGTCTTGTTACCAGTGATGTCCCAATTGACCATGATAGCCTCATCGCATCCAGTGATGGCCATGTGATCACGGTCAGCGTTAGGATGGTTGGCTTCAAAGTTCACGATGATCAAGCGAGCAGTCGAGTGGCCGCCTTCCGTAAGGTATGCACCGTGGCCGAAATCCGTCCAGTGCGTGAATGCACCTTGGGAGCCGGTCGTGGCACCAAACGACTTGTTGTTTACGAACCATACAGTTCCGTTGCCGTTACCAACAATGGTGTAATCGCTTCCGCCATCACCCTTGTTGTTCATAGCGACACAATTTCTGATCACAAGATCACCGTAGGCCGAAGGGCCCGACTGCTTGCGGTTCGTGATTTGAAGCATGGTACGCCCCATCTCGGATCCACGGCAGTTGATGAAGTAACTCTTGCCTTGATGGTTGTCGATGTACGCACCATGTTCCACAGCTTTGTGGAAGTTGACGTTACGAAGGTCCCATCCAGCAACACCATGTCCACGAACATTCCACTTCATGCCCTTACCTTGCCAAGCGGCAGGGTCCATAGGAAGGAAGTTGATGTCGTAAAGCTTGATGTAGCCTGCGATGCCATTCATGCTAACCAACACCGGAGCAAAAGATCCGCCGTGGTTCATGATAGTAGCATTCTCGATATGAAAGTCACCCGTCTTATCGAAGACGAAGACATCACCAATCTTTGCGTTACGGTTCGGTTCGGTACCCAGGATCGTGAAATCCTTGACATCCTGACCTTGCCAGATAACGCTGTGTGTCTGGTTCGGGTTGTTACTGTTGAGCTTCAACCCCCTGTGTTGGTTACCAGAGAAATGCACGACAACCCCGGGGAACCCGTGGAATCGTAGTGCTTGTGCCAGTGCATCACCGTCGAACGGTTGATTGTACTGGTTTTTTGTGATCGTTTGACCCGTGCTGACAATCGTATAGCTCGTTGCTGTTACGATAATATCAGGCTGGCCAACTCTCACACGCCGAGAAATCAGTCTTGCCATGTGGCTTATGCCTCCCACCATTTGAAGTCCGGACTATTACTGAGTCCAAAGTTCCGCAACTCACGACGAGAGAGTTGCTTCTGATGAACCTTGACCTCATCAGAATAATACTCTACAATGTGACGTTGCTGGTACCACGACCATACTTTACGAGACTTATCCTGTGTCTCATACGTAACTTCGAACCAACATCCATTGATGCGTTCGAAGAGACGATCCCCCACTTGGCACTTGTCGGGGTCCGGGGCGGGTTTACGGTAACGATACCTACGATAGTCCTCAAAGCAGAGGATACCGTCATCGTCAACATAGAAGGGGCCCGAGCGGCTGTAGTAGCGGCTCAAGTGCTCCTGGCCACCAGAGCCAGTCACGTAGTCTTGTACGTGCTCGCGAAGGTGGTAACCACGGATAGAACGGTTATCTGCACACTGGCAGATCTCAGAGTAAACCTCATCCCAGGGCCTCCCCGTGTTCTTTTTCAGGAACTCCCACAGGGGAGTGAGGCGATCTCCAAAGGAGAAACCGTAATCCGTGTGGTTACGGCGAATACCCGCCCTAGTGGGCAGAGCCTCCATCTGCTCCAAATCCATCCCATTCACGGACGACTTCTTTTTCTGCCCGTACTTGTGCCTGCTCGTGTCCACGATCAGGTCTTTCATGTCTGCACGCATCTTGATACGACTCCTTTTCCACTACGTCGAGTAACGCAGCAACTTCGGCAGCCCGGGTATCTAGGTGCAGGTGTTCGGCTTCAAGACTACGCTTACGGTAGTCGTCAAGACGAAGCTGGAGCCAGCGAACTAGAGCTTGCTTATCCAATGGGTACTACCTGTTGAATCTTGAACTCGACTGTCAAACCATTTGCTGTTTCTAAATACTTGGCTTTCACCAAGACCTCGGCACTTTGCTGATCTGAGATCTTAGATCGTAACCATGTATTCATCACAGGTTTGATGAGTTCAATTGCTGCCCTCTGCTCATCGGAAGCAGTTTCAAGGCCAACAGGAGTCGAACGGCGGATTCGACCGTTCTGAATGAGAACTTCGGTGCTGTATCTGGCTTTCGTCATGAGAGCATTATACGCAGATCAGTCCTCAGTGTAAAGCTCGCAATCATGTTCTTTG
>JAJDBS010000059.1 GCA_029261235.1 Nitrospirales bacterium
GTCCTTCGGCATCGGTGTTTTGGACCTCGACGGTTTTTCCGGAAAGCATGGTGAGCACGTCGCCTGGTTTCGTGGCTCGTCCTCCTGGCATATTTTCTACCACTGGAAGCAGCCCGATGATATTCATGGGGAGTTTCAATCTGGAGGCCGCACGAACGGCGGCCAAGACCTCAGCCCCACCCGTCATATCGGCTTTCATATGTTCCATATTTTCTGAGGGTTTCAGGGAGATTCCACCAGAATCAAACGTGACGGTTTTCCCGACCAACACGACCGGACGTTGGGTCTTTGAACCGCCAGAATATTCCATAATGATAAAATGTGGCGGTTCAATGCTGCCCTGTCCGACACCTAACACACCCCCCATGCCGAGCTTCTTCATGTGCTGGCGATCCAACACTTTCAGCCGAATTTTGGATTCTTTGGCGATCGTTTTCGCTTCGGCTACGACCCGTGACGGTTTCATGATATTAGCGGGTCGATTACACATATCTCGGACAAAACAGGTGGCTTCCCCGAGTATGTGCCCTCGTTTAGCTCCAGCACTGACTAGAGCGTGATTCGCAGAGGTTTGTGCGAGCAATGTGCAGGCGAGCAACGTTTTTCGGTCGTCAGTCTGATCGGTGAGGTATTCTGTAAAACGATAATCTCCCACGACGGCGCCTTCGGCCATGGCTTGCGCGACATCATCGAGGCGTCCGATGGCTTTGGGCACATCAGGCATCACACAGGCCAACCCCTTCGCTTTCACGCGCCTGGCTCGTTTGACGGCCATGCCCATGGCTTGCCGCAGACGTTCTAGGGTCAGCGTTTCTTGTGTGCCGATTCCGACAAGCAACACCCGTTTGGCTGGGAGCTTGCCAGAAATATGTACTAACGTTGTCTCGTTGGCTTTTCCAGAAAATTCGCCACTTTTTCGGATATCACTGAGCTGCCCACCTAACTTTTTGTCCAGTGCCCCAAGGGCTTTGCTCCAGGATTTTTCTTTTTCATAGGTCAAACAGACCAATAATTCTGTTGAGACCGTCGTGGCCTCTCCCTGCTTTGCCAGAATATTCATACGTCTCCTTCGAATAATGAAATAAAAGAGTTACTTCAGTGAGGTCATAGTGCCTGATTCAAAAAATTTATACGCCGCGGGTTTCCGGATCCCAAATGAGCTTGTGGAGTTGCACTTGCATGCGAACAGGGAGTTTATCACTCAAAACCCGCTCAGCTAACAGTTGCAGATCGAGTGATCCAAAGACAGGGCTAAAGAGCACGGAGCACCGGCTGCCCAATTGATATTGGTGGACAATGTCTTTACTCCATTCATAATCCGCCTCGTCTTTCAAGACGAATTTTACTTCATCTTTTTCAGAGAGGTGTTCGATATTGGCCCACCGCATTCGGTCGGTCATGCCGCTGCCTGGGCATTTGACGTCCATAATGATAGATACCCGCGAATCAATCGCAGAAATATCGAACGATCCGCTGGTCTCAATCATGGTCTGATACCCGGCGTCACACAACTTCTTTAACAATACCAGAGCACCAGGTTGATGCAACGGTTCTCCTCCGGTCACTTCCACCAATGGACATTCATAGGACTGCACTCGGTCCAAAATGGCTTCAAATGTCAGAGGTTCTCCACCATGAAAGGCATATTCGGTATCGCACCACGTGCAGCGAAGGGGGCAACCGGTCAAGCGGACAAAGACACAAGGCTGACCCACATGGGTCGATTCACCTTGAATGCTATGGAAAATCTCCGTGATTTGTAGAGTCTGAGACATAGTCGTCCTGCCTAATTACATAACCGTCGTGAACAGGGATTGTACCGAATCTAACTGGCGTAGGGAAAAAGGAATGTCAATGGCGGTGTAAAGGCTAGGCCCACTGTGTGACAGGCCACCCCTGCTGCTTCGCTATCCGCGCCATCCCACGAATCGGATTCACAACAAAGGGATATCCGACCAATTTGAGTGCCTCAAAATCACCGGGGCTGTCCCCATAGGCATAACTTCGACTCAAATCTAAATGATATTGCGCAGCTAATCGTTCGATATAACGCCCTTTTCCTTCACCATAGGGGAGGGGGGCAAACACACGGCCAGTATAGAGTCCTGATTGGACTTCTAACTTCGCCCCAAACACCAGGGGGACGCCGAGTTTTTCCGCTAACGGTTTGGCCAGGCAATCCGGTGATCCGCTGACAATGGCCACGACATGTCCCGCATCCTTGTGGTGGGCCAGGCGATCTAACGCGAGAGACGCGACGCGTGGCAGCGCGAATAATTCCACATACTCCTTGGCCAGTTGTTCGATGTATGAGACATCTTGCCCAAGGAGATAGACTTTATTCCCGCGGAGAGGGCTGAGCGATATGGGGGGCATGTGCTTCAGTGCATAACGAAAACTATTCCACAACTCTGGCCAGCCAGCCAACCCGTTCTTCCACAAATATCGAAAAAACCCAATTTCAATGGATGGTCCGGGCACCAAGGTATTGTCCATATCGAAAAATGCCCCAACCCAATGTTGCGATTCCCTCAATGGGGCAGGTGATGAAGAAGCGGTCGTCATAGCGGTATGCGAATGCGATAGAACAAAAAAGAAGGGTTGAGGCAATTCTACTCACCATTCTATGCGTTGACAAGGACTGCAGGAGGTTTCATAATTGGGGGATTGAGTGCCGAAGTGGTGGAATGGCAGACACGCACGTTTAAGGGGCGTGTGGGGAAACCCATGCGGGTTCAAGTCCCGCCTTCGGCACCAAAAGATCCTGCCGATCTCAATATCGATTCCGTCTTCAAAAGCAATTACAACGACAAGAATAAAAGTGGGACTTGAACCAGGGGTTCTGAAGGGGATATTTCCCCTTCATGGGGTGACCGGAGCGTAGCGAAGGCACGAGGGGGCTGGCCCCCTAGTGGGAGCAGGAGCCAAGCATCTGCTCATGCGACTTCAAGTCCCGCCTTCGGCACCATCTTTTTCTTCTTGAGCAAAAATTACCTACAGCTTCCTCATTGCCCCTCTCACTCTTTCGATCCTTCTATTTGAACGAAGTGTTCTCTCACGGGTATTCCCCCTTCAAGAGATAACCGCAGCATAGCGAAGGCACGAGGAGCCATGGTGCCTCGTGGGAGCAGGAGCCAGGCATTCGCTCCTGCGACTTCAAGTCCCGCCTTTAGCATCAAAAAATCCTACTTATTCATAACGCTTCACAATTGTCTACCCAACATTAATATCCCACGGTTTTTTGTGTTGCCGGGTCTCGGCCCGGCAGCCGAGTGACTTTCCTTTCGGGGAAAGTAACCAAAGCCATTGACGCCCAAACAGGCTTCATTGAGTAGGACGGACGCGAACCGTAGGAGAGCAGACCAACTCGCTGCGCTCAGACAAGGTCTGCAAATGATCAGAGCGTCCGTCCCTAGGGCCTGTCAGCAGGCGTCGGATAAGAGACAGTCAATGGCGGTGAAGTAATCCTTCTGTTTCGGTATCAAGTAGAATCTAAAACAATAGCCTGCGTGGGCATGGGGCCAAGCGATCAGCCTAGTAACCAACGTATATAGTCACCGGTAAAAACGGGTGGCGGAGTAAATGAGTCAACAAAAAATTTTATCGCATCCCATTATCTCATGAAGCACGCATCCTGACCCCTTGCGTTTCATAACTGATACGATCATAGAGAGTGAGAGAAAAGTTCAAGCGTGACGAAAGAACGCACTAGGAGTGGAAATAGCAATTCGCCAAGGACAAGAATAATAGAATCAATAATCTTCGTATTTTGTCACCGTAGCATGCGGCGCTGTTGACTAGTGGGATTAGCCAAGCCCTCAATGATTCCCAATAACATATTCACATAGAGTTCAGGAACATGAATCCAGCTGCTGGCCCATTTCTTGGTCCATATCAGCCCTTTGTTCTTGGCTACCATCTTGGCAATTTGCTTAGCATCATTGGGGGCCAGATGAGTCCGTTGTTGTTTGGGAAGACTTTCCAGTGTCTGTAAGGCTCCATCGACGTCACCTGATTCCGCTTGCAGACGAGTGAGATACACAATGTAGGAGTTCCCCTTTTGCGTCACTTGTCTGGCTCGATCGATTTGTTTGGCTACCACTAACGCGGCAATGAAATTTTGTGAGGCATATTTCATCATAACCGTTAAATCGAGTTCATCTATATCGTCACGTGCATGGTTAGTTTCTGGGGATGGACCAACGAATTTTCTTAGAGCTTCCCAGGCCAGATCCAGATCTCCGAGAACTGATGCAGCTTGATGAATTCGCATCCAAGGAGTTTCTCGGTCATCCGGATGCAAATTTTCTACTTGAGTCATCGCCTTTATTAAGGTTTGTCTCGCACCCTCAACGTCGCCGATCTCTGCTTGTCGTCGAGCCACCCAGGCTAGGTCCATTGTATTTCGTGAAGCATAACGACGTGTGTAAAAATCAATTCCTTCAGAATCTCCATGCTGAATCAATAGATCCAAATACTCCTGCCGCAATTCTACGACTTTCTCAAGACTGCGAAAAGCTCCTTCTGGATCGCCTGCTAATATCTGAAGTCGCGACAACTCTGCAAACTGTAATTTAGGGCTCGCTGGTGGATCTGGTTGATCTATTTCTGTAAGTAGCTTCTTGATGGTGATGTTTGCTTCAGTCTTGGCGCCAGCCTCTAATTCATACGAGATGCGGCCTAAGAAACTATTCCATCTATCATTAACTCTCAGAGGAGGATCCAAGGTAGTCGATCGCATCTCCAGAGTTAAAATTTCTTGAAATGTTGGCTCGACGATTTCCCAATCGTTTAAGTAAATATAGAATTCCAACGCATTCCACAGATATACAACCTTTTCGTTTGCTTTTATAGTTGAAGTCTGCATTTGAGCATAAGCCCGTTGAACCCACGCTCGAGCTTTTTTTTCACAACCTCCGTTATGGAAGGATCGTCCAATACGAATCAATTGCCGAATATTTTTGGTATCGATCTTCGTATGATGTGTCGGAGGCGAGGAGACTGTTTTATCTGACTGCTTTGTTTGTTCTGTGAATATTCGATTTGCTTCCTGTTCATCACAGAGCAACCCATAGGTTTGGGCGATGTTCCATAAGAGAGCCGGCTTATCTTCGGCTTTCAAGGCAGTCGTGTGTGCTTCCTCAAAAAGAGCATCGATTGACGGACTTTGGGACACGAAGGTCTCTGTCGTTGATGCCACACCCTGGTTAGGATACATCACACTTTCTAATCCTAGGAGGAGAGCAATCGAAATGATTCTAATATTTATCATTATGATAGTTTTACTGAGCACCCATGTCTTTCGATGGATTGAGCGAATGTTATCATAATATCTAATCACCCTTTCCAGGTATAAGCTTAGTTTGGTCTATTTAGTGTATTGGGAAGAGGAAAACTGCCTAAGAAATTCCCGACCTGATCAAATTTACCTGATCGATTGGGTGGAGCTGTCGTATCCTCTAGTGGCCCCTGAAAGAGGCCGACAAAACCAGATCCATAGGAATACGGGTCAAATCTGTTGTTATATGATCAACGCTTTCATCAAAGGCCAGTCTCCCAGGCCTGATTCACCAGAATCTGTCCACCTGCCATTGATTGCGAGAGGATTTCAGTGGATGCAACAAAAATGTTCCACCATAGGCTGAATGAGCTTATGGTTGGAACTGTCACATCATTGTCTTAGGGATGGAATTCCCCTTTCTGATTCGGGAGAGAAATAAATCTTTCGGATACCCTTCAAATTCTTCGTATTTCTTAATACATTGCTATAGGCGGGTGTGAGGACTCTTTTGTGGTTTTCTCTCCCAGTCCGACGCCTTCTGCTCGGCTTTCGGGGTGGGCGCTCTTGTTACCTGACGGACCTTGTCTGAGATTCTATGGTTTATGTCAAGCCTCGTATGAGGCGGTCCGGGTTAAACGTGGTCTGATACCGGTGAATGGACCAAGTCGCCCGGGCAATTTTCCGTGCGATAATCACTAAGGTCGCCGTTGAACTCCACCCTTGGCTGCGATAGGAGTCGTAGATGGGTTTCCACACGTTGGTTTTGATGGCCGCCATGGCGGCCATAAAGAGCAACCGGCGCCATTCAGCCGGGCCGCGTTTGGACAAGCGTCGGCGCCCGGTCTTTTGCCCCGAGTCCTTGGCTCGAGGGTCTCACCCGGTCAAGGCCACAAAGGCATCGGCATGGCGGAACGGCACCCGTTCTAAGGTATTGGTGAGACTCATCCCCACCAACGGGCCGACGCCCACAATGGTCTCCACACGTTGTTGAGCTTGCTGATGGGAGGGAGACTGGGCGGCCATGGTAGCCATCGTCGCATCCAACTTGGCCAGTAAGGCATCGAGCTTCCGGACCACGGCTTTGACCTCACCGGTCACCCCCTCAAGATTGGCCATCGTCAACTTCAGGGCCCCCTTCAAGCGAACAAGTTTGGCCCGACGGCGAATCAACCGATCCACCTGCCGCTGCTTGGGGGCGTGTAGGCGCGTAACCCGGCATGTTCTTGGGCGATCATCCGAGCGAGCAACAGGGCATCGACTCGGTCAGTCTTCGCTCGCGCGCCCAGGGCTTTGAAATAATGCCGCGTCTCCATCGGATTCAACAGATAGACGATATAGCCAGAGGCATGCGCCAAATCGGCCAGCAGCTCATGATACGAGCCGGTCGATTCGAGACCAATGCGGCTCCCGGCCGGTACCGTTTTCAACCAGGCGCGCAATGCGCTGCGCTGATTCCGAACTTGCTGAACCGGCCATCGTTGATCCGCACTGGCCACAACGACCGTGTCTTTGGCGACATCGACTCCCAGATTCAAAACGGTTTGCATACCCAGTGCCTCCAAAATGACAGTGTCCAGAATCGGGTGGCCCAACACCAACGTAAGCTTGTGTCCAAATCGGCGGTCACGAGTCGTGCCGCGAGATTCTTCATCGACGTTGAGGGTGTGGATGGGAGAAGTCTCAAACCGTCTGTCCAGCAGTTGGCAGATGCGTAGCGATGTCCCTCCACCCCCGACCCCTCTCAGCTTCTCAAGAATGAAAAGAAAAGACCATACAAGCGTAGCGAGTTGGTCCGTCTTCCCCTTTGCGGGCATCCCATCTTAATCGGGCCGAGTAGGGCGTCAATGGTTTTGTCTACTTTTCCCGAAAGAAAAGTAGATCGCCTGCCGGGGCGAAACCCGGCAACCATCATATAATGAAATGCTTGCCAGTTCGTAAGATTAAGATATTGGAGAACACAGATGTTGCAGTGGTCCGGAAACACAGGTTTCCTCGGTCAGATTAGGGAGTTGGGGATGAGATGTATTCCCATTTTAAGTAATCTGCTGGCTTCAAAATGGGAATGTCTCGGAAGGGGTTCAGCACAAGTAAATCCTTATCGCCGGTCACAATGACCTGGGCTTGTCCATTCACGGCGACCTCTAATATCTGATTATCCTGTGTATCTCGACAATCGTGAACGGCATGAAGAATCGTGATCATCTCAACGATTCGTCCCAGCATTCTCAAAAATTCCTCTCGGTCTTGGATACTGACGTAGGCATCAAATTTTTTCCTGCCTAAGACATCGGCCAATTCGAATAAGGTCGATTCAGCCATGAGAATATCCCCTTCTTCGACGGCCTTTCTCACGGCCTGGCCAGGAATAGAATTCGGTATCAGAAGGCGGCTCACCAGTGTGTTGGTGTCTAGGACAATGCGTGGCCTATTCTGCATCAGCCAGAATTTCTGCTAATTTCTTTTCTGTTAGGCCGCGATCTGTGGCGCCTTTTCCGACACGGTCGCAGAATCGCTGAAATTCTTCCCGGTTTAATGCGCACACCCGCTCGTATTCTTGAGCTGAGAGTACCACGGCCACATCCCGTTTCTGACGCCTGATCATGACCGGTTCACGTTGAGCGGTGTCCAGAATGGCGGCTAGACGCTGTTTGGCATCACTGGCGGAAACATATTGCATGGGCTAATCCTCCTTTATCTATTTTAGACGAAATAGATAAATTAGACAAATATGTCTATGGCAAATTATCTACGGACTTCTTCTTCAAATGAGTGAGGAGAGCCATGATGAGGATGATGAATTCTTCTCTTCACCCTTCAAATCCTTCTGATTTCTTAATACATTGATAAAGACAGGTGAGAGGCCTCTTCTTTGGCATCCTCTGGGAGTCGGACGCCTTCTGCTCGGCTTTCGGGGTGGACGTTCTTCTCACTTGGCAGACCTTGTCCGAGTGTAGGAGTTGGAATTCCATAAATTAAGAGGATCATTTTTTCATCCCTCTTCCCTGGCCTTGTGGTGTGGCCGAGCAGTGCAGTCGGCACCGGAGAAAAGGCACGCAGTGTTTGAGCGCAGCGAGTTTGCGTGCCGCCGGAGTCGGCGAACCGCGCAGGGGACCCGAAGGGCCACATCACGGCCAACATGGTTTTGGGTCCTTTTCCCGAAAGAAAAGGACCTCGGCTGCCGGGCCAAAACCCGGCGACATCAAACAATCGAAGTATGAAGGTAGAGAATATGAAAACCCAAGGTGGAAATAGGGTAATTTTGATTTATACGTGCATTTCGTTGTTGGTCTTGTCGTTATCCCTTTCCTCTTTAGGGAACGCTGCGGAACTTTTTGAAGAACGCATACCTTTGACCATTGATGAGTTTGATTCGGCGGAAGGGCATCTGCGGTTGGGAGTCGATTTTTTTCTGACGGGTGAATTGGATGTGGCGATTGATGAGTTTCGTGAGGCAGCTCATCAGAAACCTGACTACACCGACGCGTATCACAATCTGGGTGTGACACTCGCGAAGAGCGGAGATCTGACTGGCGCCATCTCGGCTTGGAAAGAGGGAGAACGTCTTGATCCCGAAGCCGTTTCCTTACGCTATTCCCTGTCGGCGTTGGTTGCTTATAACTATGGGGTGTCTTTGGCTCGGGCTGGGAAGATGGAAGAAGCGATGAATGAATGGCAGGCCGCGCTTCGCATTCAGCCACAATTTCCCGAATCTCATTACGCGTTAGGGCTAGGATTTTTAGCGAGGCAGAACCCAACCGTAGCCATGGTACATATACAATCTGCTCTTTCTTTGGCTCCGGATTGGGTACAGGCTCATGTAGCTTTGGGACGGGCGCATTATGAATCCCATGAATATGACTTGGCGCGGACAGCGTGGAAGAAGGCTCTGGAATTGAAGCCCGGTGAAGCTCGAACCCATGCCAATCTGGGACTTCTTGCTGTGCAGGAAGGGAATTTTCAAGAAGCGATTGAATATTCTCGTCAAGCGATCGCACTCCAACCGGATCTGGTGTCTGCTCAGTTCAATCTAGGTGTGGCTCTCTTGGCCAAGGGGGAAGAGCAGGCGAGCATGGATGCGTTCGAATATGCGCTTGTGCTTGATACTCGATTGACGACTGCTCGTTTGCTGATAGGTGTCGTATGGAGTCGCAAGGGTGATTGGGCGAGGGCCGCACACAGTTGGCGAGTTGCGCTTCAACAAGATCCATTTGGCTCCGAGACGTTTTGGCTCCATGACAACCTGGGAATGGCACTGACAGCCATGGGACATTTCCAAGATGCTACGAAAGAATTTCAATGGGTTGTGGAGCAGCGTTCAGAATGGCCTCAAGGATGGTCTCAGTTGGGTCTTTCTCTCATGTCGGAACGGCGATGGCGTGAGGCTGTGGTGGCGCTCGAAACGGCAGCTGAACGACAACCTCACTGGCCGCATCTGCATTTCATGCTGGGAAAGGCTCATGCTGAAAAAGGGGAATTGGTTTTGGCGGTTCAGGCTTTTCGGGAGGCGGTCAGGATTGACTCCAATTTTGTGGATGCCTTGTTTCATTTGGGTATCGTGCTACGCGCACAAAATCTTGTGAGCGAGGCGGTTGATCCACTTCGTCTAGCTGCGGAAGGGGGATCACGGGAAGCTCAGGGGCTGTTAGCTTCGATGTATGTGAATGGCAATGGAATTGATCGTAATGTGCCGCTGGCCATGTTGTGGTGGTCTCGGAGTAGCCGTGGATCCATCCCTGACACGATTACTCGAACGGCCAAGCATCAATTAGCCCAGTTGCGTCGAAGGCTTTACCAGCACACGTTCCCTTTGACCGAAGAACAGGACGTGCTGACAGGGTTTGGGTTAATTCGCCAAGACCTTGAAACTCACGCCCCTCTTGAAGTATCCACCGATTCTTTCCGCGAAAACGCCGCTTTCTTGGGTAGGGTTGCAGCCCCAAGGTTTGCGCTTCTGTGGATGATTGAGCGGGCGTTGGCGTTAGATGACTCAGCCCAGAATATTTTGCGTGGGTGGTATGAACAAGGGGTAGTTGAGAAATTTCCTCATCACCATTCCTCACTTGAACAGTATTGGGTGAAGGCTGCGAAGGAAGGGAATCAGATCGCGTGCGAACTTATGCGAACGACCATGCCTCAGGGAAAATTTCACACTGTACGCCAAGCGTGTCAGTCACTACGTGACTAAGCATGGCGTAGGTAGATGATAAATGAGCGATGTATGAAATTTGAAACCAAGAGTGCCTTAGTTGCAATGGCCATTGTGGTGTTCTGTACGGCCATGAGTTTCGGTCTTTCACACATGTTTCCTCAAGGAGAACGATGGCTTACTGAATGGCAGTTGTCGCCTCTCTCATCTCAAGCCGTCGGGTCCTCGATTGTTCTTGTTCGTGCTGAGGAAAAGAGTCCAGCCTTTTGTGGTGGGGGGCGATGGAATCTCCATGCCTTAGAGGCCACGCTTCGGGGGCTTCATCAGGCAGGAGCGTCGGTGATTGCCCCGATGATTGATGTTCCCATGCCTATTCCGTCTGAATGTGGAGGGTTGTCCGGACTGGTGAACCTGGCTGAAGCGACCAAGTACGTAGGATCGGTGATCTACCCTGACTTAGTCCCACCAGCTTTAGCTCAAGCTGCCATTCAGGCCGGCGTTTTGGATTTAACCACACAAAATGATGGGATGATTCCAGGCTTCACATTCAGCTCTTCATCTCTACTTTCTCCTAGGCTACCGTTTGGAGCTGTAGTCGCTGCGTTCGAGTCAACGAGTGCAACGACTCCTGTGACAGACACATTCCTTCATGTCCCTGACACGATGCCCAAGAACGGCGAATCTTCCTTTCCAACGTATTCATTCACGGCCATATGGAGTCACTTACAAGCCGGGGAACATGAACAAGTAGCTCGTCTTTTCCGCGGCAAGACTGTGTTTCTCTTTTCGGAGCGCTCTATGAGTCAGACTCTGTCTGCTTCACTGGGGTCCGACGTTCCGGTCGCCATTCTTCATGCGACGTTGGCTCATGCGTATATGACAAATTCATGGAAATCCATATCCCCATTTCTGGTTGTGATCTTGGTGACGCTAAGTCTCGGGGCGCTGCTGGCGGTATTTATGTTGCGTGAGCGGTCCTTGAGTAGATTCGGCTTCATCGGGCTAGCTGTTGCGATGCTTTCTAGTGGTTTCCTCTTTTTTGGATTCCGCTGGGGTTGGATATGGCCGCTCTTCAGTATGGGCCTGAGTTGGGAAATGACAATAGGTGGCGTAGTCCTTTGGAGATTGTTGCAAGCGCGGTCGACCGTGCAACAACGAATCGTTCAGGGGGAACGGCAATTAAATCAGCTCGGAGATGAATTCGCTGAGAAACAGAAGCATGTTCGACAATTAGAAGAGCAACTTAACGATGCCCAGCATGACACGAATCAATCCGTGGCGGTTATTGAGGAATTACAAGTATCTCGGAATACGGCCCTCTCTCAATTGGAAAGGTATCAGGATGAGCTTCAAGGAACTCGCCGAAAGATAGATGGAATGCAAGAAGAATTACAGGATCTTCGTCAACACTTACCTTCATCTCTCGCTGAGTTTCCTTCTGTGTCTTCGACGACTGATAGTCCAGAGCTGATTCAAGAATGTAAAGCTTTCAAGATTTTGACTCGTGATCAAGCGGTTCTGCGACTGTTTCACAATCTCAAAAAAGCGGCTGCCACGCAGGTTCCAATTTTGTTGTTGGGTGAAACTGGCACCGGCAAAGAAGTCTTTGCCAAAGCCGCTCATGCGCTCAGCCCTCGTCGGGAAGGTCCTTTTATCTCCGTGAATATGGCTGCGATCCGTTCAGAATTATTTGAGGGGGAGTTATTTGGCCATGTGAAGGGGGCTTTTACTGGAGCCGTGGGGCGCACAGGATTCTTAGAATCGGCCCATGGTGGCACGCTGTTTTTGGATGAAGTAGGTGATCTCCCCCATGACTTACAAGCCAAATTGCTTCGGTTTTTAGAAGATGGGGGCTTTCACCGAGTGGGGCAGAGTAGTCTGACGCAT
>JAJDBS010000060.1 GCA_029261235.1 Nitrospirales bacterium
TCGGGCGATGCATAAAGAATTTCCGCACATCACGTTTGATTTCACCACAAAGATCGAACATATCCTGAAGCACCAAGAGACGTTTAAAGAATTTAGTCAGCTAGGATGTCTCTTCGTGATTTCTGCGGTGGAGTCATTTAGTGAAAACGTGCTTCTTCACTTAGACAAAGGCCACACGCGCCAAGACATCTTCAAAGCGCACGACGTTCTTCAGGCCGTCGGCATCACGCTTCGCCCCTCACTCGTCGCGTTCACCCCATGGACAACTTTAGAAGACTATGCGGAAATGTTTGATTTGGTTGAACAACATGGACTCATCGACTGCATTGATCCCGTACAATATAGCGTGCGACTCCTGATTCCGCCTGGATCAGCATTGTTAACACCTCCGAACACCCACCCGACACCGATAGCGCAGTTCCTGGGCCCGTTGAACCAACAGAAATTTCAACATACTTGGGCTCATCCTGATCCAAGGATGGATTCGTTACAAAAGGCCGTCACAAAAGTCGTGGAGAACAGCACCAAGGAAAAAGAAGATCCTGAACGGACATTTTATCGCCTATGGGAATTGGTCTATGACACCGCAGGACTGGATTTCGCTTCATTACACAAAGCCGCTTCCCTGAACCCTAACCGCATGAGACCACCAAGAATGACCGAACCCTGGTTTTGTTGCGCAGAACCCACGACCGATCAATTCAATTCAGTCGAATGCTCGTCTAAAGCCTAAGTCCGCAAGAATAAATAAGAACACCGAATCTGTCGTTCTACACCCATTACGCATTCAACATAACCCGGGGCACAATCTTTCATGGCGCATTTGTTACTACTCCTTCCTTCCATGAGCTATAGGGGAGAGGCCTTTCTAGAGGCCGCAAATAAAGTTGGCGTGTTCCTGACCATTGGCGGAGACGCCCCACCAGATTGCCTGAAACAAACGCCAGAAAGTTTCCTACAGCTCGATCTCTACAATGCCACTACTGCGGTTTCTACCGTTGTGGAGTTTGCCAAAACTTCTGCCATTGATGTCGTACTTGGAGTGAATGATGGAACAGCCGTCCTAGCCTCAACCATCTCTGAAGCATTAGGACTCCCAACGAATTCCATTGCTTCAGTTCGTGCGGCAAGCAACAAACAGACAATGCGAAGCCTTTTACAGCAAGAAGGACTCCCCTGCCCAAACTTTCTCATAGTGGGAATCGATGAAAAACCCGAAAACATTACGCCCCAGGTCACCTTTCCCTGCGTGCTCAAACCCCTTACCCTATCAGGGAGTTGCGGTGTCATTCGAGCTGATGATCCGGAGAGCTTCGAGAACGCCTTTTTCAGAATCGTCCATCTGCTCAAATCATTCGAGAGGGCAGAACAAGAGGTGGCTGACCGTCAAATTCTCATCGAAGACTTTATTCCCGGAATCGAAGTCGCACTGGAAGGATTACTCACAAAAGACAAATTTCATCCGCTAGCATTGTTTGATAAACCTGATCCACTCAACGGGCCTTATTTTGAAGAAACCATCTATGTCACCCCCTCTCGCCTACCAACTGAAACACAAACACGAATCACGGAATCTCTAGCGAAGGCAGCAAGAGCCATTGGACTTCGAGAAGGACCGGTTCATGGAGAATTACGAATTAACGATCAAGCCATATGGGTCATTGAGGTAGCGGCCAGAAGCATCGGTGGGAAATGTTCTCGCATGCTGGAGTTTGGGACAGGGAAATCATTAGAGGAACTGATTCTTCTTCATGCGCTAGGGCAGGACCTTCCATCTTTGGATCTAACAAAGGGTTCAGGGGGCGTCATGATGATCCCCATACCCCAAGAAGGCATTTTAGAGAGAATCGAAGGGCAAAACGAGGCGAAACAGGTTGCTGGCGTTGAGGAACTGGTCATGACGGCAGAACCAGGAGACCACCTTATTCCGTTACCAGAGGGCAAACGCTACCTGGGAGTCATTCTCGCCAGAGGATCAACGCCAGAAGAAGTAGAAGAAACCCTGCGAGAATCCCACCGCCAGCTAACCGTCGTGATGAAACCTCAGGCCTCGAACGCAGATCTTCCAACAATCTTCCGCGTCTGAAAAGCTTCGGTCTTTCAGGGTTCGCTTTCGAAAATTCCCCTCCTTTGCAAGGTGGGGTAGGGGAGGTAGAAGCCTAGGGGCTGCCGCACAACGTACTTAGAAACGCTAAAAGCCTTAGCCCGGCACAACCTCTTTGGCAGTTGCCAGCATCCAAGCATCCAAGCTGGCTACTTGTTCCGCTACATCCTGAATGCCCGTTAAGTCATGGGCCCACACCTTTTGAATTTCTTCCCCCTTATCGATGATTTCCTTTTGAATGGTCTCGACTTCTTTATCCCATCGCTCAGGACGCTGAGATTCGATCCGTCGAATTCGTCGTTTCCCATTCATGGTGCCATCAGCACTCAAATCACACACAAAATGCACAAGGTCAAGCCGTCCATCAGTCAATGACTTAGCCACCATGCGACACGTCGTCCCTTGCTTGGAATGAATCAAGGCCGCCTTAAAGAAT
>JAJDBS010000007.1 GCA_029261235.1 Nitrospirales bacterium
TCACAAACGAGACGCCTTTGACCACGCGCCCGTCTTTGACATCCAGGCAGGGGATGATTCGCTTGGTCAGCATGATGACCGTGCCTCCCCAGTTGCAGAAACGAGTGCTAAGGCAGCTTTCAAATCCAACGCTCCTTCATAGAGCGCTTTTCCTATAATGATTCCAGAAATATTGTCTCCAACTTCTTGGATCGCTTTGATATCTTCTAACGCGGTCACTCCGCCTGACGCAATCACTGGAACAGGTGATGTTACCGCCGCTTCTCGTAAGGCATCAATATTAGGCCCGCTCAACATGCCATCTCTAGAGATATCGGTAAAGACAATTCCACCTAAGGGTAGTTCTTTCAAAGAATCAAAGACTTGACCTGGAGTGAGCGTGGAAACCGTTGTCCACCCGTGTACAGCAACCAACCCCTGCTTCACATCAATACCAACTAATATTTTTTGAGGATATTGCTGAGCGATCGTTGCCAAAAATTTTGCATCTTGTAGCGCTGCCGTTCCTACAACAACCCGATCAACCCCGCTAGACCGATACGCTTCAACCGTCGCCGCATTTCGAATACCGCCACCAACTTGAATGGGAATGGTCAGCTTTTTGGCAATCGCTTCAATCTGCGACAAATGTTTGGGAATCCCTTCCACTGCCCCATCTAAATCCACAATATGTAGATAGGGTGCCCCAAGATTTTGCCAATGTTCTGCCATCCCTACCGGATCGTCAGAATACTGTGTAACCTGACTCATTTCACCTTGCCGTAAGCGAACACACTTACCATCCTTTAAATCAATCGCTGGAATCAATATCATCGTTTCTACTCTCTCTCAATACTGGAATTACTCACGAACAGGAGGAGCCACATTCCCAACGGGGAACGTCGCCAATACCTTTTGTACACCTATTTCTGAAAGTTCTCGAGCGGTCACAAACCCCCCGCCTTTTTCGAAAAATCCTACGACATCCTGGTTTAGGGGTTTTTGTTCTTCAAAAAATTCCCCCTTCCACAGCACCGTCCCATCTGATGGCTGGACCAAAAAGATTTCAAAGCCTACCGCTGCTGGTTTCGCCCCCAGCCTCGTGCCTTCGCGCTCTCGATACGTTCGAACTCGTCCCATCAACACCCCATCGACCTTCAGGCGATCACCGATTTCCTTAGCCACCATTGCTAACGAGGTGGCAGAGGTTTTCGCGCTAAGATCTTCCGGGAAATCGCTATCATCCGACCCTATGACGCGTAGCGTTGGTCGCTTACGAAGCACCGCCTCAACTCGCGCAGTAATGGATTCGGCGGCCATTTCAGAGACAGAATAGAGGTCCTGCTTCGAATGAGCCCGCGGGGCTTGATCCGCACCTGGCAGCCGAAATTGCGTTCGGATCTCTTCAGGATCCTGCGCACCTCCACGCGATTGGCCATAACCCCATTGAGGTGCTTGAATGGTTTGAAACCGTAAAACGGCAATACTGGAAATGGCTGAAGGATCAAATTGGGGGGCAGACTGGGTCTGAACTTTCGAAGGAACGCAACCGAGGACGAACATCAACCATCCAAGCATTCCGATGAGAATGACAGAACTTAGATGCTGTTGTGACCACTTTCTTCCACGTAACAGTCCATGCGTCATTGCCATTCACCAAAATTTTTCAAAACCTGCAAACCAACAGCCTGGCTTTTTTCAGGGTGAAATTGAGTGGCAAAGATATTGTCTTTCCAGACACTACTGGCAAAAGGAAGACCATATTCAGTTTGAGTGCTCATTAAACTTTGATCTTCAGGTTCAACATAAAATGAATGGACAAAATACACGTAAGACTCAGAATCAACATCCTTCAATGGCGGAGCCGGCTTCTCAACTCGAATCGTATTCCATCCCATATGAGGAATCTTATAGGACCCTGAGACATCATCAGGAAGAGGTATCGCTTTCACTTTCCCTGGCAAAATGCCTAACCCCTTGTGGCACCCAAATTCTTCACTTTCGGCAAACAAGAGTTGAAAACCCACACAAATACCAAGAAAGGGTTTGCCGACTTGAATCGCACGATGAATCGGATCCACAAGCCCATAGCGAGTCACGTTTTCCATGCAATCGCCAAACGCACCCACGCCAGGCAACACAACATGACTCGCGCGATCAATAACCTCAAGATCACGAGTCACCACGGCTTCATGCCCCACACGCTCAAATCCTTTCTGCACACTGCGGAGGTTGCCCATTTCATAGTCGATGATGGCTATCATGAACGTTCAGACTGAGCCTGACCCCTTTTCGAAAATTCTATAGACCACGATTATAATAAACCCTTAGTGGACAAGACCCCTGAAATCCGATCTTCCCGTCTGATCGCTTGATCCAGCGCTTTCGCCAAGGCTTTGAACACCGCCTCCATAATATGATGAGGGTTGCGCCCATAGAGGACATTGACATGAAGATTGAGCCCACCTTTACTCACAAAAGCCTGAAAAAAATCTTCGAACAGGCCTAAGTCGAACGTCTTAATGTATCGAGTGGGTAAGTCGAGGTTGTAGACCAGATAGGGCCGCCCACTCAGGTCCACGGTCACTTGCGCCAACGTTTCATCCAACGGAACTGAAGCAAATCCAAACCGTGCAATGCCTTCTCTCGTTCCTAAGGCTTCATTCAAGACTTGGCCCATGACGATACCGATATCTTCGATTGTATGATGATCATCAATCTCAATGTCGCCTTTGGCTTCGACCATCAGATCAAAAAATCCGTGCTTCCCTAAGAGATTGAGCATGTGATCCAAAAAAGGGATCGACGTCTGAATGGTGTTCTGACCAGCTCCATCAAGGACCCATTTCACACGGATAGCGGTTTCGGCTGTGGTTCGTTCTTGTGATGCCGATCTGGGAACAGATTGTTGACTCATATCCATCGACTCTCCATAGATTGACTATGCGCGTCAAACCCCTCCAAGGTCGCAAGACGGACAACCGCGCGTTTGGCTTTGAGCAAGGCCGCTTGTGAATAGGAGACGACATTACTTCTTTTGACATATTCATCCACACCTAAACTTGAAAAAAATCTCGCACTCCCTCCAGTTGGCAACACATGGTTAGGGCCGGCCACATAATCAGCCACCGCAGGAGGTGTATAACGCCCCACAAAAACTGCTCCAGCATGACGAATACGCGGAAGATGACCCATGGCATTCTTTACATTGAGGGAAAGATGCTCGGGAGCAATTCGATTGGCCAACGCAAAAGCGTCATCTATATTACGTACGACAAATGCCACGGCGTGATTCTTCACTGACCGAGAAGCAATTTCGTGACGCCCCAATTCACTCAATTGCCGATTGACCTCCTTCACAACTCGTGTGGCCACTGTCATTGATGTGGTCACCAGATACACACAGGCTTCCTCATCATGCTCGGCTTCACACAGTAGATCGGCCGCGACGTGACGCGGGTTGCTGGTCGAATCGGCTAGCACTAACAGTTCACTTGGACCCGCAATCATATCAATATCCACTTGGCCATAGACAAGACGTTTGGCTGTCGCCACATAGAGATTTCCAGGACCAACAATCTTATCCACAGAATTGATGCTTGACGTCCCATAGGCTAAAGCGCCAATGGCTTGCGCACCTCCCACCCGATAGATTTCATCGACACCTGCAATATCAGCAGCGACTAACAGAGATGGATGGATGGAACCTGATGGCGTCGGGGTGCACATGACAACACGACCAACTCCTGCAACTTTTGCCGGAATCGTGTTCATCAAGACCGAAGAGGGATAGACGGCTTTTCCTCCTGGAACATACACACCCACGGCATCGAGTGGTGTAATCATTTGTCCAAGCTGAATCCCGTCCTTTCGATAGGTCCATGTTGATCGTCGTTGTCGACGATGAAAGGATCGAACACGTCTGGCCGCATATTTGAGGGCAGCCGTATCAGGCTTTGGAAGAACAGAATAGGCATCCAGAATCTCTTTATGACTCACACGTAGCTCGTCAGCGCTGATCCGAATGCGATCAAACTTCCAGGTAAAACGTTGGACGGCCTTATCGCCTTCACGGCGAACACTCTTCAAAATATCTCGAACCGATTGTTCCACCTTGGCATTTTGTTTGGCCCCACGCTGACACACTGTCTCGACGGCCTTGGCAAAGAGCTTGTCATTCCAAGAATGAATGTCCATCCCTACGCTCCTCTCCTTTTCCCTTGAGGAACCTTAACCTTCGAAAGCTGTTTTTTAATTCGTGTGATGACTTCTGTCACTGTCGCATGCTTCATTTTCATACTGGCTCGATTCACAATCAAGCGAGCCGACGACCATGCAATGATTTCTTCTTCCACAAGATTATTGGCTTTGAGGGTTTTCCCGGTCTCTACCAAATCGACGATACGATCAGCCAACCCCACTAATGGGGCTAATTCAATGGACCCATAGAGCTTAATCAATTCAACGGGTAACCCTTGTTGATTAAAGAATTGTTCAGTGATATTGGGGTATTTCGTCGCCACTCGGAGCTTCGACGACAACCGATGAACGGGAGTCTGTCCATTCGGTTTCGCGACAACTAACTTACAGGCACCCAGGCCAAGATCCACAGGCTCATAGACATCAGGGCTTTGCTCTAATAATACATCTTTCCCCACCACGCCTAAATCAGCCGCACCATATTCCACATAAACCGGTACGTCACTGGGACGGACAATGAGGACTCGATGCCCATGATCGGGATATTCCACAATCAATCGTCGATCATCCTCATCCACATGATACGCCGAATAACCGGCCTGCCGAAACAACGTGAGCGTCGGCTCCAACAATTTACCCTTGGAAAGGGCTATCGTAATTCCTTCACTCATGCGACTTCTCGAATTCGTTGAACCTGTGCACCCAAGATTTGTAATTTTTCTTCTAACCGTTCATACCCTCGATCTAAATGATACACCCTAGAAATGGTCGTTTCGCCTTCAGCCGCTAATCCAGCCAAAACCAGACCAGCACTTGCGCGTAAGTCAGACGCCATCACTTCGGCTCCGGTGAGTGCTGGAGTGCCTTTCACAACCGCATGAGGCCCATCCACGTCAATGGAAGCCCCCATACGCTGGAGCTCCGGAACATGGAGGAATCGTCCTTCAAAAATGGTTTCAGTCATCACACTGGTCCCTTCAGCCACAGACATCAAAGCCATCATCTGTGCTTGCAAATCTGTGGGAAACCCAGGATACGGTAAAGTCTTGACTTCGACGGCTTGGAGCTGACCTGTTCGACGTACGCGCACGCCCTCCTCACTCTCTGTCAACTCCACGCCCATTTCTTGTATTTTTGTAAACATCGTGCCCAAATGATCCGTCACACAGCCTTTGATCATAACATCACCACCAGCAATCGCCCCAGCCATGACAAATGTACCAGCTTCGACCCGATCAGGCATCACCCAATGGGTCGCACCATGTAATTCAGACACCCCTTCTATGGTAATCGTATCAGTCCCTGCCCCGTGAATTTTGGCACCTCGTTTGGTTAAAAATGCACATAAATCTAGGATTTCTGGCTCACGAGCCACGTGATGCAAACTCGTGGTACCTTCCGCCAAACAAGCAGCCATAATCAAATTCTCCGTCCCCGTCACCGTAGGAAAATCCAAATCGATTCTCGCACCCTTGAGACGTCGGGCTTTTGCATGAATATAACCATGTTCAACTTGGATTTCAGCACCCATCATCTCGAGCCCCTTCAAGTGAAGACTCACTGGTCTGGTTCCGATTGCACAGCCACCAGGTAACGACACCTTAGCCTCGCCTAAACGAGTGAGCAACGGCCCAAGCGCCAAAATAGAGGCACGCATGGTTTTAACTAAATCATACGGGGCTTCGATCGATTGAACATGGCTCGCGTCCAAAATAACCTGATGGCCCTCGGCCTGAACTTCTACTCCAAGCATGGCCAAGAGTTTGCCCATCGTCATGAGGTCTCGGACTTGAGGCACATGATCAATAATGCATTCGCCCCCACCCAATAACGACGCCGCCAATATAGGGAGTGCCGCATTTTTCGCCCCGCCCACTTCTACATCGCCATGTAAGGGAGAGCCCCCAATGATTCGAATTTGATCCATCTCTATATCGCAGTTTTATGAATCCGTTGAATGTTCACAGAAAATAGCCCGTACATGCTCCCGTAACGTCTTGATATCAGGAGCTGACGAGAATGCTCAAAAAAATCATCCAACAAGTCCACAGTCATTTGGACGCGCGGAGCGTACTTTCAGTACGTGAGCACGACCAAAAGGCGAGAACTCCGGTGATGGATTTTTTCAACATTCCCACTATGAATGACCAATGCGTTGAAGACAGACCATCCGAGGAATACCTTGCAAATCTGACTGAATCTTCCTCACGTTAAAAAATTGAGAAGCCTCCACCTCCTCACGAAGGCGATCAACTTGGCCTAAACCAACCTCCATCAAGACAACGCCGTCAGACGCTAGGACACGTGGAGCTTCATGCAATAACCGCCGATAGACATCCAACCCGTCAGGTCCTCCATCCAGGGCCAGTCGTGGCTCAAAATCTTTGACATCAGGAGAAAGTCGATCCCATTCTTCGTGGGAAATATACGGCAGGTTCGCAATAATGGCCGTCACTTTACCTGCTAAACTGCTGGATGACAAGGGGGCCAAGAGATCTCCAGCCAACCATAAAATCTGTGCATTCCTGGCATGTTTCCCGGCGTTGAATTTTGCCACCTGCAACGCTGATAAGGACAGGTCAGAGGCGATGACGACAGCGTGCTTGAGCGCCCGTGCGAGACTAATCGCCAAACATCCAGAACCTGTCCCTACATCGATAATTACGGGGCGAGGATACGACCGCAGCAACAGAGTGGCTTCTTCAACGAGTAGCTCTGACTCGGGCCTAGGAATGAGCACTCCTGGCTTGACGGCGATATCGACACCACAAAATTCCTGGCTCCCTAACACATATTGTAACGGCTCATGTAAGGCTCGACGCTCAATCAGGGAGACGACCCGTTGATACGCTTCTGGATCAATGACATCTTTCGCCTCCGCATATATCTGCAATCGAGTGATATCCGAGGCCTCTTCGATAATCCACAAGGCTTCCTGCTGAGCATTGCCAATGCCAGCCTCGGTCAGTCTGCCGACGGCATCACGATATAACTGAGAAAAAGAAAGGAGCAATGACATCGCGACCTTCAGCATTTCACCGGCCAAAGATAGACAAGAACAATGATCTGGAATGTTCGTGAAAGGAGTTACTGCGCTTTGAGCGCGACAACTAAATCATCCAGCTCGCCCTCCATGACGCGATCTAACTTATGGAGGGTCAGCCCAATACGATGATCCGTCACCCGATTTTGTGGAAAATTATACGTGCGGATTTTTTCACTACGTTCACCGGTACCGACCTGAGACCGACGCTGTTCAGCAATCGATGCGTCTTGCTTCTCTCGCTCGGCATCACCAATCCGAGTCCGAAGGGTCCGCATCGCTTTCGTACGATTCTTGAGTTGAGACCGTTCATCCTGACAGGTGACGACCACTCCTGTCGGGATATGGGTTATCCGTACTGCAGAGTATGTCGTGTTGACGCTCTGCCCACCAGCTCCAGATGAGCAATAGGTGTCGATTCGTAAGTCTTTCTGATCAATCTGTACATCGACTTCTTCAACTTCCGGCATCACAGCAACTGTTGCAGTCGAGGTATGAATACGGCCACTGGATTCGGTTGTCGGCACACGCTGAACACGATGCACGCCACTTTCGTACCGAAAAAAGCCAAAGGCTCCCTTCCCTTCGACTAACAGCACAGCCTCTTTTATGCCTCCGATCCCTGTTTCGTGGGATTCCATGAGTTCTGTCCGTAACTGTTTCTCGTCAGCAAATCTGATATACATCCGCAAAAGATCACCAGCAAACAACGCCGCTTCACTACCTCCGGTTCCCGCACGAATTTCGATAAAGGAATTTTTATTATTTCCTTCGTCTTCTGGGCACAGTAATTCAATGACTCGGACCTCCAAGTCGTCGCGTCGACATTTCAAACTGCCTAATTCATCATGTGCCAGCCTTCGCATTTCAGCATCAAGCTCCTGATCCTCTGCCATCATCTTGGACTCGGAAAGTTCCTCGAGCACTCGTCGATATTCTCCAAACATATGAGCAATCGGTTCGAGCTCAGCCCGCTCTTTATTCAAAGAAACCAGAAGAGTCGATTGAGAAAGTACGGCAGGATCTGTCAGTTGATCGTTGAGCGAGTCGAATTTATTGGCAATCGCCTCCCATCGACCGAAAAGACCGCCATCGCGCAATTCTGTTTTAGTCAAATGAGCCATAGACATCTACAACATTGAACGAGGTGAAACAATGCTCGAGAGGACAATGAATGAGAAGAAACGAAATGAACAACGACCAAGAAATTCCGAACAGCTACACTGCGTGGTTTGAAGACGCGACTTGGTCGTTGTCCATTACTGAGTCAAGAGGCAGGACAACGGAAAGCAGAAAACGCGATTAAACTTTCGCTTCGGCCTTGGCCTTGGCACTTTTGGCGTATCGTTTGTTGAAGCGTTCCACCCGGCCCTCGGCATCGACAATCTTTTGTGTGCCTGTATAGAAGGGATGGCAATTCGAACAAATATCGACTTTGAGATCTCCTACCGTGGTCCGAGTCTGAAATGTCATGCCACAAGCACAACTAACGTTCGCAAATTCATATGTTGGATGGATTCCCTTTTGCATTTTTTCTCCTTCACCAACCGACTAGGTCTTTCGACAGTAATGTAACCACAATTATAAATGATGGTCTATTGTGAATTATCGATTCATGGATTGCAAGAACTCATTATTATCTTTCGTGCCCCCAATCTTGTCCATTAGAAATTCCATCGCTTCCATGGTCCCTAGAGGGCTTAGCACCTTGCGAAGTATCCACATTTTGTTCAGACGGTCACGATCGACCAGTAATTCCTCTTTCCTAGTGCCCGATTGGCTGATATCGATGGCAGGGAAGAGTCGTTTATCAGCTAACCGTCTATCCAAATGCACCTCCATGTTGCCTGTGCCCTTGAATTCTTCAAAAATCACATCATCCATCCGGCTTCCGGTATCAACAAGGGCTGTAGCTAAAATCGTCAAACTACCACCAAATTCAATATTACGAGCCGCTCCAAAAAATCGCTTGGGCCGTTGCAAAGCATTGGAATCTAGCCCTCCAGACAACACTTTCCCGCTTGGCGGCGAGATCGTATTGTAGGCACGAGCCAAACGAGTCACACTATCCAACAAAATGACGACATCCCGCTTATGCTCAACCAACCGTTTGGCCTTTTCCATGACAATTTCTGCGACCTGCGCATGTCGTTGAGGCGGTTCGTCAAAGGTAGAACTAATCACCTCAGCCGACTTAACCTGCCGCTGCCAATCAGTTACTTCTTCGGGCCGCTCATCGATCAGCAACACAATCAGGATAATTTCAGGATGATTCGTAATTATTGCGCGAGCCACGGCCTGAAGCAACATCGTTTTCCCTGTCCGAGGTGCAGCCACAATGAGGCCTCGCTGCCCTTTTCCGATAGGGGTGGTCAGCTCCATGACCCGTGTACAATATTCTTGTTGATCAAATTCCAGATTAATCCGCTCTTCAGCATAGAGCGGTGTCAAATTATCAAACAAGATCTTATCGCGCTGCACTTCTGGCTCATCATAATTGATCTTTTCCACTTTCAAGAGTGCAAAATACCGCTCACCATCCTTGGGAGGGCGAATTTGGCCGGAAACAATATCTCCCGTTCTCAAATTAAACCGACGAATTTGTGACGGTGATATATAAATGTCATCAGGCCCCGGCAGGTAATTCGAATCTGGTGCCCGCAGGAACCCAAATCCATCAGACAGGGTCTCTAAGACGCCTTCACCAAATATCACACCATTTTTTTCGCTTTGCCCTTGAAGGATGGAGAAAATCAGCTCTTGCTTTCGCAAATTTGGGGCACCGTCAATCTTGAGACCCCGCGCTAAATCATTTAACTCTCCAATAGATTTCTGCTTCAGTTCGGCAAGATGCATAAGATTACTCCATTCGTTGACCGGAAGGATTTCCTCGTAGATGCGATTGGGGAAAAGAGGTGAAAAGGAAACAGGCTTGTGAATTCATACGGCTCATCAAGTGACAGATTTTTTCGTATGTCCTATCACGGTAGGACGTACGCCTCTACAATGCTCATGGATATGTACCCGCGATTGTTAAATTTAGGAAGAATAATCAGAACGAATGAGGAACAACTCTTGTCAAAGGCAGTCGCAATGTCCTATCTGCGATTTGAGTTAAAAACTAAAAATTCCGGGAAGTTAATTAGGCAGATATAGCGTTTACAATATTTGGCAGGTCTTCATACCTATGTATCTCACACCTGAATGGCTTGTCAATAGTTTCATTCTCGGAAGAGAAAAGAAAAAACTTAACTATATGCAATAAAAAATGCTTTGGCAGACCGAAAAAGACGGTTGGCACTCTTCTGACTATTATGGTAAACCATCGTTAGTCTAATTGAAAGCTCAGCAGGAGGTCCTTCCGTACAATGTCAGAATCCGGCTTTCCTTTTTCCAGCGAACGTATCTTCACTCTTTCGGAAGCCAATGCGCTGGTCCCCGAACTTGAGCAACATTGGACGTCGATCAAGCACGGTCGCGAAGTTCTTATCGAGACGCGTGATGAAGTCAAAAAAGCAAGTGCCCAAGCCGATTCCGGTGGAGGAACGGTCGTTGGAGTCAAATATATCAAAGGGTTACAAGATATTAATGGCAGCTTGCATGCTATTCAAGAAATGGGCGTGGTCATCAAAGATGTCGAAATTGGCCTCTGTGATTTCCCCTTCATGCTCAATGACAAGCTTGTCTTTCTCTGCTGGAAATCCGGAGAAGAAGAGGTTTGTTGGTGGCACGATATTGACAGTGGGTTTAGCAGCCGACAACATATAAACCAGCCAGAAACCTAATCCGAGCTAATCCTCATCCAAGAGACTATTCGCTTTTCTCAACACATCATGATTGCGTAGCTTGTGACAAATACGCTGCCCCTTGTCTGCTGACGCTAACAAAGAACAGAAGCAATCCACATGAAATTTGTCATTTTAGGAAAAGATGGACCAGATGGTGCCGCCAAACGTCCCTTGTATCGTGAGGCTCACCTTGCACGTCTCAAAGAATGGGCACAAGAAGGCAAAGTCATTCTGGCTGGGCCTTTGACAGATAAAACAGGAAGCTTAATCGTGGTTGAGGCAGATTCTCTCGAAGAAGTTCAGGCTTTTGCCAAAGAAGATCCGTACATGATACACGGGATTTTCCAGGAAATAGCCGTTCATCCCTTCAAGCAAGTCTTTCCTCAAGAACCTGAGTGAAGAAAAAGTCCAACCGTCTCAAAATAAACAGTACGCAGAGAAACCTCGTCAGGCCTTTTCACTTCGAGTAGCCTTAGTCGATGTCGCCAACGAAGACACAATCTTCCATTCATCAGGACGCACAGGCTGAACAGAAAGACGCGAGCCCTTTCGAAGCAGCTCCATTCTTTCAAGGCCTTTAATTGTTCGCAAATACTCTAGGGAGAGTGGACTCGAAAACGTCTTAAGCAACTGAAGATCGACGAGGAACCACCGAGGGGCATCCATTGTACTTTTCGGATCGAAATAACGGCTTTTGTTATCGAAGGCGTAGGCGTCAGGATAGGCGGCTTTAACTACCGCAACCGTGCCGACAATAGCCGGAGGATCGGTGTTGCTATGATAAAAAAATCCCCGATCACCCACTTTCATCGATTTCATAAAATTGCGCGCTTGATAATTGCGCACGCCTTCCCAACACGTGGTTTGGCCATCAGACTGCGCCAGATCCTGGATAGAAAAACTTGTGGGTTCTGATTTCAAGAGCCAATACTGAGCCATGAATTTCCTCTATTCTTGTTATTCTTGATAGTGTAGAGCTCAATCCACCATTCCATGCATGAGTCGGTCATTATAGAATGTCACAGAAGTCAGAACAATCCAGCTTCTCATGACGAACCAAGCAATTTTCTCATTCGTCCTACTCGCCGCAGCACGCTTGCATGATTGATCAATTCATACAATTCGCTGAATCATGGATCTCCAAGGAAATGTGGGTTGGCTTGATCGTGTTTTCTGTGGTCGCCTTTGTGGGCACCCTAATTGCTATCCCAGCTATTTTGATCCGGCTGCCTCCTGATTACTTCCTCAATCACCATCATAAGCCCTGGTTTGCTAACCACCATCCGGTCGTTCGAATGCTTGGCCTCTTCGTCAAAAATGTGGCAGGCATCATTTTTTTCTTAGCTGGGATCGCCATGTTATTTTTGCCAGGACAGGGTCTCCTCACAATGTTATTAGGCATTCTCTTTATCGATTTTCCCGGTAAACATCGTCTGGAACAAAAGCTGATTCAACATCCAACTGTTCTGAAAGCGATTAACGCCTTCCGAGAGAAGTCTGGCAAGCCTCCCTTTACATTTGCATAACGTTCTATCTCTTCGTGAATCCCTGCTGCCTCTATAGAATGTGCCTCTCACGCTAGCCCAGAGATGCTTTACGCAAAATCAAGATTAGCTAGAAAAAAATTTTCATTATTCCCTTGGTTTACTCCTTTCAATCCTATTGATTAGGATGTTTTCCCTATGACCACAATCCATAAATTTGGGTGGGCTGGACTAGCCATCCTCTGCGCTATCGCATTCGGCCATGTGGTCGGATTCATCAATCCCGACGAAAAGGTGAATGGGCTCTGGCTCGTCGTGGCAGCCTCATGTTTCTACGTTCTGGCTTATCGTTTTTACGGAAGGTTTTTGGCCAGACGCGTTATGAACCTGGACGACAGTCGTCGCACACCAGCATATCGCCTAGAAGACGGGACAAATTTTTATCCCGCCAACAAATATATTCTCTTTGGTCATCATTTCGCCGCCATTGCCGGAGCGGGGCCATTACTAGGCCCAGTATTGGCATCCCAATTTGGTTTCCTCCCAGGATTTTTGTGGATTGTCGTTGGTGCGGTCCTAGCAGGAGCCGTCCAGGATTTCATCATTCTCGTCGCATCAATGCGTCGTAATGGGCGCTCACTTCCGGAAATCGCTCATGCTGAACTTGGTCCTGTCACAGGCCTGGCCACCGCTATCGCCGTACTCTTTATCGTGGTTGTGGCACTGGCTGGATTAGGCTTAGCTGTCGTCAATGCGTTGTATGACAATGCGTGGGGCACCTTTACGATTGTCATGACCATCCCTATCGCCTTTGTCATGGGACTCTATCTCCAAAAGTTTCGGCCCGGGAAAGTCGGAGAGATGACGCTCATTGGGCTGGTCCTCTTGATCGTTGCTATTATTTTTGGTCGAACCGTTGCGCAATCGGAATGGGCGGAATGGTTTATGTGGGACCGCAATACCCTGACCTGGTGCCTCGCGTCTTACGGATTCCTAGCATCAGTCCTCCCTGTTTGGATTCTCTTAGTCCCTCGAGACTATTTATCCACCTACATGAAATTGGGCGTCATAGCCATGCTAGGGTTGGGTGTCATCGTGTTAGCTCCCACGATTGAAATGCCAAGAACGACAGAATTTATTAGCGGAAATGGTCCCATTATTCCCGGCACTCTTTTTCCCTTTCTCTTTATCACCATCGCATGTGGAGCCATCTCAGGCTTTCATTCACTCGTCTCCTCAGGCACGACCCCAAAACTCATCAGCCAAGAATCCCAAGCCATTGTGGGATACGGAGCCATGCTCTTAGAAAGTTTCGTGGGTGTCATTGCCCTCATCGCCGCATGTCTACTTGTTCCTGGAGATTACTTTGCGATTAACACCCATCTTTCAATGGAAACCTTGGCCAATATGGGATTTGCAACGGCGCATATCGAAGAACTTTCGCGCATGGTTGAAGTTGATGTGTCTGGACGACCAGGTGGCGCTGTGTCTCTTGCCGTTGGGATGGCCTCGATTTTTTCTGGGCTCCCTGGCATGTCGAGTCTCATGGCCTATTGGTATCAATTCGCGCTACTCTTTGAAGCGCTCTTTATTTTAACAACGATCGATGCTGGCACTCGAGTCGCACGCTATCTCGTTCAGGAGCTGGGAGGACGGGCCTATCCACCGCTCAAGCAGATCAATTGGTGGCCAGGGGTGTTGGGCTCAAGCCTTTTCGTGGTGGGAACATGGGGCTATCTCATTGGGACAGGAAGTATCGCAACGATTTGGCCGATGTTTGGCGCGGCCAATCAATTATTAGGCATGCTGGCACTGTGTATCGCCACGACCGTTCTTATCAAAATGCAAAAGACATCGTACCTATGGGTCACCATCTTTCCCATGATTTTTGTTGGCGTGATCACTTTTGCAGGATGCTATGAACTATTTTTCCTGTTTGTTCAGCGGGCAATGGCTGGTGACAGTGCACAAACGTTCACGATGGGCCTGAATGCAGGGTTGGTTGGATTCGTCGCACTCTTAGCGACTGTTGTTCTCGTAGACAGCGTGCGAAAATGGTATGGCTACCTGGTGCATAAGCACCCCTTACAGAGCACGGAAGTCTATGAGGGTGCAGGAATCAAGATTCCAGCTGGGCCATGTTGTTAATTCTTGACTACTTACGCCTAACGCCTCACTCCTTACGAATGTGAAAAGCGATACTCAACGTTTTTCCACTAATTTATCCTAGAAAGGCTTGATATGGCTGACAACTATTCATTCGATGTAATCTCCAAAGTTGACATGCAAGAAATGAAAAATGTGGTTGATCAAACGTTAAAAGAGATTGGGCAGCGTTACGATTTTAAAGGAACCAAAAGCGACCTCACGCTCAAAGAAAAAGAGAAAGAATTAGTCGTGTTGTCTGATGACGACTACAAACTCAACGCCGTGATAGACATCTTGAAAGCCAAATGCATCAAACGGAATGTCTCATTAAAAGGGCTCACGTATGGAAAGGTAGAAGAAGCCTTAGGAGGCACGGTACGACAAACCATCACGATTCAAAGCGGCCTTCCTGATGACAAAGCCAAAGCCATCACCAAGTCCATCAAAGAAGCCAAATTCAAAGCCCAAGGACAAATTCAAGGAGACCAAGTGCGAGTCCAAAGTAAAAGCAAAGATGAGTTGCAATCCGTCATGAACCATCTGAAGGCCGAGGATTTCGGATTAGATCTCCAATTTGAAAATTATCGATAAAGTCTCTATGAATATCTTTTAGGTCAGGTCCCTTTCCGGTATACCTTCGCACCATTGTCCCAAGGCCTGAAAGGATCGATCCAGAGCTTGCTGCGCAGCTTGTGCTCGTAATATATTCAAAGATTCGTCTCGAGATAGAGCCCCTTCACCAAGCGGCGCATCCAACAATTGAAGTTCTTCTGTTGCTCCAGCTGATAAAGCAATCAACCCCTGGTAATCCGAAAGACGAAGGACTACAACCTCAGCTAACGCTAGGTTTTCTATTAAGGTTCCTGACATCTGAGTCATTATGGTTTCTTCACCCAATGTCACTGGACTGGAATTTTCCCGACTCGACAACACCACCAGGAGAAGATGTGAAATCCCAAGCTCCTGCCCACGGAGAATAAATTCTTGCTGAATAGCCGCTTGTGCAGTTGAAGCGGGAAATGCAATAGGCACGGCAGAAGAAACCCGACATCGTCGGGTTAAAAACGCTTCAGTTCGCCGACTTAATGTTTCACGAAAAGACTTGGAAATCGACGGAGCCGCTCCTGGCGCCGTCGTATCGGAATGGACGACCAAGCCTATTCGTTGCAGTTGAGGCCACGATGGATTAGCCTCCTGATGTTGATATATCTGCGTTCCCACGAGCGAACCTAGCCGAAAATGGGGGTGTTGTCCGCAACCACCCCCAAATAACAATAGGGAAAGAACAATCCAAGACCTAGCGGGAGTGATTCCCATCTTAAGAAACCTTGCCCTTGTTCCACTCTTCTTCTAAATGCATCACTGCTTGAGCAATAGCGTCTTGCCCAGAAACCCAACGAAGCGTTTCGAAGGCATCCGATTCTGACTTGGGATAAATAGGGGGTTGCGTTTGCGCACGCCGCACAACCGGATACACGTTCGACTCAAGCGGAACGGCTAACCGTTCAAGTGTGGCCCAAGCTTGGCCATCTGTCGTCACGATAGGTCGGCCTGTTTGTGCATCCAATAATGCCAACTCTACACGTGCATAATTTTCTGCCCGATATCCCACTAAACCTCCACTGCGTAATCCGGTTGGCTGTTGAAAGCCACCAAGCGGAAGACGATCGGGGACTTCCCATTCCGAACTAGACAAGACGGCTAGAATCAAATAGGGCACACCCTGTTCTTTGGCCAATTGAATAAATTTGTCAGCGGATCCATTGAGTTGCAATCCATCAGGATAAATAACGGAAGACAATTGAATAGGCAGTTGCTTATGAATGTCTTCTTGGAGATATTCCCCAAGATTTTGAAGCGTACCTGGGTGCAAGTCTGGAGCGGATTTTTCAAATCCTGTGTCATTCACCACAACAAGCACTCCGGTGACCTCTCCAGTTGAAAGTGAAGAACCGGTTGCGGGAATAGCCCCTGTAGGAGAAACAGGAGTGAGATAAGCCTGCAGACGTTTAGGAGAATTTTCAAAAGAACAGGCACTACCCACAACAAGAACAATCAACCCGACAACCATCAAAATATAACGGCGCATCGTGACACCTCCCTAGGTTAGGATATAATGTCCCCTGATAGTAAATTGAACACCCAAACTTCTATAACGGTCAAGAGGGCCAGTATTGGAATGAATAAGCAACAAGTTCTACTAAGACGATTAACCCAACCCTTTGTCACCCTATCCTGGTCTCTTATGATTTCAGGGTGTGTTATTGGCCCTACTCCCTCTCTTCCGAATACTTGGGAAATCCCATCATCTGGCATTGAAATAGTTTCCGAGCACCCTCACACTCCTCATTTACAAGTGCTTATCATGTATAGCGGCCTGGCATCAAGCCACTCCGCCTTACGGCTGGTGGGAAAAAACAATGAAGTCTTACTTTGGGATCCTGCTGGTGACTATGCCAGATTTGACGGAAGGGATTTTTTTCTATCAAATATCAAGAATCAGCTACCACGGAGAATGCGAGATCTCATAATTCGAGATCCACCTACTCTTGAAACTTATGCGCAGTTTCGTTGGAGTCTTGATGATACGAGGGTGGAAGTGTTCGAATGGGATATATCCCCAACCCAAGCAGAACAATTACGCCTCATCTTACTAGAAGGTACTGATGAATTGCACCCGAGTGGCAGCTTCTCATCATTCACGTGGCCCTTCATGTGTACGGTTGCCGTAAGCGATTTCCTACAACGTTTCACCAAACCCATCATTCATGTTTCAGACTGGTATTTTTTCCCAGATGATCTGGCTGAAACGCTTTACCAACAACCCCCCGATCGCGTGAGAATCTTTACACCGGAAACTGACGAACTAAAATTCTCTCAGCCGCCTCATCACCCTACAAACCAGGTCAGAACCACGGGAGCTGTTCCTTAAAATATTATCGACATTCCCAAAATTCATGGCTTCTGTTGTGCAACACAATGGATGGCAATCCTAACCACTAGACTACATGCATTTTCACTTGCAACTCTTGGAACCATCGGGTAGGGTTAAGCGGTGTGTCCGAAATTAAAATATCTTTGTACCGTGTATCTAATTGGAGTATTGCTCCTCCTCTCCTCCGCCTGCGAAAAAGTCTCCATTCCACGCCTGGGATTCGAAGAAAAGCCAGTACCACGCCTACCTATGGCTGTGACCTATGCATTTTCACCAAAATTGGTGAATTTTTCCCAAACAGTTGATGCCTGTGGACTACCTTACACCATTCCTGTAGGTGAGATTATTGCCAACTCGTTTCTAACAGTTGGGCAAGAGCGATTTAATGGAGTTCGAGCCGAACCACCAGTAGGTCAAGCCCCAAAGACCATACTTGACGGCTACCGTATCATCGTTGACTTGAATCAGTTTGGATTTGATCCGATCGTTGGAGGCGGTGAAGAGGACCGCTATAACGCCATAATCGACCTCAATCTTCGTGCGGTCTATGAAAATAGCAAAGGAACATCCTTAGCCCAAACACCTTTGACCTATCACAAAAGTGTCACCATTTGGACGCCAGCATTGAGCAGCCAATCTTCTTCTTGTTCCACTGGCCCCATTGACGGAGCAGTGGAAGAAGCCGCGGAAACACTTGCAAAGGAAATGGCCAGCGTCATGCCTCGTTTAAGCCAAGCAGCCAAATCCAACCCCAATCAACCAGAAAACACCCCAATACAAACGCAGTCCCCCGTTCATCAAGCGCTGTCAACAACCGTCCAATTTCGCACGAAATTGGTGGATGCCAATCGTAATTTGGTTCTGGAAGATGGTGAAATCATTGCCTTATTAATTGAGATCACCAACGGCAGCAACACGGACATTCCCTCGGCCTATGTCGAGCTTCGTGGGACACCAATATTAGTAGAAGCATTCAAGCGAGTGGCACCGATTCCAATTCCCCTCGGATCACTCAAAGCTGGCGAAAAACGTACAACTGAAATACGTGGGCGCCTTGGAACAATCTCAAAGGCTTCTCAGGGCGAACTAATTATTGGAATCATTCTCTCGGAAGGGTTACCCCCAAGAACGCATAGCATCCGAACAGAAATCCAACCAGGCCCACCCAGAAACCTATCTACCCCATAACTTTCATCTCTAGGCCTGCCCTTTATCATAACGAACCACTGAACAAATACCTTCGCCTGCTTCGTGGTCATGAGGTAAAGTAGAAACGTCCTTTCATTTCATGCCCTAGCAGAATACCAGCTCGACGTCACTTCTTATTTTTTATACTTTAAAGGCTCTATTCCGCAATTGAATGCACCATTCAGCCACAAGCTCTAATCTGCTTACCGATTTGTTCATCTGGGTCTGACCAATGGACCAGGAATGACGGAATTGTCTCAAACCAATTCTCTACTTCGCCTCAATTATCAGAGAAGGCACAATAATCTTGGCAATTTTTCAACCCTATCCTATACAAATAATGCACTCATAGGGTGGACTCAGCCCGAAGAAATGACAAGAACTTATCGTTCTCATATCATCAGACACTAATAAATTGCAGAAATCCTATTCTTTGATTTAACAAGGATCTAAAGCGGAGTAAAAAAAACCGCCCCTGCTGATAATAACAGCAGGGGCGGTTATGGAGAACGAAGTCCTCCTAGCATAGATTCCCGCTAACAAATTGCTGGAAGATAGTGCTTAGAAGTTGACCCAGAGTTGAGTGTAGCCCCAATCCTGGTCATTAGCAGCACCACCCACATCATTCTTGGTCAAATAATCTCCAGCGAAAAAGTGACCATAGCCAACCTGCCAGCCGACTCTGCCGCCTTGGAAGAACAGAGTGTAAACTACATCGATCTCACCACCAAGTGATTTCTCATTGTTTCCGGCGGGAGTTCTTTTAAACACTGCTTGGTTGGCTCCATACCAATTATCATTCTCATTGGCCAATCTCATGACATGCCCACCCACTTCAAAATGACTGGCTTTAGTGGGCCGCACCTGAAGATTTCCACCATAGGTCAACATATTCTGCCAAGACATCCTGTCCATATACCCGAAGTGGATATGGTTCGTTGGGAACAATTGGCTAAAGGTGCCTCCGCATTTATTACCGCCAGCCGCATTACAACTGCCATCACCCGAAGCATAGTTTATTTCCGCACCAATTCTAGGTTGCATGGGCACGGGTAACGTCACACCCGCATCTAAATGCAGAGCCAACGCATTAATGCGTTCATTTCTGTTTCCATTGGTTGGGCTAGTAGTCCCTAAGGAACCAAACTGCCAATAACCTTCCCCAGTTACATCAACCATCCCTTTTTTCGTAGCTACTCTGGCACCTAAAGTGTGCCGACTTTGGTTGCCAGGTTGTCCACCTGGAGCATTACCACCAATACCATTATCTTCAAAGATCCAGGCAGGTTCAAACACAACTCCGCCGAGTTTCATCGGCATCCGCACAAACCAAATATCGGCATCCCCAGTATCAGCTGATCTTGTCGCATTTCCGCAACCACCCGCGCTGTCGTTACAGTCGCCTTCCGCCACTCTTAACCAACCAAATTCTACTGGCATCTTGCTATGGTTATACCGGAGAGTTACGCCATCAAAGGCAAACCCTACGTTGTTCCAATCAAAATGTCCAAAGATCCGGTGATTCCCCCAGACCACTAATTGGCGTCCAGCTTTCAGGGTCAGGTTAGGAGCAACGAAATTCCTGATTAACATGTAACCCTGACGCAGGAAGAGATCGCTACCCGTCCCATTTGGGCCAGATGTACCCCAATTGTTTGACACTTGCGGTTGCAGAAAAAACGTGACGTCCGGAGAGATGGCATAATTGAAGCCCAACCGGATGAGTTGTTGCGTGAAAAAATTGGATTGATTATTTTCTTCGGTAAATTTATTACCAAGTGGCCCACCCGTTGCATTTGCGCTCACTCCAAATCCAGCCTTGGATCTAAATTCCGCACGCACGCGCATGTCACCAGAGATTGTTAATTTACTGGCATCAAAAACCGCACCGGCCGGTGGATCAAATTTGTGATACGGGACAAGATCCGGAATGGCCCGTGGTACTGCCGGGACGTTAGTGTTTTTGTCAGTTGCCGGGCTCGTCTTTGCAGCAATCCCCGGTACTGCCGACATGGCCACAAGAAGGGCCGCTGCAGTCAACCCTGTAAAGGTTTTGTAAAAAGTCCTCATTGCACTCCTCCTGTTGGTGAAAACTTGGGTGGACTCGAATCCCATCAATTTTACCGAGCAGTCTAATGCTCTAGTACTGATGGATCTCGCGCCCGCTTCCGCTTTTAATAATCCGAGTCACTCATGACCCAGGCTTTTACACTCCCCCCTTACCGGCTGACTCAAAGGCCTTCAATGTGAGCTTTTGCCGTATAGGGTACATTGCTAAATTAGTGCCAGTTACGATTAATTCAGCTAAGTTATTAAAATATAATGTTATTTTAATGTTATGTTAATGACGGACCCTATCAACGATACCTAATGATTATTGCTAGAATGATACGATGGTTGTAAAAAACCAACACTGACTAATTTTATTTGAGAGCGCGGTAGAACAAACTAAAGAGCTGGGATACTCTTCTCAAAAATTCCTATTTCAAGTAAAAAACATTTGCATGCACCACAAGTCCTGCTGAACAAATGGTTTTTCCTCAGACCTATCCTCCCCAATCAGACCGGCCGTGAACCACCTGAGTCGGTGGCTTCATCTGTCACACCTTTGATTTGTTCTTCAGCGTCTTTGATTGATGATTCAAAGTCCTGTTCAACAGATTTTAGCTCTTGAGTGATCATGTTAATTTCTGGTTCGACTGACTGCCGAAGATCTTCTGTCGTTTCTTTAAATCCTTTGACAGCCTTCCCCAACTGCTGTCCCATTTTCGGCAATTCATTCGGTCCAAAGAGCATGAAAGCAATGACCAAGATGATCAATATTTCCATCCCTCCTAAGCCAAACATTGTTTTGCGTCCTTAATGGCGTCGCCTTCGACACCAGATGTGAGGATTTGCTGAGTATGGGTTATGAGTTTTTTTTCACTGAGACAAGCCATATTTGCGATGTCCGGCTTAGATCTCAATTATCCCTGCTTGGGTTGGGTGGATTCCACTGGTTGCTGAATGACTGCTTCAGGTGGAGTGGCCTGCATCACTTGAGGCTCACTTGCAACTTGTTGAGGTGGTGCTTGAAACCCTTCTGGCTCCTCGTTGGGCGTGACATCAAAGGCATCAGCTTCTGCCACAGATTTCTTAAATCCCTTTATCGCCTTGCCAAGCCCTTCGCCTAATTGGGGAATTTTCCCCGCACCAAATATGATCAAGACGATAATGAGGATGAGCATAAGCTCCATCCAACCAAACGATCCAAACACCTACAACCTCGCTTTTTTAATATGAACACATCTCGATAAAAAGTCGGCAAAGTATACATACCCTATCCAAAGAAATCTAGCTTTAAATACGCGCAAAACTCATCAAGTTGGCTTAACAAAGAGGGGGTCAGGCTACAGCACTAGATCACATACAACAGATTGACGTGCACAGAGAAGAACGCATGAATCCTTAGTACCAATTATTCAGCGTCGTTGAAGGCGCGACGAAGACAAGATCGGTGAAGGTTCATACATATCCTCATGAACCAGCAAACGAGAAATGCATATAGTCGACTGGCTGAGCTGGGAATTGCAGCATCTCTTTAATCCCTGCATTCTCATATCCCAACTTTTCCAATGCTGGCATGGCTGTTTGTATTTCTGCTTCGGTGAGATAGGCAATCGTATCCGGCACACCATGACCAGGTAGCGTCTGCAATAGCGCTTCTAATTCCACGCGCTCTTTTGCCGGCGTACCTTCTCCAATGGGGAATTCGATTCGACGTTGATAGGGAGAACGATAGGTCTGATTGAGGGCTTCTAGTGTGCGAAGAATAAAAGCATCCAACTCCCATGGCTGTCCTTCAGGCGGATAAGGATGTGACGCCAACAAGTCCATGACGTTGAGTACACTTGCGCCCATACTCCTTGATACAAAATCCCTTTGTGACTCGATGATGCCTGTTTGAATACCCAAATGTAGTGCGACTGCTTGGAGCAACTGGAAATTCACCATGAAACTAAATTGGCCGCCCTGAACGGTGTAGCATGGCTTCTCTGGATCATTCAGGACACGGGGATCAGCCGTTCCCGCATCTAAACTACTAAACCCAATCGCACCTGGCGCAAGGAGCCTTTGCGCCTCCTTGAGACTTAGACAAGCGCCCAGGTTATACGGAACCAAGACTTCTTCATCGATACCCTTGAGAAACTCTGTCACGGTTCGGCGGAACGGAAAGATTTTCGCGTCAACGGTCTGATATTCACGTTCCCACACCAAATCACTTAAAAAGGACGCAAATGATGGCAGCGCTTCGATATCAGCTGCATCAAAGGCCTCAACAAACTTTTCCCATTCTGGGAAATCGGCCAACCGCTTTTCATTCAAATTTGGCCGAAGCTGCTCTTCCTTGATGTCCCCTTCTTTTCGCAGAACCAATTTTGTGGGCAACTCACTCCACAGCTCGTTGCAGATAATCCGATCCACAGTTCCGTCCCCAAATGAAGATAAGTCTTCCACCGCTCGGCATTCAAATGACACTCGCTCCTTGTGCTTCGCTAAGTCTACGTTCTGTCTTGCCTGCTCCAATAATGCCGCTTCTTGCTCCACACAGATATACGTGATTCGAGGAAAGAAGGCTTGCTCTGCATCTAATTCCTTTAGACGATCTAAAAAGCATGCGGCCAAATTCCCATTCCCCGCACCCCATTCCATGACAATCAGAGGGGCCAAGTTCGGCTCGCCCTTCTTGGCTTGTGCCCGCGAGACACATTGTCGCCAATAATCTTCGGCGAGAGCATACCCTAGCCGATAATCCGCGGCCGCGAATGTTTGATAAAATTCACGGACTCGAGTTCCCAATAGCCCATAAAAGAGACGATTGATATGAGCTTGCCAAATGTCGACAGGCTTGAAATCCCCGACGAGTTGGGGAAGGGTATCCGGATCTTTGGCAGTTGGTGCACTCATAAATATTGACCTATCTACTTCTAAAATTATGAATAAATGACATAAGCATTGGCATAGATAAAAATGCGTATTTTCGAAAAAATTCTAGCAAAGCCTCTTTTGAGGCCGCAAGGGATTGCCTTGATGCCCTTGACCTGGCACTGTCAGCAAGGGTACAGCATTGCAAGTCCACCTGAAAAACTAAGATGACACTTCGCTTCTCTTGTCACTTCGGGAACCCCCACCACGATGCATACCATTAGGCAGCTGTTTTCATTTTCGACTAGCCATCTGAGAGCCTTCACCAGCATCCTCATTCTGGCTACGGCTGCAATCTGCGTGGCTGAGCAACCCCAGTCAAGCTATCCTGAAGGAATTTTCCAGCCTCATGAAACCCAGCATGGCTTTGCCGAGTTTGATTCTCCCCCTGATTTTTTTGAAGATACCAGTTCCACGACTGCATCAGCCCCATACGATGACTACTCCGATTCACCGAACCTTCCCTCCTCAGATCACAAACCTGGAGGATTGTTTGCAAGCATCGTCTTTGCGGAAAGCGTCGAAGAAGATCGAACCATCCGTCGAGGGCATATTTTGGTACCCGTGAATCCCACGAACGTCTTTCCGACATCGGCAAACGCCGTTCACTTGGTCTTTGCCGTCCACGAACACTTAGCCCCCTTCCAAGTTATTGGGCGGCTCTTTCCAGAAATGGTTCCTGATGCTGACGCGAATCAATGGATCGATGAAGACATTGCCGATTTAGCATTGGAAGATGAAAGTGGCTATCTCAAGTTTTTTGCTCAAAAGGGAAAATGGCAACCCGGTCGCTATCGAGTAGACGTGTACGTGGGCTACATGGTCAACACCATGAATAAGATGGGCACCATGCGCTTTTCAATCGATCAGGACTCCACACCAACCGCTCTTACGCCTTAGAATTCCGTCATATTTCCAGGTGCGGACATCATGGGGCTTTCTTGACGGATCTTCAAAATTGACGTAAGGTATCTAGGAATTTACCCTAAGAAAAAAACTGCCTTCCTTCTATTTCCTTCATAGAATAACTTTCATTATTGATGATAAAAAGTCCTCCTCAAATCCAGTATAGTTGGCGAGCCAGAGCATGCTAAAGAAGACGGGCCGATACCTGCTGCTCTTTATCTTCATTGGCGGCCTATTGGGGAGCATTTTAGGGGAAATTCTTCAGGTGGTATCACCTCAGGGTGCGGTACGCAGCATCTTTGGTGAAGCGCTGAGCTTAGGATTCGACCCACCAGTCAGCGTGAACCTCGTCTTGCTCACATTCACCTTCGGCTTTCTGCTTAAAATCAACTTACTCAGTATCATCGGCATGTTCCTCGGCGCCTACATCTACAAGCATATCTAGTCGGCTAAACCTATTATTTCGTGCTGTGAAACATCATAAATGGTTCCTGACACCTTTTCATCTATACTTTAGACTATTCCAGTTTCCTGGCGGCGCTGGGAATGATCAAAAAGTCATCCAGCGAGGCCGTAGCGACTTTGACGAGCGGAGCGTACTACCAATAAGTGAGCACGGCAAAATGGCGAGAACGCGGCTAGTGGTTTTTTCAACATTCCCCTTTAGATACCCACCTGGAGTAACTTCTGACGAAGAATCCGAAGAGCATCCCGCAGTTTAGCCGCACGCTCGAATTCAAGGGCTTTCGCTGCGGACTTCATCTCTTTCTCTACTGTCGTAATACGCTTTTCTAGGTCACCTCCGGTTGCATAGACTTCTTCAGTTTCCGCCGCCACAGAGAGGTTCCCATAACCAACTTCAGCTAATTGATCGTCCAAATCATGGATTCGCTTTATGATGGTTTGGGGGGTAATACCGTGCTTCGTATTATGCGCCAGCTGAATCGCGCGTCGCCGATCCGTTTCCTCTAATGTCATCGCCATCGACTTCGTCACGGTATCACCATAGAGAATGACGGTTCCATCACGATGTCGCGCTGCCCGACCGGATGTTTGCACCAGGGCTCGGTAGCCACGCAAAAAACCTTCTTTATCAGCATCAAGTATCGCCACTAAGCTTACTTCAGGAAGATCCAGCCCTTCCCGCAACAAATTTATCCCCACCAAGACGTCAAACACACCCTTACGCAAATCACGAATAATATCAGCTCGCTCTAACGTTTTGATGTCTGAATGCAGGTACCGTACTTTGAGACCTTGCTCGTAATAATACTCCGTGAGATCTTCTGCCATGCGCTTCGTCAATGTGGTCACCAGTACCCGCTGGCCACTGGCCACTCGCTGACGAATTTCTCCGAGCAAATGTTCTACTTGTCCCTTTGCAGGCTTCACCTCCATCACGGGATCGATCAAACCAGTTGGCCGAATAATCTGTTCGACCGGTGGCGACTGGGCATACTTCAATTCATACGGACCTGGCGTGGCAGACACATACACGACTTGATTCATAAACTGCTCGAATTCAGGAAACTTTAATGGTCGATTATCCATCGCGGAGGGCAAACGAAAGCCGTAGTCCACCAAGGTCTTCTTGCGAGAGCGGTCGCCTTCATACATGCCCCCAAACTGCGGGACCGTGGCATGCGATTCATCCACAATCAGCAAATAATCCTTGGTAAAATAATCCAACAACGTCGGCGGCGGTTCACCGGGTTGCCGACCACTTAAATGACGCGAATAATTTTCGATGCCATGGCAATAGCCCATCGTCCGAATCATTTCCAAATCAAACTTCGTCCGTTGCTCAATACGTTGCGCCTCTAACAATTGGTTCGTCTTGCGAAAATACGCAAGGCGTTCC
>JAJDBS010000061.1 GCA_029261235.1 Nitrospirales bacterium
AACAGCTCCGCCCTCAACCTTTGCCATTTTCTACGGCACCAATTCTGATGGAACAGTGAATGTCTCTCTTGGTGGACGCAAGTTACGCGTGAATCTCCATCCGTCAATTTCATTGGATTCTCTCAAAACAGGACAAGAAGTCATTTTGAACGAAGGGCTGAATGTGATTGAAGCGCGGGGGTACGATCCCCAAGGGGAAATTGTCCATCTCAAACATTTGCTCGGTGATGGACGTGCCGTGGTCAGTTCCCACTTGGATGATGAACGAGTAGTCGAAATTTCTGACGGGCTCAAACAACAAAAGTTGAGCGTGGGCGACCACCTCTTGTTCGAATCTCGCTCAGGGTATCTCACCGAAAAAATGCCCAAAAGTGAAATGGAAAAATTGGTGATCGAAGAAGTCCCAGATATTAACTTTGATCACATTGGCGGACTCGAAAAAGAATTAGAACAAGTGAAAGACGCGGTCGAACTCCCCTTTCTCCATCCCGACCTTTTTTCGGAGCATCAGTTATTACCCCCTAAAGGCCTGCTCCTTTACGGCCCTCCTGGCTGTGGAAAAACATTGATTGCCAAGGCTGTCGCCAATTCCATCGCGAAAAAGCTTGCTCATCTTCAGGGTAAAGACATCCGCAGTTACTTCCTCCATATTAAGGGGCCAGAACTCCTGAATAAATATGTGGGTGAGTCTGAACGACAAATTCGCGAGGTGTTTGCCAAAGCCAAAGAAAAAGCCTCCCATGGGCATCCAGTCATTGTATTCTTTGATGAGATGGACGCGTTATTTCGTACACGAGGGACAGGTATTTCTTCAGACATTGAATCCACAATTGTGCCCCAATTTCTTTCAGAGATTGATGGAGTAGAAAGTCTTCGGGATGTCATTGTTATTGGTGCCAGCAACCGACAGGATTTGATTGACCCCGCTGTCTTACGGCCAGGTCGATTAGATATCAAAATCAAGATTCCACGACCAGATAAACAAGGCGCAAAAGATATTCTTGGGAAATATCTCACCGCCGAGCTTCCCATGGCGGAATCTGCAATGACGGAACAGAAACTGAACCGTACGGAATATGTTCAGCATCTTATTGAAACCACAGTAGAAGCGATGTATGCCAAAACTCAAGAAAATCAATTTCTAGAAGTCACCTATGAGAACGGCGAGAAAGAAACCGTGTATTTCAAAGATTTCTCCAGTGGTGCACTGATTGAAAGTGTGGTCGCTCGCGCGAAAAAGCTCTCAATTAAACGTACACTTTCGGGCGGAGAGAAAGGACTCACGAGCGAAGATTTCCAGCAAGCGACCCGTGCGGAATTTAAAGAACAGGAAGATTTGCCGAATACCACACACCCCGATGATTGGGCCAAAATCGCTGGAAAGAAAGGTGAAAAAATCATTCACGTCAGAACGCTGACTGATGATGAAGAGTCGGAATCTCGCGAAATCAAAACAATGAATGTCGGCCACTACTTTTAACTAAACCATATTAGTCTGCTACATGAGGTTTCCTTGCTACGAATTCTTGGCACCGAAACAGAATTTGGGATCATTGCCCGCTCTCCCAACCACCCTGATCCCATTGATAATTCCCTTCGCTTAATCAGTCACAGCCCTCGGCTTCCCGCGCCCAATGCCCTATGGGATTATGAAAATGAAAATCCCTATTTTGATGCCCGAGGGTTTGAAATTGCAGGCGAACCCGAACGGCCTGGAGCCAAATATAATCGCCAACTCAATAAAATTCTGGCTAATGCCGGTCGATTGTACGTCGATGGCGCTCATCCCGAATATTCGACACCCGAATGCAGTAACCCCCGTGAAGTTGTCGCTTATGAACGAGCTGGAGACATGCTTGTCGCAGAATGCCTGGCGAGGCTGAACACCAGTGTCGGGCACGATGAATTCTTAGTCTACCGCAACAACTCCGACGGGAAAGGCAACAGTTTCGGGTATCATGAGAATTATCTCATCTCTCGCACGATCCCCTTTACACATATCGGCAAGGTGCTCCTGCCATTTTTCGTCTCTCGCCCCATCTTCTGTGGGGCCGGAAAAGTTGGGGCAGAAAACGGAACGGCTCCCACCTCCTATCAAATTTCACAACGAGCAGATTTCCTTGAATGTGAATACGATCTCAACACAATGGTCAATCGTCCAATCATCAATACACGAGACGAACCCCATACCCATCAAACTCATTTTCGCCGCCTCCACGTGATCGTGGGAGACGCCAATATGTGCGAAGTCTCAACTTTTCTCAAAGTCGGGACGACCGCGATCATCATTAACATGCTAGAGAATCAGGGAGTACTGCCTCAGATTGAATTGGCTGATCCCGTCAAAGCCGTCAAACAGGTTTCTCGCGATCTCACAGTCAAAACCTCACTGCAACTCAAGAACGGTCAACACACAACGGCTCTTGCCATTCAACATGCGTTTCTCAACGCGGCTCACGAATTTTACACAACACGCGAATTATCTCCAATCACGAAGGAAGTCTTAATATGTTGGGAATCCGTGCTTGAACGATTAGAACAGGATCCGACCAAGCTCAATCGGGAAATCGACTGGGTCGCCAAGCAGGCGCTGATCGAGTCATATCAAGATCGGAAAGGCTGTTCATGGCAAGATCCTCGAATTGCCATGATTGATTTGCAATATCACGATATACGACCTGCGAACGGCTTGTATTATACCCTGGAACGAACAGGGAAAATGGATAGACTGACACATGACGAAGAGATTCAACGCGCAAGACAAACCGCTCCGACTCAGACTCGTGCTTTCTTTCGAGGGGCCTGCCTCAAACGATTTCCACAACAGGTCTATGGAATGAGTTGGACCTCAATCTTGCTCGAATCTTCAGACGGCAGGATTACACGCGTCCCACTCATGGACCCTTATCGTGGTACACAATCACTGACTGAAGAGTTGCTTCAGGACATCGACTCTGTTGATCAGCTATTATCACGTCTCGCACAATAATCATGGCTCTTCAATAAGGATCATCGTCCGATCAATAACCCATTATGAATGCTGATCGACATCCAATGCCAAATTTCCCTTCTGATCCGTGTTCGAGTTTTTACCAATTTCTCACAACTCAACATCCGGAACTCTTACCCATGGCTCGGTGGGGAGTCTCCCCAACAGATCAAAGATCGAATCAGCTACCTCTTCCAAACCACCTTCCTGCATGGCCTCATGGCACGACTGTTCTTGCATTTACCTATGAGAATGGGGTCTTAATTGCCGGAGACCGCCGAGCCACGGAAGGGTTTCAAATTGCCGCCAATCGAATGGACAAGGTGTTTCAAACTGACGCATCTTCAGCCATGGCTATCGCGGGAGCTGCCGGACCTTGTGTGGAAATGGCGAAACTCTTTCGAATTGAGTTGGAACATTACGAGAAACTGGACGGAAAAGCTCTGACCTGTGAAGGCAAAGCAACGAGGCTCGGCTACATGGTCAAAGCGAATTTCCCTATGGTCATGCAAGGTCTGGTCGTCATTCCTCTTTTTGTCGGATACGACCAGAAGCGCGAAATCGGCCGTCTATTTAAAT
>JAJDBS010000062.1 GCA_029261235.1 Nitrospirales bacterium
GCATCGATTTATCTATCTATACACAAGCCCAGCTCAATACAATCGCGCGGCAGTTGAACGAACGCCCGAGAAAAACCTTAGAATACGCAACACCCGCAGAGACATTTCAGGCATGTGTTGCAGCGACCAGTTGAACTCACAGCCGAATACCGACCTTCAAAACAGTACTGCCAATCTGACACTGTCTGTAAGATCGCATGGCGACAATTTCAGTTAATCTTTTTTCGTCACCAATCTGAAACAGGTCAAAAATAGGTTTTTCTTCTCCTAACCTACCTGAAGCATTTGCTGGTAAGAGCTTCGCTCCCACAGACTTATTGACTGTCGATCAGTGGGTCTGACATCTCAGTGTTTTCTTTCTTCCCACTAGAATACAGTACCGAATTATTGTTCATGCCGTGGTTGGTCTCGATCAATTCCTGATTGTGGGTTCAAGAGCCAAGAGAGGTATCGTGCTTACGACCGGCGGGCATGCTGGGTTGGGGATGGATACCCGATGGCAGATGTCGGGGATGAAGGAGTGGGGGATTGCACTCTCTGAATTCTGAACAGGCGTGATGGAGGGATGGCGATCTTTCTTAGGATTGTAGGGATGAGGATGAAGCTGGGGATGGACATCCTCCCGGGAGTGTTAAGAAGGGACTTTTCTTGAATCTGACCGGTGTGACGATGCTGACGGGCTCCAATTCGATCGGGGTTTTGCGGAGGGTGTGGATGATGATTTCTGGTCGGCAGTTCATACGGATGGGAAAGAGCGAGGTGCCGACCCCGCGAGAGGTGTACCCGCGCATGGATTCATGTTTCCAGGGGCCGGCCTTATAGGAGCGGGCACAACGGCAGTGGGTGATAATGGGTTTTCCGCCTGGAAGACAGATTTGGCCGCCATGTGAATGGCCGCACAGATATAGGTCCATGCCGGCTGCAAATGCTTCTGGGATAATTTCGGGAGAATGCACGAGAAGAAGACGGACGGCATCTGATGGTGCTGCGTCGACCGCTTTTTGAAGATCTCCAGTTTCGTAATAATGCACATCATCGAGGCCTAAGAGCCAAATGGCATCTGACCCTTTCTCGATCGGCTGGGTTTCATTGAGCAACATGCGAATGCCGGCGTCTTCTAGGCCTGGTACCATTTCTAACCAATCATGATTTCCTAAAATCCCCGTGACGCCAAACGGCGCGTGGATTGTTTGGACTAGCTCCTTCATGAGCCGCAGCGTTTTGTCATACGAGCCGTAGGTCCGAAATCGAAAGTCACCGGTGAGGACACACAGATCATAGTCTAAGGTGGGTAAGATGGCTTTGAGGGCCTGTCCTTTATCAATCATGCCTTCGATGTGGAGATCAGAGAGATGCAAAATGCGAAAGCCATCAAAGGCATCAGGGAGGTGCGGAAGCGGCACGGTATGTTCGACCAGGCGATAGTTTGAGGAGTTTCTGACCGCTCTGGCCCAGAGCCCTGTGGTCTTTAACGATGTTTTGAGGATCCAGGCGAAGGCTGGGAATTCTTCCATGTGCACATGGATATGATGTCCACCCAGCAGGAGAGCCGAGTAATGGGCTTGCATTTCCAATCGTTTGCCTGCATGAGCCGAGCCGATGCGATCGATGAGTTTGGTGAGGCTTTCTTGTTCCTGGAAGTTGGTCATGTGCTTGTCAAGATTATCTCTTCATGGGTACCATAGGGTCATGCAACATTTAGATCTCAACCAACCTGGCTTGCCCGATCTTCAGTTTGTTCTGATGGTTGTGGCCTTATGCACATCTGACATTGATTCGTTAAATGCTCCTGCGTCAGTTCGAGAGACCGTCTTCAATCGCTGTTGGGCTTTATTGGATGAAAGTCCGCCTCCGACACAGAAAGACAAGCGAGTGCTGAATCTCAGGTTGGGGGACGAAGTCATGCTAGAAGCCATGGTTCATGTGATTCGACAAACATTTGAAGAACATGGATTTGCCGAACTTATTTGGGATCAGATGCCGACTGAACCTTCTCGCGAATCGACTCCCGAAGTACAAGAATTGGTGGATCGTATTCAAAAGCTGTATCCGCCGCCAGATGATAGTGTACCGCCTTCAGAGTCCTCTTCTCCCTCCTAAATATTTTTCGGGTCGACTTGCTGTCATCTCTTCGTGCGTCCGCACTCATGCCGTGTCGGTTGGCCCAGCCATCCTTCGTTCTGTTCGTCCTTGAGCGGCAACAATTATTTGAGGATGGAGTGGGGATTGCGTTGGAAAAGTTGGTGGGGGAGATCATCTGATCAAGAGCCTGTCTCGCCCTTTGTCATGAGATGGATATCTGTTTTCAATTTATGAGTTTGCGGTTTGAATATTTGTTGTTGTGGTTTCTTGTGAACTAAAATCCCCGAGATTTCTGAATTTTGCCTCACGTTGCTTGAGCAAGGTGGGAAGAGGAATCTTTTCTAGTTGGGTGAAATGGGTCTCAAGGGCGTTCGAGACATTGTTCGCTGTGCGGGGTATATCGCGATGCGCTCCCCCAAGTGGTTCAGGGATGATGTCATCAATAATGTTGAGCTTGATCAATTCAGGGGCGGTCATCCGCAAGGCCTCGGCAGCAGTGGAAGATTTTGAGGCATCACCCCATAAGATGGCGGCACAGCCTTCAGGTGATATCACAGAATAAATCGAATGTTCGAGCATCAAGACTCGATCCGCCACGCCTAAGGCTAATGCTCCTCCGCTTCCGCCTTCTCCGGTGATAACTGCAATAATCGGAACCCGAAGTTTGATCATTTCCAGTAAATTCCTGGCAATCGCTTCCGCCTGCCCTCGCTGCTCGGCATCAATTCCCGGGTATGCCCCTGGCGTATCGATGAAGGTCAGGATCGGACGTTGAAATTTTTCTGCCAGTTTCATGAGACGTAAGGCTTTTCGATATCCTTCGGGTTTGGCCATCCCAAAATTTCGACGCATGCGTTCTTTTAACGATTTGCCTTTTTCATGACCCATCACCATGATGGATCGGTTCCTCCATGTGGCAAATCCTCCGATGATGGCCTGATCTTCACCATACAGCCGATCTCCATGGAGCTCGATGACGTTCTCGGTCAGTTCCTCTAAATAATCAGAAATAGATGGACGTTGAGGATGCCTGGCGATCTGCGCCCGTTGCCAAGGAGAGAGATGAGCAAAGAGTTCTTGTTCGAGTTCGGCCAACTGTTGGGTGCTGTTGATGATGGCGTCTTGCACCGAGACTTTCTTTGATTTGGATTTTACGATTTTGGCAATCCGCCCTTCGAGCTCTTTCAAAGGTTTTTCAAAATCCAAATATTCACGCACAGGTAGGCTCCTTCGACGGCAATTAATGGAAGGCGACTGTTGACGCGCCCAGCAGTCGTTCCACTTCTTCTAAAAATTCTGGTGTCGGGGAAATGCCGACATTCGGTAATTTCGGAAGGTTGGCGATCATGTTCGGTTGAAGATAAAAGTCCAGTGAAATAGGTGTCGGCCCAGGATAGCGTTCAAAGATCGCTTGTAAGTCTATCAGATTCTGGGGTGGGACATCCTGTTCGTGGATTTGAAGCGTCACCTGTTTGACCGTTTCAGATTCCAATTGTGGGAGGAGTTCCACCCGTGTTGCCTTTATTCTAGCACCGTTATCCATTAGATCTACTGATCCGGTGATGCGAACCACAGAATCTGGCTTCAGCATCTCTTCGTGGGTTTTGAACGCTTCTGGGAAAATAATGGCCTCAACGGTGCCCTGGAGGTCTTCTAATTGGGCATAGGCCATTCGATTCCCTTTTTTCGTGGTTGTAACCTTGATGCTAGATATGACCCCGCAGACCTTCACTTCGCGTTCTTCTTTGATCTCCCTGAGTGACTGTGTTGAGTGAGAGGAAAAATGGGCGATGGCCATACGGTGACGGTTGAGGGGATGATCCGTAATATAAAATCCCGTCAGTTCTCGCTCATATTGTAAGAGTTCATTTTGTGACCATTCAGGTTTCTGAGGGACGACGAATCCGAAGCTCTTGGGCTCTTCCGCGGCGTGGTCTTCTGGGGCCAAATCAAACAGACTGGTTTGGCCGTCTCGTTTATTCCGCTGCACCGTCGAGGCATGTTCCATGGCTTGATCGAGAATCGCAAATAAACTGGCTCGTGATGTGCCCATTGAGTCGAAGGCACCCACCTTGAGTAAGCCTTCTAGCACACGCCTATTGACCTTCTGGGAATCGAGACGACAACACACGTCCACAAACGATTCAAATGGGCCATCCTGCTCCCGGTTTTCCAGCGCAATGTCTACGGCGCTTTCTCCGACATTTTTAATGGCGGCCAACCCAAATCGAATGCCCTCAGGGACGACACTGAAATTCTTTAAGCTCTGGTTCGCATCAGGCGGTAATATTTTTAATCCTAGTTCTCGACATTCACTAAAGTACCCCACCATTTTATCCGTATTCCCCATTTCTGAGGTCAGAATGGC
>JAJDBS010000063.1 GCA_029261235.1 Nitrospirales bacterium
CGCCCAACGCAGAATGCGTTTCTTGAACGCTTCACTCGCACCTATCGCAATGAGGTGCTCAATCTCTATCTCTTTCGCAGTTTGGAGCAGGTGCGGACACTCACGGCAGGGTGGATCACCATCTATAATGAACAACGACCGTATGATGCGCTACAGGGGGCGGCTCCGTGTGCCTATCACAAACCAACACCGGAAAACTCTACGTATGAATTGTCCGCTTGACGGGGAAGCTTACAAATGAACGTGTAATAATTGTGGGAAAGTATGTTGAACGCACCAAGTCAGCTTCACTTCCCGGATCCCGTGAGAACATAACGCCCAATTACACCTGTCGGTATTAGAAACCACCTCAATAGCTGTGCCAACCTAGGGCGACGCCTTAACCGCAAGATTCCTTTCTCTCATTTCCTTTATTCACCAGATTTTGTATGGTTGCTCGTTGCAGCAGATTGGGATGCTAGCGGCATCTGAGGGGAAGAACGTTAAACAGTATTTCTTAACACATTTTTGTCATGTCAAAGATTCATATTTCCCCTCTCAAAATAAAACGTTATGTTCCGAGCGACAACCCGTTGACTGTGAAAATAGCAAGGATGTGCATTTCAGTTGAAGATTTCAATCTTGAATCAATGGGATACATAGCCAAAGAAATTCCTAATCTAGACCAAGCTTCTTCGGAAATACGTGGCATCTATTTTCTAAGGAATACTTTTGGAACTGCGCTTGAATTAAAAGGGGCGATAGAATCCATTCGACAAAATAAGGCATTCAAGGATTTCATTGAATGAGAAGACGCAGATACGAAAATTAGATACAAGACACTCTATGTAGAGTTTAATAAATGCCAGAGCCTACTAATGGATATTCGCAATGGAATTGATGGAGGGCACGTCCAGAATGAGACTGTCAAAAAAGGGCTTGAACAAATGGATAGTAATGCAGGGGGGTTCTTTCAAATGGGATTGGGGGATGCAAGGAAGACACACTTTTTGTTTTCACACCTTATTGCGAACCAGAGTTTAGCGTCGAGTATTTTGGAAGAATCTAATGACTCACAGGACATTCTTGCAGCCAAATTTCAAAAGTTGGTTACCGTTATGATGAGTGGTAAATATCTTAGCCACGTTATATTTAGTATTTATCTCAAAGGAATGAACCTTGAGCCGCTTCCCTGAGTTTTCTACATCTGACTGATTGTTTCCCCATCCATAATTTCCTTTACTCACGTGTTTTTAGTGGGGTCAGGCATGCGCAAGTGTATGAATATATTTGCGCACCTGAGGCAAGGTCCCCTCACGGCAGCATCGATTTGACCAATATGTCAACTGAAGATGGATGCATCCCGATGAAAAATTGAGTCAAGTCTGTTCTTGATCAGTCAACTCTCCCATCTGATTCTAAAAGTATTGGCTAATCCTGAAGACTTACTCCATGCGTGGCAGCATGGGAGTTTAACTCAAATCGCGAACCCCTCTGCCGTTATCATCTAGCCAACCCCAATGATTCCTGCATGTCGATTCCCTTCAAGCACTAAGCGAGGAATCGAACTGTGCCCAACTCCTCACCACCCTCTTTGAATTGTAGAAGAACAGCCGTGCCTCCTATTTTTTTCATCCGTGCCAAAAATTGGCTATGGCCTTTTCGCGCGCGTAGCGTTCCTTCTATACGTGAGCACGGAAAAATGGCAACCTGCCTGCGCGAAGCCGATCCGGCGAAAGCAGGGAACGCCGCTGGCTGATTTTTTCAACAGGCCCATATTGACAGAATACCTTCGGCTACCTAGAGTCAATTTCACTCGAAATTGCATTTTTTCACATAAGACAACTCCGCTATTTTGCCCCACTCGGCAACGCTCGGATCTTCCCATGGCCAAAACTTCAAGATTTGACAACATTCCTCGAGGGCGGACATCTCGAGGAGTCCATAAAGCGATCATTGAGTATTTACATGAATTAGGGAATACCTTCGAGGGGCAAGCCATGCTCGACATTCCTTGTGGCGCCGGGAGCTTCCTTTCATCATTGCGTCGTTTTTTCCCCAAAGCCCTTCTGCGAGGCTGTGATCTCCATAAACCCGTTCATGTCACAGAGAAGAATTTTTCACAGATCGATGCCAATCACCCCTTCACCGTGTTTCCAGATACACCGTTTGATTTCATTTTTTCTATTAGTGGCGTGATGGAATTCGATAACACCCTCCAGTTTTTTACGCAATGCGGTAACCATTTACGTGATGGAGGTGTATTTGTGGTGACAAACGATAATGTCGCTGGAATTCGGGATCGCCTTTCCTATTTCTGGTACGGAAAGCCCAAACAATATCCGCTGTTTGTGGCTCAAGATCAGCCGACCTGGAAAGTCATTCCTCTTTCAAACATGGTCAGGATTCTTCAAGATGCAGGATTTCATATTCAAGAAATACGCTATGTCTCGTTACGATGGAAAGACTGGGTACTTCTCCCCTTGGCAGTGCTTATCTATCCGATTCAATTACTCCACATGAAAAAAACCAGCCCTTCAAAACCAAACACCCTTCTCCATGAGATGTATCCTTTTCGTGCCCTCTTGTCCCGACATTATATTATCGTGTGTAAGAAAGGAACGTCATCGCCACCTTAGCACCTAGCCAGCGGGCCAACGGCATGAGAGAGGACTAAGATGTAAGCCTACTTGGCCTCGCCCTGCCAGAGCATTTCGTATCCCAATTCCATCGCGTCGGAACACAGTGCCGTCACAGCTTCAAAACTCTTGCGGAAGACCTCGTCCGCATGCGATTTCTCGTGTGACTCGAAAGATTTCCAGTACGTCACGATCGCATAATGTTCATCTGTCGCTTGGGCAGTATTAAGAGAGCCTTGCTCTGACACGAACCCTGAAAATCGAAACACTTGGCCAGCGATAAATCCGCCTTGATCATCGCCATAGGCTTGCTTCACCACCATGCACATTTCTCCAACAGCCGTTTCCAGCTGATCAAAATTCACACCCGGCTTGAGTTTTACAGTATTCAAGAGCATTTTTGCCCCAAAGGGGATAGAAATAGGACCAAACATGACAACCTCCTCAGTAGAAAACAAGCCTCCATGGCTCGGCAATTGAACCCATCCAAACTGTTCTCCGATATACGTAGGCTACCATAAGACCGAAAGCCTTTCACCTCATACTTGGCATCGATTTTCTTCTAACCCATTACGTTCTTTTCGTTGACGGACTTCTTGGCAAATAGTCAAAATAGATGGCATTTGCCCTAGACACCTCTCACGTTGGTCCTAATATATATCTTGCTGCACCATTCACTTGACCGATTGAAAATGGGTAAATCATGAATTCCTCTCCCTCTGACCTCGACACGCTGAAAACAAAACTCAAGGCCACCTGGATGGCTGGTGATTTTGGTGTGATTGCAAAGTCCTATGAAACAGGAGCCGCTCATTTTGTCGATCGTCTGAATATCGCACCAGGGGACAAGGTACTCGACGTCGCATGCGGCACTGGCAATTTGTCCATTCCTGCCGCCAAATGTGGTGCGAACGTGATCGGAGTGGATATCGCCGCCAACCTCATTGAACAAGCCCGAGCCCGCGCTAAGGCTGAAAACATCACCGCCACATTCGAGGTCGGAGACGCGGAACAATTACCCTATGACGACTCCAGTTTTGATACCGTCATGACAATGTACGGCGCCATGTTTGCGCCACGTCCCGAATTGGCTGCTGCCGAAATACTCCGAGTCTGTAGAAAGGGAGGCATCATTGCCATGGCCAATTGGACGCCAACGGGATTTGTCGGCCAACTGTTCAACATCGTTTCAGGGTATGTCCCACCACCCAATATGCCGTCGCCAATCAAGTGGGGAGAGCAAGAGACTGTCCGCCAGCGCCTCAGTGATCATGCCAATATACAATTCACTACACGCCTCATCTCTTTCACCTACCCATTCACGCCGGAAGCCGTTGTTGATCATTTTCGGCTATATTTTGGCCCAACACACAAAGCCTTTCAGGCGTTAGAAGGCGACCCCAACAAGCAAACAGCCTTGCGAAACGACCTGACGCGCTTGTGGACAGATCATAATCAACGCTCTGACGGCACAACCTTCGTCGAGTCGGAATATTTAGATGTGCACGCGACCAAGCTCTGAATCGTTTGTTGATCCCCGATTCCAGAGCCCATTCCTCTAGTCTTATCCGCCATATTCCGATATATACCCTTAGAGAGAAACATTTCATGAGGCTTGATATAATCCTTGCAATAGCGCAACTCAACTCTTTGCGCATTCTTGCGAATTAGGAGGAGCTATGTTTGTCAGTAACATTGAAGACATTCCGGGAAAAACGATCACCACTTGCTATGGTATCGTGTCCGGCAGCACCGTCCGCACCAAACATCTTGGACGTGATATTTTCGCCAGCATCAAGAATATTTTTGGAGGGGAATTGAAAGGCTATACGGAACTCTTGGGTGAATCGCGAGATGAAGCCTTGGGCCGGATGAAAGCCCAAGCCCAACAATTAGGTGCCAATGCCATTGTGAATGTGCGTTTTTCCACTTCATCCGTCGCCGCAGGAGCGGCAGAAATTTATGTGTACGGCACAGCGGTGACTGTAGAGTAAATCATATGGACGGCCTAATAATTTCCCTCACTTTTCTCGTCCTCGGTTATGTCTTCGGAAAACTGGCTGAAGGCAGGCATTACCGTTCCATTCATGCCAGGGAGGAGATACTCGTACGTCTTCCCACCACATCTTGCAAAAAACCTATCAAAACAAGTACCCCAATCAGTCATGCCGAATTGGTACATGGCCATGTCGTCATCTCAATCGATTATTTCAAGCGCTTGCTTGCCGGCCTACGGAATTTTTTTGGCGGAAGCGTTCGTTCATATGAGACGCTTCTTGATCGAGCCAGACGAGAAGCGGTCTTACGCTTAAAAGAAAGTTGCCCTACAGCCAATGAAATCATCAATCTCCGCATTGAAACGTCGTCCATTTCCAAAGGCGGTAGCGGTGATCGAGTGGGATCGGTCGAAGTCTTGGCCTATGGCACTGCCATATACTATGAACAAGGCTCCGCTCAGCCTTCCCTCCTGTGAACTATCAACCTTCCCTTCCTGAACATAACGACAATGTCTCGCACCAACACCCGGTGCGAGAATTGTTCCTACTCGTGACCGGGGTCCTCGTTTTCGTATTCATCGGGTATTGGGCTCTTGGTTTAGTTGTCGACGTGGCCGTTGATTATCTCTCCTCCGAGCAAGAAGCCAAATTGTTTTCCGAGTTCGATATTGATTGGGGTTTTGGTGAAGAATCGATGCCAGAAGAGCGAGCCGAGCTACAAGACCTTGTCGATGCCTTCAAACCCTGTCTCTCTCTGCCCTACCCTATTACTGTCAGCCTCGTGAAATCAAAGATGGTTAATGCCATGGCCGTTCCCGGCGGAAAAATGGTGGTCTTCTCGGGGTTGTTAGATTCTCTGTCATCAACGAATGGTCTCATGTTTATTCTGGCTCATGAGCTCGGTCACTTCAAAAATCGCGATCACCTGCGATTAATGGGCAGAGGGATTGTCTTGAGCATTCTAGCCACGTTGGCGTTCGGTGGGGATTCAGGCATTTCCGATATCTTGGCCTCAACGATTAATCTGCGAACAGCCAAATATTCTCAAACTCGTGAAAGCCAAGCGGATAAAACCGCCCTACATGCCCTCCAATGCCACTTTGGACATGTCGGCGGCGCCACGGAACTCTTTGAAAGCCTCAAATCTCAAGAGAAAGAATCTGATTTCGAGATGCTCCATTATTTTGATACTCACCCTGAACTCCAACAACGCATTGACGACCTTAACCACTTGTCTCAAGAGCTTGGATACCGTCAAGACCGAGTACATCCTCTCGCTTTTTAAACTATCGTTTCTACCTATCAACACCCCACAAGCCCTAGAATCTTGTCTGTCTGACATGACACCTGTCATATTCATTGTTATACACTCACAGACCAGATAGAACCTTTGGAATTAGTCTTGATACTCATCTAGGACACTTGTCTCTTCCCTCAACTTCTGATCAAATTTTCTTCATTCTCAAGCTGGGATGCCAAACATGACAGTAGCGTGGAACAAGATCATCAATAACTTGAACAAGGAGTTGGCTCAACTCAAATTCAGTGCTCCAGTCACACATATCTATAATCCGCTAGTGTACGCTCGCCGTGCCCACGATCAATTCATCAGGAAGTTTGGTACCGGTACGAAAGAAGCAATTTTTTTGGGCATGAATCCTGGTCCCTATGGCATGGCCCAGACTGGTGTACCATTTGGCGAAATTGCCCATGTCCGAGATTGGCTTGGGATCGAATGTCCGATCAATCGCCCTCCAATGGAACATCCCAAGCGACCCATTCAAGGATTTGATTGTCCTCGGAGTGAAGTCAGCGGACAACGTCTATGGGGATTCTTCAAAGACATGTGTGGTGAGCCTGAAGTCTTCTTCCAACGTTTCTTCGTGGTCAATTATTGTCCTTTGGTTTTCATGGAAGAGAGTGGCAAGAACCGCACGCCAGATAAACTTCCCGCAGATGAGCGTGAGGCTCTTTTTGCGATCTGTGATCGAGCCCTCGCGCGTATTGTCGATCGTCTGCAACCCAAACTCATCATTGGCGTAGGCCGCTTCGCCACTGATAGAGCCAAGGCAGCCCTTGATGGACAGCCCCCATCGATTGGGACCATATTACATCCAAGTCCAGCCAGTCCGGCAGCTAATCGCGGGTGGGCGAAAGCCGCAGAAACACAACTCAACGCACTAGAGATCCACCTTCCATAGAATCATCACGCAAGGTTCACTGGCAAACATATAAACAATAAATAAAGGGAGCTTCATGAACAAAAAGAGTCTGATGGGATATGCACTAAAAAACGGTGAAGGGCCTCATATTGATTTTCGCGGAACCAATATGACCGTGAAAATCGCTGGGGAGCAAACCCAAGCTGGATATTCATTGATTGAAATGATTCATCCGCCTAACATTGGCCCAGCCTTGCATGTTCATCCGACAGGTGCTGAAGCCTTTTATGTCTTAGAGGGCGCCTACCATATTCATTGTGATGCACACACGTATCAAGCCAACCCTGGGGATTTCGTCTTTATTCCAACGGGCGCGCCTCACAATTACAAGTCAGGCACGGAAGGAGGAAAAGTTCTCGTGCTTTCTCCGTCAGGTCTTGAACAATACTTCGCTGAAGTAGCCAAGAACCTTGCAGTCGGTCCTCTCACTTGGGAAGTGGAACAAGAAATTGCCAAA
>JAJDBS010000064.1 GCA_029261235.1 Nitrospirales bacterium
TTTGTGCCAAACCGCGCAAGCCAAGCAGTTCGTCTCATATGCCACAGGCGGAGCCGATTGGTACCCCGATCACCTCTCGTTTATGTTTAGTGGGCGGAATCCAGCGAGGACGGCGTTGCTGACGGCACATTGGGATGCACCGGAGGCACTCAAGCAAGAACTGGAACCGTTTGGATGTCGGTATCATCAAGGCCAAGCGTTTGACGTGTTTCAACCTGGGTCTCAGGGCGACACCACCATACGCCATTATTCAGATCAATTAGCTCCTGTCACTCTCTTCCAAGTCGACCACGAAACACCTTCATTCTTACGAAATGCAGGGGGATGAGAACTTGTTGGGCCTAACGAGCTCATGAGCCGATTGGCTTTCCTGTCTGGGTATCTTGGTCTCTTGACCCAAGTTCGGTATGATTGAATCTCAATACAGCCCACGTCACTATTTCATCCTGGGAAATATCCGTTATGGCACCCGAAATTGAAGAAGAAACATATCCCGATCAAATCATTGTGATCGGGGTCAAAGTGCGAGATTTGGGAGAGGTAAAAAAGACTCGAACAGACGACCCTTCGGTGAAAGTCGATGATTGGGTTCTATTAGATCTCGATGGTGATCATACCTTTGGAAAGGTCTATCTTCCTCCTCAACATTTACCATTTTCACCACCGATGCGCGCGATGCGGACGACTATTCGCAAAGCGAATGAAGAAGATCAACGAAGTGTGGCTCGACAACAGCGCTTAGCACAAGAAGGTCATGACTTTTGCCTTGAACTGATTGAGACCTTAGGTCTCAAGATGAAATTGGTAGAAGTCTTTGGATCTTTTAGTCGGCGATCACTCACGTTTACCTATACAGCCGATGACCGGATTGATTTTCGGCAACTCGTGAAAGACCTGGCTCGTCGTTTTGGATGTCGAATTGAAATGCGGCAAATTTCCTCTCGGGAGGAAGCTGGACGTATCAGTGGTGTCGACACATGCGGGTTGGTGTTGTGTTGCTCAAGCTTTTTGACGGATTTCAAGCCGGTTTACCCACGCGGTCGCGGGGATGGCCCGGTCAATAATATGGATAGCCATCGTATTGGGGTTTGCGGTCGTCTCAAATGTTGTTTGTTGTATGAAGAAGAAGATTTTTCACTCATTCGGCGAAAACCACCTGCCCTCATTCGTCCTGATAGGCGGTAAGTCGTGGATCGCTTGCCCTCTTTCACATGCTACTGTTGGAGTTACGACGCTGGTGAGTACTGAAATCTTGAATGAGGAAAAGGCGAAATTTGTCATTTACGCCCACAATGCGACATACGATAAGCTTCATCAAGTCGCGACCCTGGGACTGACTGCTTCCGCAATGGGCAAGGATGTCATGGTCGTGTTGCTCTTTTGGACGATCAAAAAGTTAGCCGAGGGTAGGTTGAATGAATTAGATTTCCCCCCAGAATATGCTGCACAAGCATCTGAAGTGGCCCGGTTGATTCAGGAACGGAAGGTGCCACTCATTTCTGACATGTTTAAGGAAGCCAAACTTGTTGGGCGCTTCAAGCTTGTGGCGTGCAGTGCTGGTCTGGAATATATGGGTGTCGATGCCAAAACTGTGAATGATGGCGTTGATGAAGTCATGGGACTCCCCGCCATTCTTGCGGCCTGTGCTGGTGCTGAAACCACCTTGTTTATTTAAGTATCCTGCCAAATTGAGTCTTCGTGTATGAACCTGATGGCCGTGTGTAATTTGACAAATCCCAAGAACGGGTGCTAGGTCCTGTGGATGGTACCGACTATGGAAGATTCTCAACTCCCAGGCAAAGCGGCCTCTACATGGACCGGGCCAGCGCGCGAACAAGCCGTTCAACGAATGTTTACGGCCATTGCTCGATTTTATGACCTCAACAATTCCCTACTGAGTTTTGGCCTTCACCATTCCTGGAAGCGTCAAGCCATCGCGCATATCCCAAAACAGCCGAATACGAAGGCATTAGATCTAGGGGCGGGGACGTGTGATCTGGCTATTTTGTTGGATCGCCATCTCGAATTTTCTTCAAACATCATTGCGGCTGATTTGAATGTGGCGATGTTGCGAGTGGGTCAACAAAAAGTTCGCTCGAAAAAATTGTCCAATCGAATTGCCTGTTTACAAATGAATGCGGAACATCTCACCTTTCCCGACAATTCTTTCGAGACGGTTACTGCTGGTTTTTGTATTCGCAATGTTGGCAATCTTCCGCAAGCCCTTCAAGAAATTTCCCGTGTCTTGAAACCCGGAGGGCGTTTTGTCTGTTTGGAATTTTCCCGTCCGGTGTCTTCGGGATTTCGTAAGATCTATGATTGGTATTCGTTTCATTTGCTTCCTTGGATTGGCACCGTTGTGGCGAGAGATGGGACGGGCGTGTATGAATATTTACCCGCTTCGATTCGGAATTTTCCCAATCAACAGCGGTTGTGTGAAATGTTGAAAGATGCGGGTTTTGAGACAGTGGACTATGACAATTTAACGGGTGGTATCGTCGCGATCCATGTGGCGGTGAAGTAACGCGATGAATTCAGTTCTGTATGTCTTTCTTCCCTGTAAAAAAGTGTATCCGACGGGGATCACGTATCTGGCCGATTTTATTCATCGGCGGCGCCCAGATGTTCGACAACAAATCCTAGACCTCTCTCTCTTCCCTCCCAATGAACGTCAGGCTAAACTGCGAGAGGCCACCAAGTCCTTTCAACCTGATTTAGTTGGTTTTTCGTGGCGAGACATTCAAATATTTTCCCCACATGAAGGCGATGAGTCCCTTGAGCATGCCTTCAACTTCTACTATGCCAGCAATCCATTTAAGCGTGTGGTGGCCTCTGTTCAAGGGCTTCGCAATCTGTATCGGTATTACACTGATATTCGAAGCAACCTTGCCTATCCCTGGCTGATACAAAAAGAATTTCCTTCGACCAGAATGATGATCGGCGGTGGGGCGTTTACCGCTTTTGCGGATCAATTAATGGACAAACTGCCTGAAGGGATCATCGGGATTTTGGGGGAAGGCGAGGACGCCATTCTGAAAGTATTAAATGGTGAATCGCTCAGTGAGGAACGATTTATCATTCGAGAGCAGGGGCGAGTGACTAAAGGGGCGAAACCGACTCCGGCTTTGTTAGATTCTTTGTCAGTCGATATTCCGTATCTCACCTCGATTTTTCCCCAATACATGGAATATATCGGTGAAAGTATTGGAGTACAAAGCAAGCGTGGTTGCCCCTACGACTGTGCATTTTGTCTCTATCCCTATATCGAAGGAAAGCGTGTACGCTATCGTCCAGCGGAAAATGTCGTGCACGATATCTCACAGTACTACCATCAATGGGGTGCCCGACGATTCTGGTTTACCGACGCGCAATTTATCACCGGAAAAGAGGCGTATCCGCAATGCACCGAGATATTAGAGCGGATCATTGCCCAGAAATTAGATATTGAATGGTCGGGCTATATCCGTACTTCCTTGATTAATGCATCGATGGCAAAGCTGATGGTGCAATCCGGTGTGGGCGATTTAGAAGTGGCCGTCACGGCGGGATCACAAAAGGTGCTGAACAGCCTTCATATGGGGTTCAAGCTGGAACATCTCTATGATGGGTGCCGGCATTTGAAGGAAGCGGGGTTTAAGGGAAGAGTGATTCTGAATTATTCCCTGAATTCGCCGGATGAAACCGAAGAGACGCTGCTACAAAGCATTGAGTCGTACAAAATGGTGGCGTCGATTTTAGGAGAAGAGCGGGTGTTCCCACTCATGTTTTTTTTAGGCATCCAACCTAATACGGATCTGGAGGCGCGGCTGTTATCAGAAGGCTATCTCTCCAATGGCTATAATCCGTTGAGTCTGACGCCCTGGAATATCAAAAAGATGTTGTACAACCCTGCCCCACTCAACAAAATCATCGCAAAAGCCTGCCTTGCAGCGTGGGGTCTCAAAAATGGTTCGAAAGATCCCCGTCCCTGGTCAGGTAGTCTCAGCCAAAGTGCCACTCAACAACAGGGGCACACCTATGCCGACAGTAGCGTTTCTAAAGGTTTTGAATCAAACTCTGGACGCGATGCCTTGCTCACCCTCGAAGAAATCCTCCGTTCCCGTCGCCCCACCGGTTCCCAACCTCTCGCACCGACTCCTGAATCCAATCCTTCTCGTTAGTATCTGATCCTACTAAAGACATTGAGGTGTGTTCTGCAACTCTCTTCCCGTAGGCGGGGAGAGTTACGTCTGGAAATTTGTGACATGTTGAATGATTTCACAGCGGCCATAAAGCCCGATTATTACTCACTAAGTAAAAAAAGAACATAACTGTAAACCTTGGATTCTACTTGTAAGTGCAATTCAAACAACGGAAAGTCTTAATTCCCTAATATTCCAGATAGGCCATCGAGAAGAGAGCCTATACCTTCGACGGCTAGATCTAGGTCTATTTCTTTTTCTTCTTCATCTTGTCTTTCCGTTTGCTGTGAGTTTTCCATTCCTTGCAGTGAACCCAAATTCATTTCTTTGACTCGTGGGACGTTAAAACGGCTTTGCGCTAATGTGGTTTCTTGTACTGATTCTAGTTTCATGACATCTGAATACCGTAACATGGCGCCGTCAGGTCCATCCTCTGCGTATGTGTTCATGAATTCACTGAACGACGATTCATGTGGTCCACTCATGATTCCAGTGGATTCAGTCATTCGAACTTTGGCCTGGTGCAATCGCATTAATCGAGGATCGTCACCAAAAACCATCTCGACCGTTTCTCATTCGCCTCTACCATTGTCCGTTGATACCTTATAGACTTCCCCTTTGATTCCAGCAACGGTCTCAACTTGTCCCGTTTTTTCGAATTGTGGTGGACGATTTTCTTGAATGGGTTGTTCGCTCATCTTGGCCATGAGGTTTTGAATACCAGACATTTTCATTATTTCTTTCATGGACTCCATGCTCATGGCCACCCACTCTCCATCTTCTTTAGTTACCAGATATCCCTTTCCTTGGTTCACGAGGATATAGGTGTCTGTTCCCATATTCATTCGTAAATTGTCTTGATCTTGTAACTCAATCGTCATAGCGGGAGCATCTTTCATGGACCAGGTAGCTATGAGGCTTTCCGCATTAACCATGCCGTTTCCGATAAGGCTCGTGGCGGCTAGACAAAGAATAAGGAATATGTGTTTCATGCTTAATCTCCTCCTACCCACGTAGCAATGGGAATGGCACAGGTGAATCTGTATTTCTTCCAGTTACTCGAAGTGAAAGTTCTCTATAAATTGTAGCGAGCCCGGCTAAATCATGTCTAGAAGAGCAACTTCTCGTAGGACGTCAATTCTTACTTCAGGGAGAAATTTCAGTTGTTCCCAGTGGATGGCACCGACCGACAAAGGAGTATTTATGCTGGAAATGAAATTGACGAAAATTTGAGGACGAATTTTGGAACGAGCGAGGAGAGTTATGGGAAACGTCGAAGTCTTATTTAATCGTGAATTGCATCGTGCCGATCACGTTGATGTCGTGGAGTGCTTGCCCAGGTGAGCCGTAGAAGATTTTAACCAGGTAGTCCCCGGTTTTCCAACCATCTTCTGGTCGGTAAATTTCAAAATATCCGAAGCGTTGATTCATGTCCAACTCAATGACGTCTTTGTCCACTAGTGTATTTGACTCAACCTTCCCGTTTTTCATTCCAAACCAGGCGGCTGCAAATTGCGCTGGAGCATCCAATGGTTGCCCTTCGAAAACAATATAGAAAATTTCCGTATCCAATGAAAATTCAGACACGCCTGGGTCAATGGGTTTGACGTAGGCATCTTCCATGGTCATCCATCCCGGTCGTCCGCTAGAAGAATCCCAAGCCGTATCACTATACCCGCGCGCCATCGTGATCCAACTAAAAACGCCTTGCACGCGATTCCAATTAACTTGATCAAAAGTCATGTCTATTGGGTCATTGTAGTTAGGGGTCATTGTGGATTTGCCAAAGGGATCACCGGCCCAGCACGGATTACTGAGTAGCCCAAGGAGAAGCATGGTGGCAATCGATTTGCGAAGAAGGAAAGCGCTTAAATCATACATAGGGCAGGAACTCACGCGAAGACGATAAGGACCATATACTTTTGTACCTTACTGGATGCCAAAGTCTTGGGCAAGAAGGGGAATTGTAGGTGAGTGAAGCGTGATATATTTTGCTGAGAGAATTTTATGGTGTGGGTGCAGGAACGCGGCTTTTTTCGGCTCCTTGGCGCCGTTCTTCTAATACGCCATTCGCAATTTCTTTAATGTGCTGTTCAAGGATGAGTCGTAAATGGCTGCCTGCGCGATAGTCAGCGGGCGCCATGAAATGCACCCGATCGGCATGATGGGCGAGCTGATAACATTTTTCAAATGATCGACGTGAATGATCCTCACCGTTATAGACGGCCACGGCAAAGCCCCCGTTTTTCTTCATCAAGGTAAAACAAGGAACATCTGTCGGTCCATCCCCCACATAAATCATATGGCGAAACGGTACCCGTCGGGCTTCTTCGGGCATATGATCATTCACGTCCTGATCCATATCCAACAACCCCTTATTGACTCGGAAGAGAAACTGGGTTTTCTGGGTGTGGCTGATGGTTCGTTTGGGAAAACTGATATGCCCATCATCTTCGTCAAATTCACATCCAAAGATGGATTTGACATAGTTGGCAATGCGAGATCCATCCAAAATAGCCTTGAGGCCAGAACTGACGACGTAGTGCTCGAGGCGAATACCGAGCTCTTCATATTCTTGGGGGCTAAACAAGGCATTCAGTTCTTCAAAGCATTCAGGGACACCAGGGAAAAATGTCAGATCAGCTCCCATGTGTTTCAAGTCGTTGTTTGATAAGGCTCGTATAGCCTCAACTTCCAACATTCTTTTCATGTAGGCCAATTCTTGATCATAGCCTCGTTCGTTAATGAGTGCGGTGCAACTCGGCCAAAAATCCTTAGGATCAATCCCAGCATGCCGGAGAATCGTATGGTCCTGCATGTAATGAGGACTCAATGTATGATCGAAGTCATACACGAGGGCAATGATGTTATGTGGATGGGTCATAGGCATTTCTTAAGGAGATTGACGAATTTTAGTGTAAGTAGACAAGCAAAGACTGTCAACGAACATGATGGAAGAAATGTGCGCGAGACTTGTAAGAAGAAGGGAAGGAGAGGAACGTGTCAGGGGACTGTTCGAAATAATTGATCGTTGTGAGGGGGGCTGCCAAATCCAACCCACACGTCGTAGATCAGTTTTCTCTTGCGAAGGCTTTAGATTCCGTATCGCATCCGAGTTCCCTGTTGGTGAGACAGATGAATTTCCTGTGCACTCAGTTCTTTGGGAAACAATGTGCCAGAAATATGTGTGCCATTAATACTGGCCCCTTCTAGATTGCATTGGGAGAGATCTAAGCCACGAAGGTCTGCCTGCCGAAAATAGCTCCCGCTAAAATCCATGCCGGTGACTTCGAGCCCACGGAGATCCACACCCCGAAAATCGCAGTTCGAAAATTCTGGCTTTTCGCCCGCCTCAAATCGCGTATTGAATTCAGTAATGTTCCCTTCTCGAAGCAAGAGATACATAGGGTCGGTTAACATCTTTGGCGTCACAGGATATCTCCTTTTCTTCTTCAGTGGAACGATGATACGAGGAATCTTCCAAAAGCTTATCAAAGGCTTTTGGACAGTATCGGTAAAATTAGAAGAAGACTAAAGAGAATCGACGGGAATGAGTGAGTTTGTGGTTGGCAAATTAAAAAATGGCTTTAATCAATTCCTGAATGCTGCGTTGCATGTCGGTGTCGTCGGTGATCGGTCTGGTAATGGCCGCATCGCACGCACGGGCTGGTGCCACACCCTGTTCGATTAAGGTTCCTGCATAGATGAGAAGTCGAGTACTCACCCCTTCTTCTAACCCATGACTGCGCAGGTTCCGTACTTTCTCTCCGAGTTTAACGAGGCGCGTGGCCATTTCTCGGGAAATCTTGGCTTCATGTTCGACAATGTGAATTTCGGTGTCTTTGGGTGGGTAGCCAAACTCGATGGCCATGAATCGTTGCTTGGTGCTTTGTTTGAGTTCTTTCAGAACAGACTGATAGCCGGGGTTATACGATATGACTAAGAGGAATTCATCCACAGCCTGAATGACCTGGCCTTTTTTCTCAATCGGCAAAAAGCGTCGATCATCGCTTAAGGGATGAATTAACACGGTGGTGTCTTTGCGAGCCTCTACGACTTCATCCAGATAGACAATAGCCCCGTGTTTCACGCCCAAGGTCAGTGGCCCATCCACCCACACGGTTTCATCGCCTTTTAGCAAATAGCGTCCAATCAGATCCGAAGCCGTTAAATCTTCATGGCAGGCGACCGTGATCAATGGCCGGTTCAGTTTATGAGCCATATGTTGAACAAACCGGGTTTTTCCGCAGCCGGTTGGTCCCTTGAGCATGACTGGAATTTTATTCTTGGCTCCAACTGAAAATAGACTGATTTCCCCGTTCACTTCCTGATAAAACGGTTCTTCGGTCACTCGAAATTGTTCAATACCGTATTCTTGGCCCTTCATGAGCAATCCTGTTCAATATAATGTGATGAATAGTGGGATACGCGACTCACCCTCATTATACGGGGGTGTTTTATAGGAGGACAACTCTCTTTCGTTGTTAGACCTGTTTCTCCTGTGTCTTCATGATGATCGTTGGGCCATAAAGTTTGGCACCAGTTGAGTGGGGCGGTAGGCATGTTTGGTCCTCGCGACACTCGGGAGCCCTGAGTCAGTCATGGTATTGATGAAGGGATATTGTTGAATTTCTCGACAAAATTCTCTGAAGAGATATTGAGCCAAACCAGAAATCGAGCGATCTGCCACCTCTAACAAGAGGCAAAAGACTTCGCGGGATCGAGGATAGCCAAAGGCATACGCCTTAATCGAGCCATCTACCCAGACGACTCGACCGGTCAAAGAGAGCTCGCGATATTCTTGGAGGACGACACGGTGTGCACATGTTGCCTCTCGCAACATCAACCGGGAAATTTCGGCATGAGCGCCGACTAGCGGAACGGCAATTTCGTCTTTTTGGTGAGTCCATCGGTGGAACAAAGCCAGACATGCATCCCGGTCAATGATCCGATAGGGTGCGACTCGAATGCGATGGCTACGGGTGAAGCGATTATATGCTGCGCGCTGTGATTTATAGGAACTGGCTTTTAACTGTATCAAATCTGCGGTTTGATAAAGATAGTCCGAATCCTTTGGTGTGAAGGAATATCCCCATGACTGGATAACATCTCTACATTCAGCCGGAATGTTTTCAATTCGTGAGGCCTGCGATCCTTGGTTACGAGTCTCCATAAACGTCATGACTTGGTGCATGACTTCTTGTAATGAATCCGCTGCCTGGCTCCCGGCTTCCGTCCTCGGCCCTAAAGGAGGCAATGGCATAAACAGGGAGTCTGCATATTCGGCAAAAAGACATCGCCAGCTACCCACATCAGCCCAGAAATATCCCAAAACGTCTTTCCAGATGTAATGAGGTGAAAAGGCCCAGGTGGCCAAAGGGGTCTTGCCGCCCAAAGCAGTGGTGGTTAAGTATTGAAATGTTCTGAGCTGGTCATTAAGCGTGAGTGGGTGGAGCGTAAGGGACATGAATATCGAGTAGAGTGTCAAATAGGGGTGGCACAACTAGCAATACGGAATGATGGCCTCATCACTCTATTTATACGGCATGATAGGTGTGCGAGGAAAGAGAGGTGTCTTGCAGGGCGTTGCGAAACGTACCTTGTCTGGATTTACGAGGGCATGTTAGCATTTCAATTAGTCAATGCATGGACTAGCAACCAGGGCATTTTCATATCTGTGACCCCATCGGGTCGGGGTGCTTCAGTACGACACGTCACTATTTTCTCACTCATCGAATCAAGGCAATAAGTGTGGAGCGTCTTTTGACCATCGCCATCCGTGGTAATCCAAAAATTTGTCCTCTTCTAGGATCCTGACTGTCTCACGTTGCGTTTGAGGCACTCCTAAAGCAAATCGCATGACATCAAACCCTTACCAAGCTTTGCGGAATCAGCTGATCCACGATGGGCTTTTTGTGGATGGGACCGAAGATCATTGGCGCATTGGCTGTCGTCCCTTTGAACTCTCCACGCAACAGGCCAAATTTTTGGAGGAACTGGGCCAACATCTTTTGGCGTTTTATACCGCAGTCAATCGTTTGTACATTGAGAGTGTGAAGGGGACTCAACCTCAATGGGTTCATCAATACTTCGATATCGGGAAGCCAGACGATCTGTTGGAGTTTGCGCGAATGAATCGCTTCAAGAATCATCTACCAGGGGTGATTCGCCCGGATCTGATCCCAACAGATTCTGGTATGGCATTAACGGAGCTTGATTCAGTGCCAGGAGGCATGGGCCTAACCGGTACGTTGAGTGACATGTATGCCCAACAGGGCATGTCAGTGTGGCCAAGCTCTGATGGCATGATTAAAAGTTTTTCCCGAATGTTGAAAGGGGCTCTCAAAAACCAACCACAGAGTCTCGCCATTGTGGTATCCGACGAAGCTGAAGCGTATCGAGCAGAAATGCAGTGGGTGGCGACTGAACTGTCTCAACATGGTTGGGAGGCCTATTGTGTTCATCCTCGAGATATTCGATTTACGGAAGAAGGGCTCTTTGTTGAAGTAAAGGGCAAAGACCACGCTGTTTCCCTGATCTACCGGTTTTTCGAGTTGTTTGATCTCAAAAACATTCCTAAAGGTGAATTGATCCTCTATAGCGCAAAAAAAGGACGAGTCGTGGTGACCCCTCCCTATAAGCCCTGGATGGAAGAAAAATTGGCTCTAGCCTTGATCCACCATCCCGTGCTTGAACCATTTTGGGAAAAGGCTCTTTCGTCAGAAACCATTGCCTGTCTGCGTGCAACGATACCTTCGACATGGGTTTTGGACCCCAGACCGTTGCCACCGACTGCGGTCATTCCTGGGTTGCGGCATCACAATCATGCGGTGTCCAACTGGGATTGGTTAGGTGACACGACCCAAAAAGAACGACAGTATGTCGTGAAAGTCTCTGGATTTTCCGATTTGGCCTGGGGCAGCCGCGGAGTGTCGATGGGCCATGATATGTCGCAGGAATCGTGGAAAAGCACGATTTCAGAGGCGCTGGCATCTTTTCAGACGACTCCATCGATTCTTCAAGCATTTCACAAAGGGAAGCTGGTTGTGGTTGAATATTATGAGAATCCCTCTGCAAAAGAAATCAGGATGGAAGGGCGAGTGCGGTTGTCTCCCTATTATTTTGTGGTAGATGGTCAGGCCGAATTAGGCGGGGTTTTGGCGACAACGTGCCCCAAAGACAAGAAAATCATTCATGGAATGCGGGATGCGGTGATGACTCCGTGTGGAGTGGTCACGGAGGAATGAAGAATGAGCAGCTGTAACAGACACAAGATGAATAAGACTGGTACA
>JAJDBS010000065.1 GCA_029261235.1 Nitrospirales bacterium
CGCCCAACGCAGAATGCGTTTCTTGAACGCTTCACTCGCACCTATCGCAATGAGGTGCTCAATCTCTATCTCTTTCGCAGTTTGGAGCAGGTGCGGACACTCACGGCAGGGTGGATCACCATCTATAATGAACAACGACCGCATGATGCGCTACAGGGGGCGGCTCCGTGTGCCTATCACAAACCAACGCCGGAAAACTCTACGTATGAATTGTCCGCTTGACGAGGAAGCTTACATATGCCATTGCCAAGTTTGCCGGCATCAAAACCTGTGAAGCCTATAACACCCAGTATGGCACAAAGTTTATGTGCGCCATGCCCACAAACCTCTACGGACCGTGCGATACGTTTGATCTCCAGAACAGCCATGTACTACCTGCACTCATCAGAAAATTCCATGAGAGCAAATAACACCTACAGCCCGTCACGATTTGGGGAACAGGACAACCGCGGCGGGAATTCCTCTATATCCATGACTTAGCACAAGCCTGTCTCTTATTGATGAACTTAGATGACCAAATACTCTCGAACCTCTTTCACTTCCAAGCAGGACCACTGATCAATGTTGGGAGTGGGACAGATAACACGATTAAGGAATTAAGCGGTATCGTCGCTCAAGTAGTTGAGTATGAAGATGTGATCCAATGGGACACCACAAAACCTGACGGAACGCCACGGAAAATCCTAGATTCTTCGCGATTAGCCTCTTTGGGCTGGAGCCCGTCCTACTCATTGGAAAAGGGCATCCGCCAAACCTATGAATGGTACATTAAGGGTCTCAAACAATCAGGAGTTGTCTGATGAAGAGGATTGCAACCAGGCCACCGTTGCATCGATGCCCTGTGAAGTCGTCCAGGGCAGGGGACCTGTTAGGTCGAGAATCGGCTGAGTATCTACGACATTCTCCGTTCTCATATTGTCCAATCGAAAAGTGGAAATCGGGAAATTTTTTATCCCCAATTTCACAAACTGATCACCAATAGCCGCAGCTATTTTGATTCCCCAGTAGGGAACCACCCGCATCTGCCTCCCTGTCAATTTCTGAGAACACTCATTCACCCACTGCCCAAGCTCGATAGGGGGATCTGCAACATTAAATACCCGTGATTGGACTTTCTCCCGAGGGGCCTCCAATAGGGTCGCAATCTGAAAGACGGAATTGCCTACATAGCCATAGGATTTATTGCATTCCCCTTTGCCGGGATGAAAGTAGTATCCCTTCATCAACGCACGGAAAAACCCCGTCCGCAACCGATGGTGATGCGGACCCCAAATCGTCGCAGGACGGACAATAGCCCACTCACAGTCGAGAGCAGCCTTCCTGATGATTTTCTCGGTCAGCACCTTACTTTCTCCATATAACGTATTCGGCGCGTAATCATCATCGGCACAAGGTCGGTAACCCAATCGGCACACCAACATGCTCGAAGTCAAAATAGCTCGTCGGACAGATGGGGTCTGTTTAATAGCATCGAGAAGATATTGAACACCTTGAATATTCACCGCATACCCGTCTAAATTTTGAGTTTCATCAAGATCCGTCCGTGCTGCCAGATGCACGACAAAATCAGGAGAAAATGCCTGAACCGTCTCTCGAACAGATGGCGAATCAAGCAGGTCAACTCGCTTCCAATACCCAGCATGCTCAGGAAGTAATGGGGGATTCCGATCCACATTCAACACGACCCATCCATGATCTAGTAAATACTGAACAAGATGGGTCCCAATAAACCCTGATCCTCCTGTGACTAAAACTTTTTGAATATCCTTAGACAATGGAGAAAACGCCTTGGAGAGAGATTCGATTGTTCGAGGCCCTAAGTAAAGAGAGTCAAATAGGAGTGCGCATTCAAGTAGACAGGAGGAAAACCTTTAAGACAAAAACGAAGGCTTTGAGGATTTGAGTTCCTTTTCTTCCTCAATCAATCGCGTCATATCCCAATCCAGAAAAAGAGGAAGCATGCCACCTTTCGCCCGTTCCTGAGCGGCATTAATAACCAATTCCGCTGTAATCGTTTTTCGTTGCTCGGCATACCCAAAGACCAACGAAATTTCGCAAACTTGATTGATCAACCGGGTGTTCCCTTCAGTGAATCGATAGACCGCCTCATAGGCCTTTTCCGAGAAAATGTGAGGAGACCCGCCGGCAACTTGCAGACGATGATGAATGTATAAAATTGTATTGTTCAGATCTAACGTCTCAAGCTGGAAATCGATCCCAATACGTTGCATCAGTGCCAGAGCTTGATGACGTTTCAAATGACCTCGCAATTCAGTATGACCAGCCAAAATAATATTCAGCGTCATATCTGGACGATCATTAAGATTCGATAACATTTTCAACTCCTCTAATTGCGAGGAATGGAGGTTTTGCGCTTCATCAACAACAAGAAGCAACGGCTTCCCGGATTTAGCTTTTTGTATGATGAACGTCTTAAGAATTTGAAACATTTCGTGAAGGGATTGCTTCTCGACGTCGACCTCCAAGCCCATCAAAATCCAAGGGAGCAGCGGGTCTTCAGATTTTGGCGTTAAGGTCACAAACCCTGCGGTGAGTCTATCCTGATGATCAAGCAAGATTTTTTGGAGAAGGGCCGTCTTCCCAGTTCCTGGCTCACCAGTTAACAAAATAAGTCCCGGCTGATTTAAAATTCCGTAATCCAGGTAACAGAGTGCTAGACGGCAACCAGAGTGAACAAAGAAAAAACGGGGATCTGGAATAAGTGAAAAGGGTTTCTCTTGAAATCCATAGAGGGACTCATACATAGGAAACAATACTCCCTGATTTCATCTGCGCCTCCATCTTTGCCTGGTTATCCTAGACAGCTTTATACGCTTTGTTCAAGACAGTACCAAGAACTGGCACCACACCATTCAGGCTCAACAAAGACTCGCGAAGCCGTTGCTGGTCTGTTCGGTTTTCCTCAACAACCATGATGACCGCATCCAGATGTGGCCCCACGACTAACACATCGGCTTTATCCAACACGGGCGGCAAATCAATCAGAATCACCCGATCATGATAGCGATGCTTCGTCTCTTCGAGAAAAGCCCCCATTTTAGGCGTCCCGAAGAGATCCACGGGATCATGCACCGATTCCCCGCCAGGCATCAACAGAAATCCTGGATAGTTTGGGGTAATCAGCAATGATTCCAATGGGATCCCACCTCCCTGAAGATATTCGGACAAGCCTTTTCGGTCAGGAATTCCTAAAAACTTGGTGACACTTGGATTACGTAAATTCCCGTCAATAAGTAATACGGTATGATTTTTTTCATTGGCAATACTCATGGCAAGATTCACAGCCACCTGGGTCTTCCCTTCCTTTGGGAAGGAACTGGTCACTCCCAGCACATTCCACCCTCGTGACTGCAACCGTTGCAACACTTGAGTACGAAGTATTTTGTAGGTATCGGAAATCGATTGATCCAGGAGATACGGCAAAAATCGGCTTTTTTCTCCCTTACACGAGAACGGTTCAACGGTTTCAGAAACAACATCCGATCGCGGTTCTACGACGGAAGGGAATCCAGAAGAGCCAGTGAGCACAAACGACCGTTCGGGAATCGGGGAGGAACGATATCGCTCCATAGCGGCCTGAATGCGATCCACAGATTGAGGACCTTCTTCCTGATTATCGTCCTTAGTCAAGATTCGCCTTTCTTAAAAGAAGAAACCATAAGACATCCAGGGGATACCACAAGACATGGATAAGTAGAAAAAGACCTGCAAGCAAGGCCATTCCAACAATGGCCCAAACCCGAGTCTGCCTCCGCCCTGTTTCTAGCTCTTCTTCTTGATTGAGATAAGGAATGACTCCTAACGGAGCCACGTGAGTAACCTGTTGCAGGATATAGACAGAGTACACTGTTGAATCTAGCATTTCTGTAGCTATCCCCGCCCCGACTCCTGCCACCAGAGAAAACAAGAGTCCTAATAAAATAATTGCTGGACGATTGGGACTTTCCGGGGTTTGCGGCAAATTAGGAGGGACAATTAAAGAAAAACGTTCTCCCTTTCGTTCCAGCTCCATCCCTTCCGACACTTGGGCTTCCAACAATCGAGCCCGCAAATCATGATACTTTTTGGTCGCATCATCACGATCCCGAACGAGGCTCTGGTACAACGGTTCAAAATCAGGAGTCTTTTCTAAACGACGTTGATGTTCGATAATCCGAACTTCTAGCCTCTTCATCGCCTCTTGTAATTGAGCGATAGTTGCCACGGTCGAATCATATTTGGCCTGGGCATTGATAGCATCAGGGTGGGGTAAAGATGGGGTATTCTGTGACACCTTTCCTAATTCAGCAATCTGGGATTCAAGAGCAGCAATCAACCCTCGAATACGACTCACATCAGGGTGTTCAGCCGAATATTGCTGCAAAAGGGTCCCTTCCTTCGTCCTTGCTTCGCGTAGTTGCAATTTCACTTCCTCAACATTCCCCATGATACCGAAGTCTTGCTCCAAGGCACGAATTTCCTGTTGCAATTTAATAATATCTGGATGTTCCCTTGATAACGAAGCTTGTTTCGTCGCAAATTCCGCTCGTAAGGCATTTAATTGAACATGAAGGTCAGTAGGAACCTCACCAGCAACACCCGGAAGAACCCCATGTTTCTGCAGCGTCTCTATTTGAGCTAAAAATAATTCTTTTCGTTCTTCCTCGAAGCGGATTTTCTGTCGAAGATCAATCAATTGTCGCTCCAAGCCATTCAACATTTGCATATTGAATTGGACAAGTTCCGGCAAAGCCCCTCGTGCCTTTTTCTTAAACTTGGCAATTTGTTCTTCTAACTGCTTCACCACAGCACCAAGCTTTTCCGTTTCCTGTTTTAAAAATTCAGTCGTCACTTGAGCCTGACGTTCCCGTGTTTTTAAATTTTCCCCCAAGAACAAACTGGTCAGCCGATTAGTAACTTTCTGCACCGTGCCAGGTGCATAACCGTCAAATGACAACGAAAAAGCAATCGTCGCTTGAGTCGTACGACCCGTACGTCGATCCATCACATCCGCACTCAAAACCTCAACCAGGATATTGTCTATAAATTCTTGTACAACCTGTTCAGAGGTTTTCTTTTTCCGAAGATCTTCATACAATTCCAATTCCTCAATCACCGGCCATAACCGTGAACGGTTAATGATTTGCGCTTTTATTCGTTCAATCGTCTGATCTGCATAACTGGTAATAGTCGAACGAACGAGATCACTTGGCACTTCCTGCTCTTCAATTAAAATCGTGGCGGTTGACCGGTAAACAGAAGGGATCAGCACGGCAATCGCAAGACTGCCCAACACAAGAAGAAGACCAGTCAGAATAATGGCCTTCCGCCGACGGCGTAACACTTGAAGCCAATCACTCAACGAATACGAGGTGTTCTCCATTCAATAATCCTCTACCGAGAAATAGCCATTCGCCCTATCGGCTGCGTAAAGAAAAGAGAGACCGCCTTGCCAAAAGCAGCCTTCGTCGACCGAGACTTCCGCCAAAAAAATTGATATCCCAACCTCGCGGTACTTTGCTCAGCAGTCCGCCATCGCACAGAATATCCAGTCTGGAAATATTTGGAGCTTGGATAACTTCGACGACCATTCATACTACCCACTTCGAACGTCCAAAAAACCACGGCACGAGCACCAACTGAGATTCGTTCCGTCCATTGATAATTCCCATCGACAAAAAGACGGTCCGTTTCGATGAACAGACCATTGCCTCTTAGCATGAATTTTTCTCTACCCTGATGCGCCCCGCCAAGCGTCCCGGATGAACCTGATAGTCAAACAGCCCAAAACGAAGGCCCTTATCACAATGAATGTGGCCAACCTGATCATTTGCTTGAAGCACGAATCGTTCTGTAACTTGTCGGTCCCAATTTAGACCAATTTAATGGTCATTTCGTTGACGAAACGCTGAAATCACACCAGGCTCTTGCAATTCAGTTTGCAGAATTTTATCTCGTAGAAATGTAGATGATCCTCTCCAGCGGTCTCGTTTGCCTTGATACTGAACAACAAATGGGAACGAGGCATTGGTCAGGGATCTCCCCTCTTTTCCAAAATACTGTATATATTCTGCATCTCCCCCACTGCAGACTTGCAACACCTTCGTGGCATACTGCAAACGAACATCCGGCTTAATCCTGATACTCCAAAACAGAATGATGTGACCGAGTAGTCAGAGTCAAATCTATCATTAAATTCTCCTCCACCGCTCAGGTCCAATTCTGCTGACCATTCGACACCCTGCACAGCGGTACAAGGCAATATTCCCCACCCCAGCACAACTCCAATAACTGGATTGCGCCAATATCGCCCATCATCCCTCATTCCTCGTCTGCCTCTATTTCATGACCCGACTCAAGATTTCAAGGAACCATCACCACGTTCTAAGATAATATTCTGATCAAGATTATTCCCCTTCAGAACATCACTGTCATGACACGCATGGGTAATTTGTTTCCCCCTGCATGCTCCGCAACACTTGAATCGACCCTTCACGAGCAAACGGAGTCAACCCACTTCCTATGCAGAGGGCCGGCATCACATCAGGCTGCTGACCGATTTGACACTGCTCCGGTTTATTAACTGTTCCAATGACATAAATCTTGTAGCTATTCACTTGTGTCACAACGACGGTGACCCATGGACCTAAGACAAAGCGAGCCAAGCGTTCATCCAATTCCCCCGACAACTCATCCACTGATCGTCCTTAAGCACGCACTTCGACTGCCAAGGGGAACGAAATGCTTCCGTCAGGAAAAACGACAACCTCACGGCTTAGAGTTTCGTCTTGCCACACAGAAATTTGCACCACATCTTGAGGACCAATTTTATTAGAAACCCTCTCTAATTCTTGGCCATTGGCAGCCGGTTCGTCGAAAACTGTGGTCTGACTCTTGGCTTCACCTAATCCAAGGGGCAAGCATCCCCCAAAACCCATCACCACAATACATACCCAGACTCCACGCCCCCTCGCACTTCTCTGTAATAGTGCAGACATAATGCACTCGCCCTAGAAAAAAATTAACCCCTCAAAAAGAAGGGCGCAATCCTGCCCCTCTAGTATGCATTACTAGAGTATACTGGTATTCGGGCTTAACAGGAGACTTTGGTAAATTCACACGCAGACACCATCCAATAAAAAACTCCCTTGAATAAGCATCAAATACTCAGGAAAACAATCACAGCAATCACAGTGACTGCCGCGATAGACGCCTCAGCACCAGAATGAAAAATTCCCTTTAACCTACAGCAGGGCTCTGAGCGCTAAAGCAACAAGTGTCAAGCTAGAACACCACGCGATCATTTTTGTGTGACGTTTATATATCAACAACACAAATTCAAAAGTAAAAAAGAGGACAATAAGCTTGATGGGTAAAAATTTGAAGGCACCCTCCCCCCATTCTAAGCCAGGCAGATTGGGAATCAACAACGTCAACCCAATCACCAGGTAATCCAGAGGGGAAAGAGAAAAATGCTCCCTTGCACTCTTCAAGAACAAGGAACCCACGAGAGATATCCCCATGAAGACAATCACGCCATTTAAGAATATCTCGGAGAGAAATCCGCTTTCAAGAAAATGGAGCTCATATAAATACACAAAAAATGTCGCACCAATGTAAAGAGCAAGCCGCACGCACACAGGTAATATTCCGGGGGAAAACTTCATCGCCGCGACGAGCAAGCCCAGCATGCCACAGGACACTAACCCTACAGCAGGAGGGACATGGATAGGGGAAAGAACACTTAAGAGTAAAAAGGATCCGAGTGAGGCACCCAACAAAGCTGGCCAAGCTTCCTGCATCCAAGCTGGGAATAGATAACGACCTTTGACAGGTTCAAGTGAGGCGACCTGGGCAATAGAACCCTGCCGCTTCAGCAACCAGGCCTGAACGCCAGGAGAATGAATGCCACGAACAAGCAGGGCCATGGCAACACTCCACAAGGCGAAGGCGCCCACAACCATAAAATCAGGCCACCACCGCGCAACACACCCAAATACGACTAAGGCACTTTGCAGCACATACACCAACAGCACCACCTCAGAATGTGCAAATCCAGCCTTAAGAAATTGGTGATGCAGATGTTCCTGGTCCGGAGCAAAAGGAGAACGCCCTTGCTGCAACCGACGGACAATAACCCAGCAGGTATCCCAAAATGGGAGGCCTAAGAGAAATAATAAAATAGCGGGGCTGTAGGGACCACGAACAGGATGAGTGACGAGTAATGCTGCAATGCCAAGAAAAAACCCTAAAAACTGGCTCCCAGTATCCCCCATGAAGATTCTGGCCGGAAACGTATTAAACCGAAGAAACCCTAGTAACCCACCTAACACAATAACGGCAATTAAGAACACAAACTGGTCATTAACCAAATAGGCTAAATACCCGACAGCAAGAAAACTAATAACGCAGAGCCCACCAGCTAGCCCGTCCAATCCATCAGATAAATTCACAGAATTAATAAAGGTTAAAAGGGTGACAGTGGTGAGAGGAATCGTGACCCAAGTCGGCAATTCTTGCCCAAAGAAAAAAGGGAACGGTTGAAGATATAACTCACCCCACCAAATCACACTTCCCGCAGCAAGAAATTGGCCAAGGAGTTTCATCCGATAGGAAAGGTTCACCTTGTCATCCCACAGTCCAAATATGACAAGGATCAACCCACCGACCACACTTGCTCTCACTAACGAATTGGGAGAGGCCCAAAACATGAGTGTGCCTAAGACTGCGATCGCAAACGCGACCCCTCCACCTCTCGCAATAGGGATTTGGTGAAGCTTGCGCTCATTGGGAGTATCCAAAAATCCCAATGTCGTGGCATGAGTAATGAGCAATGGCGTTAACGCCATGGTAATACCAAAAGCCATCATGAAGCCCAAAAAATACATCGCGTTTTCTCGAATTAGATTATTGACGCCGGGACGTCAGACGCTCTGCTCTCGTCCCGTTCCATGAACCAACCGCTCTTTCTCAAAAACGTTTTCCCAGTGACCATAGGCTAGCTTCGCCTCAAACCGTTCCTCAAAAACTGCCCTTGCATTGCCCCCCATCCGCCGCCGGCACTCCTCGTCAGATGCCAATTGCCGTATGACGTGAACGAGACGCTGCACCTCCCCAATGGCCACCGAAAATCCACAATCATGATCCAGTAAAATATTGGGAATTTCTCCATGCACATCCCCAATAAAAATTGTCGGCCTGCCTGCCGCCGCAATCCCATAAAACTTACTGGGCACAATCAATCCCTCTAATTCTGGATGAAGCGTAATAAAATGCACATCCGGCACACCCAAGCTGAACCTCAATTGATCCCGTGGTTGATACGGTTGAAACAGCACATTGGACAACTGACGAATCGCCACCTGCTCTTTCAGGGCTTGAAGATTGCTGCCGCTCCCGATAAAGAGAAATCGAATATCAGAGTCGTCTTTCAACGCCTCCATCGTTTGAAGAAATGTGTCCACATCATGGGCTCTGCCTAAATTCCCTGAATAACCCACCACAAAGGCCTGCTCCAATCCCCATTCCCGCCGAAGCTCGTTGTCTTGAGGGTCAACTGGCTGAATATGGTTTCCATCTGCCCAATTATGAATAACCCTCACCGATGCAGCTCGAATACCTTGCCCTCGCACATATTCTGCCATCCGTTCGCCGATCACAATATTGGTCTGCGCTTGCCGTAATGACCAATTTCGTAGCTGCTGGCAAAACGTTCCGAGGTGCCCATTCATTCCAGGAATGCCTAAGGCCCGCGCGGCCTCAGGAAACAGGTCCTGGCACCAATTCATGAATCGTGCCCCGCGAATCTTTCCTATCAGCGCGGCCAATGTCGAAAGCAATGGTGGGTCGGTTTTCGCGACAAGGCAATCATCTCGCCGAAGATGCCACAACAACCACCAGCCCGCGCTCACATAGAAACTCATATAATCCAGCATGCGACCAGGCAACCACCCGCGGCCAAATGCCGTCGTCCATATCCGCGTGATGTGCACCCCCGCCACGATTTCGGCAGAAGCAAAGGCAGTAGACGATTGCTCATAGCCATACCGGCTACAAATCACCTGCACAGCCCACCCTTCCTTTGCAAGAAACCACGCCACATCACTTAAGAGTTGACTCGTTGCTGAATGATCAGGATAAAAAAATCGATTAATGAAAATGATTCTCATGGGTCGACAACACCTCAACGAGTCAAGAAAAAAGGCATGTCAGAATACCAGCACTCTCCCCGACCTATTTTTCCACATTTACCAGGTAACACCAGACTTCAAGAGTGATTTCCTCAACCAGAATGAGGGCAAACCATTCTCCACGTTCTCACACGATAGATAGAAGGAGAGAAAATGAAAGGAGCCCCCTTCTCTCTTCAAAAAGAAGGGGGCTCCTTATTTGACGCAAGGCATCGAATGAGAGAACCGACACCGATGGAAACAGCAAAAGAGTTATTCCATTAGGCTGTTTGTTGACGACGAAGCACACCCAAAGCACCTAAACCGGAAATGAATAACCAGGCAGCAGCAGGAAGAGGAACTTGATTTCCAGGATCAATCGCCCAGAAGGAGAGATGAGATAAATCGGGTTGCTTGCCTCCACCGTTCAATATCCCAAGTGTATCCCAACTCCCAGACGTTGCACCCATAATATCAAACACCTTAAAATCTGTGCTGGCTTTCACCGAAAGAAAAGCTACTGAATTCGGGGCAGTCCATGTTCCAGATGTAGCAGATGTATTCGCCCCTGTTCCGTACGGAATGGGGTCATCAGATTTGCCCAAAAGTGTGAGGGAGGTAAGGGCAGTACCGCCTGCCAAGAGATTGGCATTAATAACTGTTAGAACATTTGCTTCAGTATCCTGGTCCAAGGTTGGGGTAAAGTCTGACCCGAGACAGGAACTTCCACCACTTGGCGGACAACTGGTCAGCGCCGCCAGGGCATTGCCGCCTGAAAAAACCATCGCCGCGCCTAAGACCACTGGTAAAATTCTCTTCATGTTCACGCTTCTAGCCATCCAAATAAATAAAATAAAGAAAAAAATAATAAAATCGCCAACTTCCCATTGTTCAACTTTGCACGAAGAATACTACACTTTTGAGGAAAAAAAGAAGTGCCAATATCCAGAAGAGGGGGTATTCAATCGACAGGTAAACAGCGCCTTACAATTACATGAGACGCAGTACCAGGACTGCACGTGCAAAGAAGAGGACTCGCATTATCATGACGTATTCTTAACAAAAGAAAAAAACAATGCCTATCAACTCAATGCATCCTGATACGGATGTAACAATCTAGGTATTCGCTTACCTCATTCCTTGCTCTCAATTTTTCACCGTTACCAGCGGAAAATTTGAGTATTCGATGTGATTAAAATGCGAGCGCTCCATTCTAACCGCCAGAATTTCATGAAATCAACAGAACAACCGAGGCCTGGCCTCAAGCCCATGGCGTCAGGGAGAGAGGGTCGAGTTGAAGTATTGCACCAGGACCAGTAAGCTCAAAACGACCTCTGCTCACACCAAGTCTCTGGATGACGAACAGCCATGTATGAACAACAGAGGGGAAATCAGCATTTCCTCAAAGAAAACCTATGTTTATCGGCCCGTGCTCTCACACAACCTCTCAAAGCATCATTATGATCAAATGTCTGATACCATTGATGGACAACGTTACCGATTGAGACATGTGAACATCCGTCGTTCTTAAGTGAGACTCGTACATTTGTACCGTTGAGAACAATGGCCAAGTTCAACAGCCCGAGCTAAAACAATCCATTTCAAGCTTCGAAACCATGTCCGATACTCAACCATCAGCTCAGCCACCCACACCAGTCAATGCTTCAGGTAGCTCTCTCCTACTGATGGCCATCGGCGGACTACTTCTGCTCGTTGGATTCTTGTATCAGGACAGCCTGATCTTCCTGTTCAACATGTGGTGGAATAATGAGAACTATGGACATGGCCTGTTTGTCCCGGCCATTGCCCTCTATTTAATCTGGGTCAAACGCCACCATCTCCTTCCGCTGTTGGGAGTAGGAAGCTGGTGGGCTATCCCCATGCTCACCGCTGGAATGGCCATACTGATGGCCGGACAACTCTCTTCACTGTATGTTTTGCAACACCTCTCCCTTTGGATCGTTCTCGGAGGAATCATTCTAGGAGTGATGGGCTTTGCAGGACTTCGCCTGACCGCCTTTCCGTGGTTTCTTCTCTTAACAACTATTCCACTGCCAGCATTTTTGTTTCAAGGCCTGACCACCAAATTACGGCTCATCTCAAGCACATTGGGGGTGGGCTGCCTGCAACTCATGGGGGTCAGCGCCTATCAGGACGGAAATGTCATCGATCTTGGCCCCTTACAACTCCAAGTCGTCGAAGCCTGTAGCGGCCTGCAATATATCTTTCCCCTCATGACTCTGGCCCTCCTCTGTGCCTATTTTTTCCAGGGAGCCCTATGGACACGCGTCGTGATTTTTTCCTCCAGCATCCCCATTGCTATCTTCATTAACGGATTTCGGATCGGGATTATCGGGCTCTTGGTTGATACATTTGGCCAGGGAGCAGCCAAAGGGTTCTTGCATTTCTTTGAAGGCTGGGTCATCTTTTTACTTGGGTTAGTCCTATTGGGAATAGAAATGTGGCTCTTGCACACATGTTCGCGGCAATCAGAACACAAGACCAGTAACTGGTTCCGAGCGTTAGATGAGGTCCCCTCCTCTCAAATCCTCCAAACGTCAGTCCAATCCGCAGCCACATCCCAACGAACAATACCCTGGCCTTTGTTTGGAGGAGCGGCCGTCATTCTCATCCTAGGCCTCCTCTCCAGCAACCTCGAGGCGGGGAAGGAAAACCCTCCACCAAGGCAGTCATTTCTTGACTTTCCCTTAACCCTTGAACAGTGGACTGGCACTCCCTTAACCTTTGACCAAATCTATCTTGATGCCCTGCGACTTGACGACTATATCCTTGCTGAATATCAGGAACCCACGAGTCCGTTCCCCCCGATCAATCTCTACGTGGCGTACTACCGCTCACAAAGCGCCGGACAATCCATCCATTCCCCACAAAGCTGCCTACCCGGCGGTGGCTGGGTGTTCGCTTCTCAAGTACCTGTGGCGCTCAATGCCCATCCGCAATCGGAAAACCCGCCTGTGGTGAACCTGGCCATTATCAAAAAAGGCCACCAACGACAACTCATGCTGTATTGGTTTCATCAACGCCATCGCATTGTCACCAATGAATACTTGGTCAAGTGGTATTTGTTATGGGATGCCCTGACCCAAGGGCGCACGGACGGGGCCTTAGTCCGAGTCATGGCTCCAATTCCTTCAATTGTGCGTGACGAAGATCTCACAGAGCATGTGCGGGAATTTGCGACAGTCGTCCACTCCACGTTAGATCCCTACGTCCCCCAATAATTCCTCCCCACGGCACAGCATGATGCTGTAGCGAGCTCGTTGAGTCTTCACCCTCATCCTCACCTTCTACCCTCAAGAAGAAGGAATGTTCGACATACGCCCGCTGACCGTTACAAGACGAGACCCCTGCAAATTGTTGCTGAGAACAAAAAGAACCCCAGGCTCCATAAAAAAGAGCCTGGGGTTCTCATATGACCCCCAACAACAAACGTCTTACGAATTTACGCCACAGTAGGAGAGGCCATCTTTCGACGCCACCAGCCTAAGGCTGCCACTCCTGTCCCAAAAAGGACAGCGACTCCAGGCAACGGCACTGGCGTCGCATTGACCACATTGAGGTAAAGCTGGCGGTCAGTGGATACTACTCCGCTCAGGGTTGAATTCGCCACAAAATGAAACACCGTCCCCGTCAATTGCGTGAGAAACGGATCAACCGGAGTATATTGATTGGCAAGATTTGAAAAATTAGCTAGGCTAGGAGCATCATCAATCACAATTCCAAAGTTTCCAGTGAAAATTGGGAGATGCTCCCCATTTGATAAACGCAGAGGACCAAGGGTAACCTCTTGATCAAAAGACAACGTGATGATTTCACCTTGTGTAATATTATCGTCGCTGCCACAATCACCTAGGAATGACTGGCACACACCCAAGCCTCCGGGCAGGTTCGGATTAATTACGTCATCCAAATAGGGAAGCGGATTCCCTGCTCCATTGAGATTGTTGGCGGTCAATGTCACTGTCACGCCAGCGTTCGAGAAGACATTCGCCGCGCCATCTTCTAATAACGTACGCTCGTCCCCAGCAGCTTCCGCCACAAAATCAAAGATCGCCGCTTGACTCGTGGCTTGAAAGCCACCAACCAGCAAACTTGCACTCAATAATACTAACGGTAATTTTTTCATCATAATCCCTTTCTACAAGTATGAATAATCAAAGGAAAAATTCTGCTCTTTCCTGAACTTCTCTCTGCCATCGGCAGAAGATCGTGCCCCTGTAGCAGGCGCACCGGCTCTACAAACACTTCCTGGAGATCAGAAAACTCGAACATTCGTTCATACAATCAATTACGCCTTTTTGGCCGACCGCCGTGCTAATACCAACAGACTACTTAACCCCGTGCCGAAGAGTATCGCAGCGGCTGGAATTGGGGTTTGAAAACCAACAGACTTGATTTTAAACTCGTCGAACCGTCCATCAGCATTCGGCAAGGATGCGCCAAAAAGAATCCAGTCAGTCGGATTGGCTATGCCTGCTAACTGAATGGGCACGTTACGGCTACTAAAAGCAGGACCATTGTCGTTCGTTTGATTTGGAAGGGCAATATTATTCAGATTTGCGCCATCCAGATCTGCATCTCCATTCCCCCAAAAATATGACACGTCCGTATCATCACCATCGAAAGCCGGACCAAATGGCGTGATTCTAACTTGGGCCTGTGTGACCGCTTTGTCGAATTCTATGAGAACAAAGTCCGTATTACCCCAGTTATCAACGGTATGATTAGGTGAGGTGCAGGCGGTTTGCTCTTTTTGATTACATACCCCAAAGCCATTAGTGCCGAATGATTGAAGAATCGCTGTTTGCCAGGTTGACCCGGTCCACGACCATGCTGACAGGGTCATCGTGACAGTATCGCCAGCCGAATCGACCGCTGTGTCTTGGAACGTATTGCCGTTACCTCCACCACTAAACGACCCAGTATGTGGGGCGAGGCCAATGCTGGCGGCTTGACTGATACTGGCACCCATGCCAAGGGCTAACGCCAGACCCAGGCCGATGACCTGTCCACAGCGTAGTTTCTGTTCAGAAAGTTTCATCATACATGCTCCTCTAATATAAAAATATAAAGACTTCCGTGGTGTCCAACTTTTCAGGAATAAAAAGTCAACAACCATTTATTAAGATAAGAATAGGGTTATGATTTTTATGGGTGGTCTCGTTTTCATGTACTCCGTAAATTTGGCATCTCATGCCATCAATAAACATGCACAACGCAGAAATCAATTACTCCTTCACGTTGAAACACGACTGAAAAAATTGAAGAATACCTTGCCCACGCCATGGGCAACGTCATCTATCAGATGTTTTTCTGTTCGATGCATTGACCAATGATAGAGCCGCAGATGAAGAGACACTTGAATCTAAGAGACTCAGGCCTGTCGATTGGGAAGGTCTACTGAGAAAAAACGCGATGAGTTAGTGGAGAAGAAAAATAGAAATAATGACAATATTTTCCAACTAATCCCACGCGCCTCATTCCTCATATGACTTCCCTTGCTGCCATACCTGATCACGAGTCTCTTGCTTCACCAAAGCCACAACATCCCTATGGCTGGATAGACCTCCTCAGCGAGATAATTTAGTAAATTTCATCAAAACAGGCTCCTTTTTAAATAATCAAAAAGGAAAGATGGGGATAGCCTTCTGATCATGCACGCAAAGGCATATTTTACACAGTTCTTAGGTATTATTGATAGATAATGCATCTTTTGAGAATGTTGTGTCAATAATACGATCATCCCATTCTTACTATCTATAGAATGCGGGCCAGTCGGACAACCGGCTCCAAAGCCCACTTCCAACAAACAAGCTCCCGGAACCAACGTGCACCGTCGCCGCCTGACTCACTCTGGCCCTATACCGAGCACCAACGCCAAAACGAGTCCACCCATAGATCAACATCCCACTCTTCCCAAATACTGCTTCATAATGAACACTCTTTGTGATCACTTGATACAACGTTTGTGTTAAATGACTCACAGACACATCCCAAAGTTACCTCGCACATTCCGATCTGATGTCACGCGCAAACGCACGTTCCATGGAGCAGAATACTCTCAGGTGCGTTTCAAGTTGAAAAAGAGCATAGCCAAAGTGCATAGACTACGACATACCTCAAAAGGGGGGCTCTTCCTCATTGCCAACAATTAAACACGACGATCGACAAAAGAAATGAGTAGGCTGTAGGTTGAGACAGACTAGGCTTTGCTGTATTCTTTCAGAAGGCTTGATGATTTCACGGCAAATATTTCAAATCACCGCTATTAGTCTATTTACTTCGTCAACAAACCCATCACTCCCTCGCTATTACGATCGATACACCTGGCAAATTGCCTCAAGCAATAGATTGCCTTTTGACACTGAATTCCTTGTGATTTTTGACCGATAGTAGGTTAAGCTCTCGTTCATTCATTAATTATTGCATCTATTTTCACAAGGACGTGAAGGAACCAGATATGTTGCCAATGACCCCATCCATCTTCCAGCCTTCTCTTTTTCGGCTTATTCCCTTTGTCGCTTTGTTACTCTTGTCTCTGATGTTGTTCGGCTGTGGAAGTGCGGAAGAACGAAAAGCTGCTTATTTGAGCGAAGCAGAAGACTATATAGAGGCCGGCAACTTTCCCAAAGCACGCGTCTCCTTACGAAATGCCAGCAAAATTGACCCTAAAGATGCCAAGATTTATTTCCTCTTGGCTCAAGTAGCAGAAAAAGAAAAAAATTGGCAGGAGGCGTTTGGGCATTATTTTCAAACATCCGAGCTTGACCCTACCCACCATCTGGCCATGGTTCGCCTTGGACGCTTTTATCTTGCCGGAAACCAACAGTCCGAGCTAAGCGATGTCGTGCAAAAATTGCTCGCACTCAATGCTCAGGATACGGCCGGTCTCGCCCTCCAGGCCACCTTGACTCATACGAAAGGCGATGCCTCCCAGGCCCTTACCCAGGCTCAGGCCGTTCTCAGCCTGAAACCCACTGAACCGGATACGTTCATTTTACTGGCCGCCGTTTTTTCAGCCGAAAAACAATTTGCGCAATCGATTTCTCTGTTGAAGGAAGGGATCAGCCAACATCCTCAAAACATCGACCTCATGAGCAACTTGGCTCTCACCTATGTCCGCACTGAGGCCATCACCGACGCTGAACCGGTTTATCGCCAACTGATCAACCTTGAACCAACCGTTTTTGGGCATCGAGAAAAACTTGCGCAGGTCTATGTGTTCTTTAACATGCCGGACAAAGCCTCGAGCCTCTTGCAAGAAGCCGTGGACCTTGAGCCTGAAAGTGAAGAACGATGGGTGGCCCTCATCCAGCATGTCGATAAGACAGAACGGGAAGCTACGCTGCTGAAAGCGCGGGAAGCGCTTCCACATTCAACAAAAGTCCTCTTTGCCTTGGCCGAAGATTACCAGCGCAACCAGCAAGACCAAAAAGCCCGTGAGGTGTACGAAGAGATTGTCTCGGACGAGGAAAACACGGCTCCAGGCTTGCAAGCACAGGTCATGTTGGCTGAGATGGCTTGGGCCCAACAAGACCTGGTCTCCACGCAGGCCAAATTGGAAGCTGTCCTTAAAGAAAGTCCACGCCAGCCCCAGGCCCTGATTTTAAAAGGTACAATAGCGCTCGCTCAACGGGAAGGCGAAGAAGCCGTTCAAGCTTTCCGAGCCGTCTTAAAAGATGATCCGAATTCCAGCCGCATACAAAGTCTCTTAGGACAAGGCTATCTCATCGCTGGGGATCGCGAACTCGCTCAGGAAAGTTTTGAGCAAGCCCTTTCGCTGAATGCTCACGAGCTGGAGGCACAAATGGCCATGGCCCGCATCGCCATGGCCGAACAAAATATCCCCAAAGCTCTCGAACATCTGAATGTTATCCTGAAGGATCGACCCAATCATCTAGAAAGCCTGAAAACCCTCTTTAGTTTGCACCTCAGGCAACGTAATTGGGAAGCCACTGAACACACCTTAACTCGGCTGAAACAGGCCAAGATATCTCTCTTTGCATTTGAGATTGCCAACGGGCAATTGGCTCTCGCTCGCAAACAGCTAGACCAGGCCTCTCAAGCCTTTCTACGAGCCCACAAGGAAAAGCCGAAGAATATGGTTCCACTGACCGCGCTGGTCGCCACCTATACCACACAGAAAAAGAATGCTCAGGCTCGCCAATTTTTCCGTCAACTTGCAGAGAGCGATCCTGCTCACCCGTTTGCCAATGGCTTTCTGGCGGCCCTCCAAATGCAAAAGAAACACTATTCCGAAGCCCATGCCGCGTTTGCCAAACAAACCGAGATCAATCCGGCCTGGATTCCCCCATGGCAGGATTGGGCCAACCTCCACCTCAGGCAGGGAGACCAGGATGAAGCCTTTTCCACCCTCCTCAGTGGCCTATCCCATAACCCAGACAATCTTTCCCTTCGTATGTTCCTGGCGCTGATGTATGAAAAACACCAACGCCACGATTTAGCCATCAAGGAATATGAAATCGTTCTGGAGAAAAATCCGAAGATCATCGGAGCCGCGAACAACTTAGCCTTTTTGTTGGCGAATCATAAAGGCGATCCCGCCAGCCTGGAGCGCGCCATGGACTTAACGAAATCATTTGAAGCCAAAACGGAAAATCCGCTTCTGCTGGATACTCTCGGGTGGGTCTACTATAAAATGGGGCATGACCAGCTAGCCCTCAGCATCATGCGTAAAGCCATTGCCAAAGCCCCAGACCATCCACAACTCAACTATCATATGGGTCTGGTCAGCTTAAAAGTTGGCGACCCAATTGAGGCAAAGAATTATTTACAAAAAGCCGTGAAAGGAAACGTGGCTTTTGACGGCCTGCAAGAAGCTAAAGACGTTTTGGCGACGTTGTAAGACTTTTTAAGGAACCAGCCGATCTTCAGCCTTTCACTGTCCTAGGATTCTTCAAAAAGAAGCTCACCAATCAACCGATTCGTCACTCGAGCATCTCTTTGAAATCTTAGGGTCATTGAGGTTAACCCCATGGACGTTCCCTATTAAAGAGCCGCTTGCTAATACCTCATGGCTTAAAAACCCCACGCAACATGCTTCGAGTAAACACAATTCCAAAAAAATGTTTTCAAGAACAACAGTTGTAACGAACAAACCGCAGCCATGCCGCTCCTCCTAATCAGCATTACATTCGGACTCATTCCACTTGGATATTGGGCTGACTTTGAACTGGTGCTCCCTGGCCTAGGCAGGATAGGGCTGGATACTCTTGTGGTCCTTGCACTGAGTGCTGCCATTGTAGTTTATCTTTTTTTCACTCAACCCCAAGGGCACGTATCCAAAAACAGCATTTCCTGGATGTGGGTTTTTCTAGGGTTGGCTTTTGTCTCAGCGATTGCGTTTGGAATGACCGGAAGTTTTTCCGGGTTCCGAATGCTCGTTCGCTTGACCTACCCTCTCCTGATTTTCCTCCTTGTCCTTCACATCAACCCTTCCATGAAACAAATTCACCAATCATTCAACCTCTTATTGGGCCTTGGCGTCATCATTGCCACCTGGACCTTTCTTGACCCCTCAGCCAGCAAGGAATCAGTCGGCGTCCGACGACTCACAGGCCTAGGATCCACCAGCAGCCATGCCTATCTGATGGGAATATTTTGTATCATCGCATACATCCGTTTTTGGCTCACCGATCGAAAAATTTCTTCATCACTCCTTTGCGGACTCTTTGGACTGCAGGTTCTTATGACTGTCACTCGAGGAGCTATCGTCGCTTTGGCCGGGGCTTTAATCGTATTTGAAGTATTCGGCAATACCAAACAATCAGGAATTCAACGGATAGGCTTAGCAAGCGTGCTGATTGGAGGACTGATCATTGCGGTCCTATTCTATGCACCCCTTAATCAGCGTGTCTTTGGAACTCAATACAAAGGCGTTGCACAAAAAACTCAAACAGAACAATTGCGGAAAAGCTTTGAGTATTCGGGGCGACAAGATCTCTGGGGTTATATTCTGAATGAATCCACAAACGGCTTAGCCATGGTGTATGGGCATGGCCTAGGCAGCGCCGAAATTGATCTTATCAAGAAGGTGGGCGGGATCCCCCACAATGAATACCTCCGAGTTCTCTACGAATTAGGATGGGTGGGAGTCATCCTTTTTCTTGTGGCTTTAACACAGATGTGGATTTTGGCTATCCAAGGCATTCGCTCGGCAAGCTCATCAGAACATCTCATTATCGCTGGAATCTTTACAAGCTTCCTCACTCTCTATGCCCTAGGAGGGATGGTGGACAATATGTTTGAAAAATATAAATCTATGGGAGCATTACTCTTTATGGCACTTGGATTTTCGCTTTGCTCAAAAACGCAGCCATCAGATTCGTCATCTTCACCAACTGAGCTACCCCCCTCCACCTTTGAACCCTACCCCCGTCAGGAATATCCCCTCGTTCTCCCTGCATTGGACTCCGATGCATCACCGTCCTTCACTCCTTATTCATCAAAAGATATCTACACCAGATGAACTCCGCCTCCAAAAGACGTCTTCCCAGGGTGCTCATCATTGCTGCCGGCGGCGGGCACCTTACCGAAGCCTTTCAAGCTATTCAGGGCGTCCCCATGGAACGCATTTTTGTGACATTCAAATTACCCCACTCTGATCAGACCCTAAAAGACGAACGCCGCTATTATGTCATTGATCCTCATAAAGAATGGTGGAAGTTTATCCTCAATGGATTTCAAAGTGTATATATCATGCTCCGCACCAGGCCTCATGCCATCATTAATACCGGAGGCGGCATTTCAATCGCGTGTTCATTACTGGGAAAACTGATTGGCACCAAACTCATTTTCATTGAATCCGGCGCACGAGTCACAACGCCTTCCGCAACGGGAAAGTTTCTCTATAAATATGCAGACCTCTTTATTGTGCAATGGAAACCCCTCCTCAAAGATTTCCCCAAAGCAGTCCATGGAGGACCGCTTTTGTGATCGTCGTCTTGGTCGGCACAAACCCCTATTCTTTTGAACGACTCGTCCGAGGGGTCGATATCTATGCAGAACAATCAGGAGAGACGGTTTTTGTTCAATTAGGCAATACCCCCTATGAACCGATCCATTGTGAATTTGCACGATTTGTCCCAAGAGACTTTATCTTCGGCAAACTTAGGGAAGCTGATCTTCTTATTTGTCATGGAGGGTTTGGAAGTATCCGCGATGGTCTGGCCGCACCCATACCTATTTTAGCCGTTCCGCGGAAACGAGAACTTGGGGAATGCCAGGATTATCAGGAGGAATTAGTGCAGGAATTAAGTTCACAGGGCCTTATTGCCACCCTTGATGACATCACTCAACTTCCACAAAGTATCGCGCAAATGAAGAAAGCTCAACCCAAGGCTCCTCCCCCCTGTCGTATTCCTCAACTCATTTCTTCATTTTTATCTAAACTTCAAACGTAGCCACAAAAAAATATTCTGTGTTAGCAAAAACGATTTTTAATTTAGGCATCTCACGCACTATTCATATACATCCTCTGTCTTCTATGGTAAAAAATTTACATACGCCTGTTGCTCATGGAAAGAACATCCATACTTTTCGTCGACAGTGCCATACCCTTTCCAAGGACCAACCACTTCATAATTGATTTGATTTCCATGTCTATCTTTTCAAAATTGCCGAAACAAAAATCCTCACGCGATAAAAAGTTTCACCTCATCAATATTCCCCGAAATTGGCTCAACCAAGGTTTGGTCTATATGGACCGAGGGGAGTTTTGGTCAAGAGTTGCTTGGGAAGGTCTAGAAATCATCCTGCTCTATAGCCTTATCTGTTGGATAACGGAAGGACACCTTCTTTTCTCTAGCTGGCTTTTCTTGCTCTCGATTCTCACGATTCACACACTGCAATGGATCACGAATGGAAATATTTGGGCCTTAATTTTATTTGCCATTCCTGGCCTTCAGAATCAGGGCGATCAAGCTACCTGTGACTATCTGAACCAAATGGCCGAACGCCTACGGCCCAACGCTAGTATCGAGGGTCTCGCTATTTTTGGGAGCCCCACGAGAGGGCAATGGCACCGGCAGAGCGATGTTGATCTTAGAATTATTCGTGCTCCGGGATTCTGGAATTTACTGAAGTCCGTGGCTTTAACACGACGGGAACGATGGCTGGCCCTCATAGCCCATCAACCAATGGATATTTTTTTATCTGACGGCGTGACGTTCCTTCAGAAGAAGCTCAGAAAAGATGAGAGACCAATTTTTCTCCTTAAGCGAGCCCAAGCATTGGAAGATGCCTATCCAGGGAACTCCCCTCTTCACCTCAACAGCTTAACAAACACCACGACGCATGCCCCCAAGTAAGACCCAAGCCCTTCGCATTGTCAGCCTACACTGGGGCTTTCATGGAGGGGTGGCAAAGTATGCTTCCCTCATGAAAGGTATCCAGGAGCAAGGCCCCTTCGAAATTCAGTATCTGTGCATTCGGCAATCTAACTGGCCACTCGATATTCCAGCTTTCGCAGAAATCAAACCTACTGAGATTCGTATTTCGTCCCGCCTTGATCTAACCTGGCTACCCCGTCTCTTGAGTATCCTGAAGCAGCATCCACCTCACGTCATCATGTCTCATGGATACAACGCGCATTTTCTCGCTTGGATAGTACGCCCATTTCTCACGCTGCGGCCAACACTCCTGTGTTCCTACCACGGGCCCTACCATCCAACGACCAAGAACAGAGAATTCATCGGTCCGCTGTTCAATCGATTTACGGATTTTTTCATTAAGCATATTGCCAGTCACACCGTGACCATTTGTCATTTCTGCAAAAACTATTTAGTCAACAAGGGCGTGCCGGCTGATAAGATTCGGATAATTCATAATGGCATCCAGGATCTTACGCCAGATGTAACGGACCGGGCAGGCATCCGGAAAGAATGGAACCTTCAGGATTCAGACCTGGTCTTAGGCATTGCCTCCAGATTAGAGCTAGTGAAAGGGTTATCGTATCTCGTTGAGGCCATGTCCTATCTTAGTCCCAAGTACCCACATCTGAAACTGATTGTGATTGGAACTGGGACTGCTGAATCTGGGTTACAAAAACAAGTGCATCAATTGAAGCTCGAGACAGTTATCCAGTTTGTCGGATATCGGCCAGATATTGGCTCATGCCTCCAAGCCTTTGACATCTTCGTCTTACCATCATTGGCCGAATGCCATTCTATTGCCTTATTGGAAGCTATGCGAGCGGGAAAACCTATTGTGGCCACAAATGTCGGGGGCAATACTGAATCGGTCCGTCATGAGCAAGAAGCGTTGATCATCCCGCCACATGATTCCACCGCCCTCGCTCAAGCCATTGAACAATTGATTGCAAGTGCTGGCTTACGGACAGAACTTGCCAAAGCGGCCAGGAAACGTTTTATCACAACATTTCTCGTGGAATCCATGGTCACACAAACAACTGAATGGTTTACCCACATCGCCTCAACTGTCAAAAATACCTCGAACACCACTCCCTCTTCCGGTGGCTCCTCCAGAGTACGATAGATTAAGATGATCATTACCTTTTGTCTTCCAGGTTTCCACAAGGGCGTGACTCGCCTTCAGCCCTGGCTAACGGTTCATCGTTTAACTCAGGCCTGGAAAGCTATGGGACATTGCGTTCATATCCTGACCGATAGCTCCCTCGAACAACATGAATCAGGTGCAGAAATTCATCTGGTGCCAAGCCTCAAAGGAAAAGAGTCGCCCATTATTCTCCAGACTCTCGAAAAAATTAAAAGCGATGCGGTCATTACCACAGTGACTCCCTTAAGCCTTCTTTCGACAGCTTGGTATCAGCGCTATACACAGAGTCCGTTGTTTGCCTACCTCTCCTACCCCTTTTATTCTTCTTCAGAAATTTTAAAGGCACTACCCCATTTAACAATTCACGATCAATGGCAATTCGGCCGGCATCTCTTCGCTCCACCTTCTTTCTGGGCCAAGAAACTACAAAGTGGTTTTCAAGGCGTAATCTGCCAATCCCACAATACAGCCAACACCATACGAAACAAGATTGGATCTCATCCATCTGTTCATGTTATTCCGCCAGGACTCGACCACGACATATGGAACACTGACAAAACGAAAGACATCTCGACCCTGGACGCAACTTTTCTCTATTTGGGGTCAGCCAAAAAAATTCGCGGATTCGAAATTCTTCTGGAAGCCTTTTCAAGACACCATTTCACCAAAGCCACACTCCGAATTTTGGCAAGGGGAGCAGCTGAACAGGATTTAGCCTATATCCAACAAAGGTTGGTCCATTGGAATATCGTTGACCGAGTGCAGGTTGAAGGCGGCTGGCTTTCCCAGGAAGAGTTAAAAATGGAAATTCAACAGGCCACCGCTGTCGTCCTTCCCTTTATCTTGGTACCTTCAGAGTTACCAGTGTCAGTCATGGAAGTCATCGCCTGCGGAACACCTGCCATTGTCACCAATATTGACGGTCTTCCAGAAACCGTTGGAAAAGGAGGACTGGTTATCCAACAGGCCGATGTGCCTTCGCTACAACAAGCGATAACATGTCTCGCTCAAGACAACCAAACCGTCAAGGAATTACAAACAGCATGTCACAAGCAATTCGAGGGATTATGCTCCTGGAATGACGTAGCATCCTTGTGGAAGGATGCATTAAAAAAAAAGGGGCCACTCCTAGCTAGTTGAGTCACTGCCGAACGACTTTAGCAGTAAACTCCGGCCCGTTATCCGAACGAATATACGCCGGGCGTCCGTGTGGCAGAAACAATTCGGCGAGTCGATGCAGCACATCATCGGCCAGGAGCCTGCGAGCTACCTCGATGGCCAGCCATTCCCATGTGTATTCATACACAATGGAGAGTAAACGGAGCGGGCGGCCTTCATGTGTTCGAGTGGTCACGGAATCATACACCGGATATGATAGCGGTCTTGAGGCCGGAGCCGGCCACACAAGTCTTTATTGCCACACAGTCGCCACGGTTTGTCTTGTTTCTTTGGCACTTTTAAGCCCTCCTGCCGCCAAATGCGTTCGACTCGTTTATGGGCACCTCTAAAAACCAGTATTTTTTGGTAAGTGCGAGGAAGCCACGCGCGCAAAACCGCAGTGTATGGGCGAATACATGAGGATTTGAGAACGAGCGTGACGCCGCAATTGCCGAAAAAGACGGTTTTTAGAGGTGTCCTTATGATTGGCTCGCCAGCCCTCGACTCGTAACAACGCCCTGATGCGACGATAGCCAAAGCGCCCAGACTTCCGAGCCAACCGCACAATCGTCTTGGTTAAGGCTGCTCTATCCCCACCAACGTGAGTCTGATACCGTTGAGTGGAACAAGGTTGCCCCAACACCTGACACATAAGCCGTTCCACCGCCCCCATTATCCGATCGTGAGGACGGCCCACCGCCGTCTGGTGGGGCTTAGAAGTTTCCTTCTACTGCTTCCTTCAATATCAATTTAGCCAAGGTCAGGTCTGTGACGGCTCTCTTCAACCGGGCGTTCTCGCGCTCCAAATCCTTCAGCCGTTTCCCCTTATTGCGTTTGAGACCACCATATTCCTGACTCCAGCTTTAGTAGGTGGAGTTCGTGATATTCCACTTCCAGTAAATATCTTTGACTATCTGCCTTTGGCCTAATAAGACTCGGCATCTCGGAGTTTGTGAGTGATTTGTTCGGCGGAGTATTTCACACTTGGCATGATCCCCTCCTTTTGATACCCCTAATCCTGCAGCATAGACTTCGGAACGGTTTAAAAGGCCCACGTCACTCTGGGGCGTTGATTGACCTGCATAAAAATGCAGATGTGATGAAATTGAGTGGTCAAATGGTTGCTTTTATGAGTATCTTTTATTGTAATATAATGAAAATCTTCATATCTTTGATTTTCAGATTCACTCCACTCAGACTTTCCAAAACATTTGCTTGTAACGTAATCTATTATATTTCTTAGTTATGATGACTATCCCCCTTTTTCATTCACCTTCCCCCAGAAAAAGATAGGAGCACGAGCCAATGTTACCATCAAAAAAAGAATGGAGTTATTTCCTACTAGGTTCGATTTTAGCAACTGCGTTTTTTTCGGTAGATGTTTCTAAAGCAGAAACGTTCGTTGATGATTTTGTCGAATCCATTCGGGACAGTGGAATGGCTTTTGGGCATCGAAAGCATGGGGACGTCGACATGCGGTTTCGTATTCAGCCAGGACCAACATCTAGCGTGTTGCAATTTGGAAACGGGCAGTCTCCACCCTTCGCTTCAATAGAAGCCATTGAAGTGGCTAACCAAACCCGAGGTTTATTTGAGTTTGGTGCAGGTACAGCTAATGCCGGTCGACCCATAGGGATTACCTTAAATGATCGTCAGACAGCTTCGATTTCCTTATCAGTAGATAACGGCAAACTTGTGATTCGTGATGAACGACGAGGCACCAATCATATCATGGCTATTATTGACTCAAATGGCATTGAGTTTCCTCAGGTTGGTCAATCCTTTCCCTGATAGTTTCAGCTAGTTTTGTTGAAAAATTCTGGGCCCTTCTCCCTAAGGACAAGGGCCCAGTTCTCATGCCTGCCCAGTCTTACTAAAACCATCTAAAGCCTATCATTCATTCAAACGCTTTCTTCTTAGCCCTCCTTATGTGAATAAGGCTTTTTTAATATCATTAGCCTAAAACATATACGAGAACAACAGAATGCTCCCCGTCCCTAGCTATCAATTGATTAAGCTTCTTTCTGTCTTATTAATAAATCAAATGCCTTATTGGAAGATCGACTGATTTTTCAATATGCCCAGTTGGGTAAAGATATACTTATGCTTCCAGCGTCTGGCCGTCACACTCAAAAGTTTATTTTTCTAACTGGCGTTGACGGAGTCGGTAAAACTGTTCTTTCTAGATGGCTTTCAGCATTTTTCCTGAATCAAGGATTACACGTTCAAACAGTCTGGTCACGTTTTAATAATTACACCTCAAAACCTCTCTTAGCCATTACTCGGCTTACAGGACATAATCGCTATGAAACTATTAGTGGGAAAAAAGTTGGATTCCACGATTTCCAGAATTTATATGTCTTCCGCGAGATTTTTGCATTTTTGCAAATGATCGACGTGAATGTCGCCACATGGCAAAAAATAAAGCGAGGCTCACCTTGCGATGTAGTCATTGGAGAGCGAGGGCCTTGGGATACACTGGTCGACGTGATGGCAGACACTAATCTGTCCAATCTTCCACAAACATGGCTGGGGAAACTCTATACCGTCCAAATGCCCAATTCTGTTGAGATGCTTTTAATAGACCGGACCTACGACAAGATCATCCACACTCGCCCAGAACTGATTCACGATATACACTTGCAAACTCGCCTAGAGTACTATCGAACACTCGGGGAGCAACAGGGCTGGACGATTATTGACAATAACGGTTCATTTGAAAGCACCCAATCACAAATCTTGAAAACCCTCCATCTGAATCAGTAACAGACGGTAAAAATGCTCTCTTTGATTTTATTGATGCCATGGTTATTTCGTTTTAACTTAACCCGCAAACTCAACAAGCTCGAACAGGGCGAGAGAAATCAAAACACTAGAACAAAAATTATTCCCTTACCAGAATATGGTAAAGAGAACAAATCCATCCATTTCATTAAGATGGAGATCTATGCTTCGGTTATATACACAAAGGTTAAAATCTTCATCGATGCGTAAAATAGTTGCACACATGTCTCTTGCCCGATCATGAGCAAAACCACAATTATCATGGCCTACCAAACCAACCTTGATCCCGGAGAACAGGGAGGCGGAAATCGCTACGTTCAAACTCTCGTGCATTTCCTTTCTGATCGTGGCTGGCCTATATGTTTTCTTGGCAAAGGCGTCTACACACCTACCTCTCACGCAAATATCCAATTCATCCCTATCGCCCCCTACTCAGCTAAGTGGCCTAGAGTGTTCGGCGGCATCATATCTTACTTACTCCGTCACCGCCTGCCAACATCATCTATTGCGCATATTCATCGGGCGTATTTTGCCATCCCGTTCGTATTGGTTTCTCCAAGAACAAAATTGGTGTGCACACTTCATGGGGATACTCTCTTGCGGCTACAGGAAAAGAGCCAACTGCTGAAGTGGCTCGTCACCCCTTTCTTTCGAACCATCGAAATCAGTTGCTTAGCCAGTATTGACCACATCATTGCCGTTGATGCGCAGACGGCAGCAAAGTTTCAGGCAAGATACCCTTACCAATGGCTTTCCAAGAAATTGACCGTCATCCCATCGTTTGTCGATGACTCCTTTGCAATTACTACGACATGTGAAGAGGCCAGGTCACATTTCCAAATCACTCCAGATCAACTCGTCATTCTTTTTGTTGGAAGGTTAGCGCCAATTAAGAATATCCCTTTCCTCCTTCGTTCATTCCTCCACATTGAACAACGCCTTCCTAATGCCATTTTGCTTATTGCAGGAACAGGTGAGGCAGAAATTGAAATCAAGCAATACGCGACAAACCTTGGATTGAAAAATGTGCGCTTTCTTGGCACAGTCCATCATTCTGCCATGCCCACGCTCATGGCTGCCGCAGATGTGCTCACCCTTTGCTCTCAGAGCGAAGCCAGTCCGATTGTGATCAAAGAAGCCTTGGTCATCGGACTTCCTGTCGTCACCACACGTGTGGGTGACGTTGGCTCTCTCATTGATTCACCGGAAAAAGGTAGTATTGTGGAAGAAGATGAACAGATCTTCGCCAACGCTATTTTAGCTCAACTTTCTCTTCGAACATTGAGGCTGACCACTTCATCGACCCTACCGGAACATTCCCACTTTTCCGCCAAAACCCTGGGCAAGCAAATTGAAACAATCTACCATGACCTTTCAACAAAATAAGCAAGGGTGTCGTTTTCGTGGCTTCATTAAATTTCGAATCGTTTTCTTTTAAAGAAGCCCGTGGCTTCCTCGAGAATACGGCATTTCTCATGGCAGGCAAGATCGTTTTTTCGGTGGGAAGCTTTTTTGTCTTTCTTCTTCTTGCCCGCGTTCTAACGGTTTCTGACTTAGGATTCTATGCCTTTCTTACCGCTATCGCATCCCTCTTGATGGTAGTGGGAAACTGGGGAACCACGGAGTATCTCTTTCAGCAGGGGGCCACAGCTCGAAATCGCTTAGAAGAGCTCACTGGCATCGCCTTAACGGCTAAGTTCCTCCATGGTCTTGCTTTGGGGTTTTTAGCAGTTATTTTTCTCTATTTTTCAAAAGGACAATTTTCCCAAGCTCTCGTTGGGCTCCTGGTCATCCTGACCTTTCTCATTGACTCTTTCCAAATTACCCTTTTAGTGGCTTTTCGGGCACAACAATATACCGCTTTTGAAGGATGGCTCCTTCCAGTCTCCGTGATCCTACGACTCTTCCTCGTCTACCTTTTAACGAAGTTTTCGCCAGAGCTCTCCTTTGCCATACTCGGTATCGCCCTCGCCAATCTCATCAGTTTCCTTATTACTCTGCACACTTACTTTCGGCAAAGAGACCTTTCACTGCCCATTCCTTCTTTTCCTAAATTATCGGCAACGCTTGGAGCATCATCCTCGTTTGCATTTCTAGCATTCGTTGGTGTCGGCAATGACCAAGCTACTACTATTCTCTTGGGTTTTTTGAGTACTGAACAAGAAACGGCGATGTTTGCAGTTCCTGCAAAAATTTTTCAGGGTTTAGTCATATTCCCTTCCGCTCTGTATACCGTCATTCAACCGCCATTGGTCAAACTCTACAATTTACATCCCGAACGTTGGCGCCTTCGCTGCCAACAAATCTTCCTGGGTTGCCTCATGTTATCCTTCGTTCTTGCTTTAAGTTTATTTTTGTTTGCTCCCTACATTCTCCAAGCAGGATTCGGCGCAAGATATGCCGCATCCATTCCTATCCTAGAGGTCTTTGCTATCGTATTCTTCTTTAATTTCCTCTGGAAAACTGCCTTTATTCCTCTATTCATCAGTTCAAACCTGGTCAATGTTTTAACTAAAATTTCTTTCGTTGCTTTAATAGTGAATATTTTGGCAAATATATTTTTCATCCCCCGTTTGGGAGGAATGGGAGCAGTCTATGCCCTGCTGTGCACAGAAGTTACGTCTCTCATATTGGGAATCTCTTTTCTCCTCTTACGGTTACAACATGCAGATAAAGAAATCCGTTAATCTTTTCTTTAGCAAAAGTATTATGCAGTACAATTGATGAGTGCATAAAATATCCCCGAAGCACACTACCGGGAATCGAAATCATTCAAGCGTTTAAACTAAAACATCCGAACATTCTGCGGTGTGAGTGGAGGATCCGTATCCGGGGTATTAATGAGGGAATTTTTTTGATAAATCGCTTGCAGGAGAGCTATCGCTTCAGGATCCATCGGCTTGTAAGCCGCAAATGTGGGATCGACCACTAGCTTCGTTTGTTCTAACCCAAACCCTTCGAGATCTGTTCTTTGATAATATGTTCCTCCAATGTAATACTCGTTGCCGGCAAGGAGCTTTCCCCAATTGGAATCCATGCTAAGGTTTGGGTTATTGTGAAGCGTCCGACTAAAATACATTCCGGTTGAGCTTGCATTAGCATTCTCTTCCAAATAGACGATATTATTTTTCACGTTTCCATTTTTTGAAAAATCATCGGCATACGGCGTGATGACGCTGATCCCAATTTGTTTTGCAGAGCTGTGCTTAGAATAAATGACGTTCCCTTCAATTGCATTTAACCCAGAATATTCAGTATTTTTATACCCCGCTACGCTAATGGCAGAACTTTTATTCGTCCCTTGCGCATTGGAAAGGTTGTACTCATTCACCACATTATTCCGAATGATACTTCCATAACCTTGCGCACTATAGGACACTAATATTCCTCCTGCTGCAGAATTTTTCACATAGTTTCGCTCAACAAGAACATGGCTTGCCTCAAAAACGGAAATGGCCCAATCTCCTGCATTTTTTTGATCATGGATGTTTCCATTTCCCTCAACTCGATTATTGATAATTTTTGCCCGTGCACCCTGCACTCCAATGCCTCCACGATCGCCTTCGAAATAGATTGTCCCATTCAACCTTGAAGTCGAGCCTTCAATGAGACCGTCAGTCGCTGTCGATTGCAGAATATATAGGCCTGTCGAACGATTGTGTTCAGCCAAAGAATTGGAAATTCTACAAAACGGCGCCCCGTCACACACGATTCCGAACACTCCTGAAAATCTGGCCGTAATATCCTCGACACTACTATGTTGGCCTCGGATTAACACCAAACCAACTGACCAAGGGGAAGCCAGCATAAAATCAATCCCTTGGACATGTACATGATCTCCTTGAATGATAAATGGATTCGTCAAGTGTGACACTTCAAAATCCAAGTCTTTTGGAGTCATGCCTATTTTAGGACGGTATATCAATTCACGAATGCCAGCAGCATTTTCAGTGGTAAAATGATCCTCCCCAAGAGATCCAACGGCTTCACCCTTTACAAGAGGCTGATACGTTGTCGGATTGTGGCTCCCATCCCCGCGTACAACGATGGGAATAGAAGAAAATGCCGACGAAGCACCAAGGGGTAAACGCCATTCTCCATTTCCTTCATTGGTCCATGCGGCATCCCGACCGACATACATCCCTCCAGATAAAATTGGAGGTGCTCCTTCACCAAAGGTACTCACATTGATTGGATCGCTCTCCGTTCCTGAGGACACGACCTGCATGGACTCCCGCCATATCTGCCCACGCTTGAGGAGAATTGTATCTCCAGGTTGAAACGATGTTTGATGTATCAGTTGTAAGGACTTCCAGGAAGCTGTACTAGCAAGACCCGTATTGGTATCGCTCCCCAATTCCTGATCCACATAATATGTTGCAGCCTGAGCTAAATCACCACAGGCCAATAACGCCAGCATGAGACTATAAGAAATAAAGAGAAAACACTTCCTTGGTGAACGACTCATCGACTGATGCTTCATTTTGGGAAAATCATTCATGGTAGCCTCTCCAATCCTGTATCCATTTAACAATGTAACTGGACCTTACCAAAAACATGAAGAACATTTACCAACGACAGCAATGAGATAGGAATGGATCATATCTCTGCCTTGGCGGCCCATACTTGCACTACTGTTTCGGAAGGATCCACAATTACTTTACCCACATTTTTTGCCTTTGCTTTCGTGCACTTGGATATAGTCAACGCCCTTGAATTCACATCATACGTGCACCACCTCACCGGTTAGCTAACTGGTACAATTACTGGCGAACGTAAGGAGGAGATGCCCAATGCCAATGAACATGACTCAGCTGAGCCAAGAAGAACGGTATCATCTGTACACCATAAAGAAGCAAGCCATCTCTCTTCGGGACATTGCGAAGAGAATAGGGCGGTGCCACACGACCCTGAGTCGGGAACTCAAACGCCACACCGGCCAAAAAGGCTATCGCGATCAATAAGCCCATACCATGGCCCATCGCCGACATCAGGAGAAACCTCAAGCGGTGAAGATGACGGAGCCAGTAAGCGCCTATTACCACAAGAAACTACAATCATAGTGGAGCCCCGAGCAAATTTGTGGACGATTACGGCTAGAGCAAGACATCTCGCTCAGCCCAGAAATTATCTATCGATTCGTACTCAAGAACCAACAGCACGGGGGAGAGCTCTCTCGCTACTTACGGAACCAAGCTCAGCCATGTCGAAAGCGCTCTGGGGTAAAATATTCTCGAGGCACCACTCCCGGTCTCGTGGATAGTGCCAATCGACCTGCCATGGTGGAAACGCGGTGACGAGTGGGAGATTAGGAAGCCGATCTCATCTTGGGCAAGGATGACCACAAAGCCATCGTGTCTGTGGCCGAACGACGGGCACGACTCTTTCTCGCCCTCCCAATCGTGCGAAAAACGACGGAAGTGAGCACGTTCTTAGCCACATTGAAGGACTGGGTTCATCCCATCACGTATGACAATGGGCGAGAATTCAGCGGCCATGCTGCCATGGCCCAAGACTTGGGTGATCAGGGATTCTTCGCTCGGCCTTATCGCAGTTTGGAACGGGGCTTAAATGAGAAGAGTAATGGATTAATGCTCAAGATTTCCCCAAAAGCATACAGCTGCATATGGTGTCGAACAAAGAGGTCGCGGCCGTGGTGAAAGCTATAAATCATCGCCCACGAAAATGCTTGAAAATTCAAACCCCGCGGGGTGTTTACTCAGCTGACACAATCAAAGAGGAAAATAATAACCCATGGTGCACTTATGGGTTGAAGTTGCCGAAAATAATTTTGTGTATTCCAATTGGCTATTAAGCAATTGGACTTTATCCAGGAAACGCATATCCCACTTCTCTCAACGCGATGCTAGGCTTAATAACATACTATTGCTTTTCATCCAGAAACGCATTGACTGATTTCTGAATCACACGGTGTATCTTGCTCTCCATATCTCCAGAAGAAATTTTGTCACCCTGCGCATTGGTCACATAAAACACATCGACTACTTGATCTAACCGTGTCCCAATTCTGGCCATATGGATTGACAGGTCTAACTGCACTAAGGATTTGGATAATTCGAATAAGAGGCCAGGTTTGTCATCTGCAAAGACATCAATTACCGTATAGGAATCAGAGGCCTCATTGTCAATGAGAACTTCTGTGGGACGACGTCCAGTGGGAAACTGTCGGCCAAAATTCATCCGGCGGTGGCGTTCCAATACTTCATCAACCAAAGACTCTTCTTGCACAACTGCCTGAATTTCTTGAGCGACCTCACGCAATCGATAGTCGGAGGGCTGCCCGCCACAGTCAGAATCATTGACAGAGAACACATCTAGCACGGTGCCATCTTCCAGGGTCATAATCTGCGCATTCAGAACGTCAAGCCCTAATGCGGCAAAGACCCCGGTCACTTGCATGATGAGGCCGGGCTTGGCTTTCTCTCGAGTGATGAGCACATATTCTGAAATGCCCAATTCCCCATTGAAACGCCCCTCAACATACGTGGGCCGAGAACACAAACTTCTGATAGCGAGGAGATGCGCAGCCATTTGCTCGATTGGCGTGGAAACAATATACGAATCGGGGAGTTGTGAGAGCTGTCCGTCAACCCACGAAGACCAATCAAACTCCGGGGTTTCGCTTCCCTGAGTCGTGAGACATTCAAGGAGGGCTCTGCGAGTCTCAGGCTGGAGGGCAGCTTCTACTTTATCAGTCTTAGTCGACTCCTGCCCCTCAACCATTGCTTCGTATGTTCGGGAATAGAGTTCTCCTAACAATGATTCTTTCCATTTGGTCATCACATCTGGCCCGACTGCCGAAATATCCGCGACAGTGAGAATAAACATTTTCTGGAGAACGTCGACCGTTTTCATTTTCTCGGCAAAGGCCAGAATAATTTTTGGATCGCTTAAATCTCGACGAAAAGCCGTATGCGACATGACTAAATGATGGAACACGAGATAGGCCAGCACCTCTCGGTCTTCCTGAGATAAATCCAGTCGATCCGCCATTTTATGAGCAATTTCCTGTCCAATTTTACTATGATCCCCAGGTCGACCCTTTCCCAAATCATGCAATAATACCGCTAAATGCAGAATGTCTTTGTCTTGAATCTGTCGATACACTTCACCAACAATCCCTTGATCCTCTTGTAATCGTTCTGCTTCTTGCACCGCTAACAGGCTATGCTGATCCACCGTGTACTTATGATACTGATTGAACTGCATGAGCCCTCGAACTCGAGCAAAAGCCGGCACCAGCTTTTCCAGTAGACTGGCTTGGTGCATGGCTTCTAACGTGTGTGCAATTCGCCCTGGCCGATTGAGAATGCCAAGAAAAAGTTCACTGACTTCCTGGGTATGAAATTGTTCATTCAGGGTGGTGGTTAAATATTGTGATAGCTCATTCAACACTTTGGAATCCACGGGAACGGCCTGATCATGAGATAGCTCAAATAATTTCAGAAGTAGGACAGGGCTTTCTAGGACGCCATGGAATTTCTCTGAGGGAATTGTGAGTTGATGATCTTCTATTCGAAAATTGCCTTCCAACAACGCATTGGGCCACCATCGCCGCATCCGCTCAACCAAAGTTTGTTCCTGTGCGTGAGCAAGAAACCGGATACACCGATCGTGCAATCCCGTGGTATGCAAAAAATACTGCTGCATGAATTGTTCAACGGCCAATAAATTCTGACGATCTGTTAAACCATAAATTTCTGCGAGCCGAATTTGATCATCAAAGGTGAGAATATCCTGCGCTCTTTTTGCCTCAAAATGGAGAAAGCTACGGAGTCGTAACAGAAATTCTTGCGCCTCTTGAAGCACTTGATAGTCCTGAAAGGCCAGGATGCCTCGATTGGCAAGCTCTTGAATAGTTCCTGCCCCAAAGCGCACGTGACCAACCCATTGAATCAAATGCACATCACGTAAGCCGCCCTTACTTTTCTTAATATTTGGTTCGAGTAAAAAGATTGTTCCGCCGAATTTTGCATATTCCCGCTGCCGTTCTTCAATCTTATCCAGTACAAATTGTTTGGCCTGTCGTTTGAGAACTTTCCTCTCAAATTTTTTCATGAATTCCTGGAAGACTGCAGCATTCCCTCCCAGAAATCTTGACTCCATGAGAGAGGTACAGGCAGGTAAATCGGATTCTCCAATCTCCAGACACTCCTCGATAGATCGAACACTATGTCCCACTTGAAAGCCCAAATCCCACAAATGATGGAAGACACCCTTGGAAATGATATCAGCGATCTTCGCTTGAGTGCCTTGTGTGAGAACCATGACGTCGATGTCTGAATAGGGTGCTAACTCTCGTCGGCCATATCCTCCCATCGCCACTAAGCAACATTGCTGTGAACTGATTCGAATCTCAGCATTTCCCTCTTGAATGACTTCGCGAAACCGAGTAATCAACAGACCATCCATGAAATCAGAAAAGACCTGGACGATTTCCCCTCCTGTGGCCCCTTCTCTCAATCGTTGATGCATCACCTCTCGTTGCTCCTGCAATCCCTGTGAAGCAACAGCAGAAGATTGCATCGAGGAAATGTGATTACCTGGATTCATCTCTTGTTCTGCCTCATGTCCATTCTCTCTCGCTCCACAACACCTTACTTCTTGGGAGCATACTGATTCGTGATCGGCATACGTCGGTCTTTGCCCAATGCTCTCGCGGTAATTTTTATTCCGATAGGCGATTGACGACGCTTGTACTCACTTCGATCAACCAGCTGGACCACCTTTTTCACCACCTGCATCGGATAGCCGGATTTCACAATGGTCTTTTTTGAACGATTTGCTTCTACATAGGCTTGTAAGATTGCATCTAGTTGGGAGTATGGCGGCAAGGAATCTTGGTCCGTCTGATCTGCTTTGAGTTCAGCGGACGGAGCTCGTGACTGAATTCGTTCGGGAATACTGATAGGATCAAAGCCTCGAACATGATTATCACTCCTCCATCGAGATAGTTCATACACACGCATCTTTGGAAGATCTTTGATCACTGCAAAGCCACCGGCCATGTCTCCATACAACGTGGCATATCCCACACTCATTTCACTTTTATTCCCAGTTGTCAGGACAAGGTAACCAAACTTATTCGATAGAGCCATGAGAAGCGTCCCACGAATTCTCGCTTGTAAATTTTCCTCGGTGGCATCCACAGCACACCCTTTAAACAATGGTCGCAATTCTCGAAGGTAGCTTTTGAAAAGAGCCATAATTGAAAGATTTATGAGCTCAATGCCCAAGTTCTTCGCTAGGGCGTTTGCATCTTTTTTACTTGCAGAAGACGTATAGGGAGATGGCATCATGACGCCCACAACCTTGGAGGCACCAAGCGCATCTCGAGCGATCAGCGCCGTTAGGGCTGAATCAATTCCACCACTGATCCCCACGACAACCTTGGAGAACCCGTTTTTCCTCGTATAATCTCTGACGCCTAACACCAATGCACGATAAATGGCCTCTACTTCAGTCATGAGGGGTGAGGGTCTTGCCACTGGAGGGGATGCGATCTCTGAGTGCGTCGATCTCCACGGAATGCGAATAAAAGAGATCCCTCGTCTCTTTTGAAGGAGGGTGACCGATGCGGTTATAGCGACTTGACTCATGGGCAGGCAGGATAGAGGCAAATCGGCGAGTAAGAGGTCTTCCTCAAACGCCTTAGCACGTGCAATGAGTTCTCCGCGAGGGTTGAAGATCAGGCTATTTCCATCAAAGACTAATTCATCCTGCCCTCCGACCATATTGGTATAGCTCACGAACACTCCATGTTCTTTCGCTCGCTCAGCCAACATACGTTGTCGAGTGCGTGTTTTCCCAACATGATAAGGAGACGCATTGAGATTTAGTATCAGCTGGGCATGTCCATGTTTCACTTGTGTCTGGGCGGGTCCATCGGCGAACCAAATGTCCTCACAAATGTTGAGACCAATTCGAACTGATCCTAGACACACGATCGGATTCCCCAACCCCGCTTGAAAATAACGCTGTTCATCAAACACCCCATAATTGGGTAACTTGTGTTTGGCGTAGCTCCCAACCAGGCGGCCTCGCGTGAACACCCAGGCCACATTCACGGGCTTCTGGCTATCTGGAAATTCGCCTGATATGGATAGAGGATGCGTTTTCAATAGACTTGCTTGAGGACGCCCCGCACTACCCACCACCGCCACAATACCGACAGAGGCTTTGGCAATCCGATCGCGCATACGTTGAATATCATGAAGAAACTGAGGCATGAGGAGCAGATCTTCTGGAGGATATCCGGACACGGCTAACTCAGGGAATACGACGACATCCGCCTTGGCCTTCTTGGCTTCTCGAATGCTTCGACAAATCGCGCGAGTATTTCCCTCAAGATCACCAACGACCGCATTCATCTGCACCATGGCTAATCGTAGTATCATCATAAAAAAACGTCCTCTGTCCCGAAAGGAACTGAGGACGCCATTGTCCTACTCAAATATCTCAGTGAGCTGGTGACATCATTGTCGGCCATTTGAGTTATTATACTCGTGCCAGATCGTCTCTTCACTCTACCCCCAGCCGCGCTAACCTCCACCTATACAGCATGACTCATGTTATTGAACTGCTTGCTGAAGTTCTTCTGCCAAAATGATGGCATCAGCAATTTCACGCATCGACTTTCTCAAATTCATACTTTGTCGTTGCATAAGACGAAAGGCCTCGGGTTCAGACAAACCTTTTGAAGCCATGAGAAAGCCTTTGGCACGCTCAACCTGTTTGCGGACTTCCATCGCTTCTTGCATTTCAAAAGATTTTTCGAGTAGACGGGTGTGTTCAATCGCCACGGCTGATTGATTAGCGATGACTTGCAATGTCTTCATTTCCTCACCTGAAAAAACATGATGCGATGAGGTATACACATTAATGACCCCAAGCACATTATTCTTTATCATCATGGGAACGGATAACAACGAATGCAACCCTTCTTTCTTCGCTAAATCTCGATAAAAAAACCCACCTTCTGTCTTGACGTCAGGTACATACACTTGTCGTTGCTCCTGCACCGCCCTCCCACTCATACTCTGCCCAACTTTTAATGGCGGCTTACGGCGATACGCATCGCTTAAACTCTGAGTCGCCGTAATGCGAAGTTCTCCAGAATCTTGGTCAACAAGCATGATCGAACATATCTTTGAACTTGTTAATTGCGCGGTCATGGTCACAATCAATTGCAACACTTCTTCAATCAATCGATCCGAGGCCACCATGTCCGATACTTGGGAAAGGGTCTCGAGGCGACGAGCTTTTCCTCGCATGTCATCATATAGTCTGGAATTCGCAATGGCGCCTCCCACTTGATTCGCAATGGTCAGTAATAACGCGAGGGTTTGTTCGGTATACCTCTTTGATCGCTTATGTTGCACATTAATGACACCAATAATTTCACCTTTACTCATGATGGGCACCGAGACAAACGCTTGATAGCGATCTTCTGGCAACCGATGAAAAAACTTGAACCGTGCGTCATCGCTCGCGTTTCGAGGAACGACCACGGGGACTTTTTCACGAGCGACCCATCCGGTTATACCTTCGCCCAATCCTATGGAGATCCGCCCAATCAGACGAGGATGCGGGTTTTTTGAGGCCCGCAAAATGAGTTCATCCTTATTTTCTGAAATCAAATACAGCAAACATGCATCGGCTTTTGTCACCTCAACAACCACTTCGACTATTTGCTTCAACACAGTAGCCTGTTCCAACGTCCCACTAATGGATTCGCTGATCCGATGGAGAAGTTGGACTTCTCGAGTCCGCTCCCGAACTTGCTGTTTCAGCTCTTCAGTCGTTAATTGTTTTGCGCGTGCCATCTTATTTTTTCTTTGCCGGCCGAGAAGAAGATTTCCGTCCTATCTTCATGAACTTGGCAGAAGATGCATGTTGGTGCGAAAACCATTTCCGAATGGTTTCACGCACTAAGGGTACCAGCTGCACCTTTCCTATTCTCTTGGGCAAGACACAATGAATCGTGCCATTTATGACTTTTTTGTCATGTTGCATCGCGTTCCAGAGATCGAGAAACTCCATTTTTTCAGGCAGGGTTGTCGGCAACCCAACCCTCTTAATGAGATCATCCTGACGAGCGACAACCTCTTTCGAACACATTCCGAGATAATGCGCCATCGACGCTTCTTGAATCATTCCAAGCCCCACCGCTTCACCATGTATCCATTTTTTATAATGGCCGAAGGCTTCTAAGGCATGTCCCACAGTATGGCCATAGTTTAAAATTCGTCTTCTCCCAGATTCACGTTCATCACTCGCGACCACCTCAGCTTTAATCTCGCAGCAGCGTCTCAGTATATGAGGAATTATTTCGCCAGACTGATTTCGTAGTCCATCGGCATGTTGTTCCAGTAAGTCAAAAAATGATTCGTCAGCAATCATCCCGTACTTAATGACCTCAGCGAGACCCGCCATCCATTGTCGGGGCGGAAGGGCTTTGAGTACGAGGGGATCAACAACCACAACTTGTGGCTGATAAAACGCTCCAATCAGGTTCTTCCCTTGCTTATGATTGACTCCCGTTTTCCCACCGACACTTGAATCAACTTGAGAGACCAGTGTCGTCGGCACCTGAACAAACGGAATTCCTCGCAGATAGGTTGATGCCGCAAATCCAGCCACATCTCCGGTAACGCCACCACCTAAGGCCAAGACGATATCCTTGCGCTCAATTCGTTGCGTGACGAGAGCATCTAAAATTTTATCGAGCCACTTCATGGTCTTCGCCTGCTCTCCATCGGGAATCATGATGAAGAACGGTGAAAACCCAGTTTGCGTTAACGCTCGATGCACCTCGCGCCCATACAATTTTTTGACAATCGAGTTGGTCACAATCGCTACGCGACCAGAGCATCCGACCTCTTGGAGAACATCGCCAAGGTTCTTCAAGATACCTGCTTGGATCACAATCTCGTAGCTTCGATCAGCTAACGTCACCGGAACGCGATTTGCAGAATGAACGGTCCTCATAAACAACAGTCACATCAAGGGGTCATGAATAAAACAGGTAGGCAACAGAAGACGGACATGCACGAAAGCTTAAAATGAGCGAACATACTCTTGATACGCCTCAAAGTTTCGCTTCATCTCATCCAACGTGTCTCCTCCAAATTTTTCGATGAGGGCATTCGCCATTTCATAGGCAATGACAGCCTCACCAACCACACCAGCTGCTGGAACTGTACAAATATCTGACCGTTCAACCGTGGCTTTAAATGGCTCTTTGGTCTCAATATCCACACTGTCTTTCGGTGTATATAAGGTCGCAATCGGCTTCATGGCCACACGCACGATAATAGATTGCCCATTCGTAATTCCGCCTTCTAAACCACCCGCATTATTCGACTTGCGAACAAATTGTCCGGCCGCCTCATCAAAATAGATATCATCATGAACTTCTGAACCATATCGACGTGCCGACTCAAAGCCCATACCGATTTCCACGCCCTTCATGGCTTGAATGCTCATGGCTGCCATGGCTAAACGGGCCGTTAACCGTCGATCCCATTGGGCATAGGTACCCAAACCAATGGGGGGATTCGTCACGACAACCTCAAAAATTCCTCCTAACGAATCGCCCTTGTGCTTGGCCCCACGAATGTACTCAATCATCTTTTTTGCGGCTTCGGGATCATGACATCGCACATCCGATTGTTCCGCTTCTTGATACGCGGCTAAAGGATCACTTGGGCTTGGCGCTGCAATCTCGCCAATGTTCATCGTATAACTCACGACCTGCATATCAAATTGCGCCAATAGCGCTTTGGCAACCCCACCAATCGCCACACGAATGGCCGTTTCCCGCGCACTGGCCTTCTCCAACACATTCCGAATATCACGATGACCGTACTTGATCGCCCCAACTAAATCCGCATGCCCTGGCCTTGGGCGAGTCACGACCCGCTCAGTTGAAGGTGGCCCTGGCTCTGAGGCCATAATATCTTTCCAATTTTCCCAATCTTTATTCCAAATCATGAGGCCAAGCGGATTGCCCAATGTCAGTCCTTTTCGGACACCACACATAAATTCAATTCGATCTTTTTCAATGCGCATGCGGCCACCCCGTCCATAGCCGCCTTGTCTTCGGATAAGGTCCGCATTTATGCCATCAGCTGTAACGGGTAACCCTGATGGCACCCCCTCCAATACCGCCATTAGCCCTCTCCCGTGGGATTCACCCGCATTTAAATATCTCAACATACAAAACCCCTATCCCTGGTAAGTAGTAACCCTTGAATTGTTCAATGCTTGATGGCGTAGCACAAAAACGGAGTGGGAGATTATGAAGGTTTTTCCGGTCTTTCTCAACTGGAATGTTTAGGAATATTTCCCAACAGTTGGAAATGAAAGGATAAAGGTCTTTGGCCGAGAAACACGCTTTCCCGTTGCTACGGTGGACGCATGCACCAAATGAACTTCTGTATCGCTAATGGTCTTAATAATCCATCCATCGCGAACAGGCTGCGGGCCGGGCTCGACAAAAATTCGTTCTCCGGATAACGTTTGAATGACAGCCAAATGTCCATGCTGCCCATGAATGATCCCCAACAATTTCCAATGAGGATATTTAAGCGTTGAGATTGGGGAAATTTTTGGTGATCGAGGCTTCGATTTTTTTGGAGCAGACGGAATGGATCGTGGCTTCTTAATCGGGTTGAAGGGATCGCGTCGTTTACCAATATCAACAAGTGCCGGGGTTTTCTGAACCGAATTAATCACGGGATTCTCAAGAAGTATTGAAATAGCCAACACATCTCCGGCAAACATCGTGACAAGCGATAGACTACAGATGATCATTCCTAGAATTCGAGACAAGAAAGCGCCCATGGAGTGTCTTGCCAGGGGGCAAACAGAAATTTTTGCTCTATTCTTAAATTTTATTCGCATTGATCCTGCTCAACGGAACATAAGGACTTATGTTTTCAACAAATCGTTCATCTGTTGGATTTCTTTCAACACAAAACCCTTGATTGTCAAATCAGTCTTTATTATAGAATCACCACTATTGTCTTGTTTTCTGGCAAGCATCATTGGATTGACCGTTTGCACCCACGACAATTTCAGGACATCATGAATGAATTGAACCGTGTCATAAAAACGTCCCTCTACTCGTACGACAATATCGAGTGAAGAATCAGGCTCTTGCGTATTCACAAACGTTTCTTGAGGACTCCAAAGATGCACGGCCACACCCGTTCGCTTTGCAATAGTGGCAACATCTTTTCGAAAAGAATTTGGTCCAACACTCCTCGGTACTGGTGTAAAACCAGGAGTCAATTTTTCACGTAGGGCTACGACATCTTGCTCTACAGTATGTAAGACCACAATGCTCTTCGTTGATTCCTGATTCTTTTGAGTCAACGCTGCAAGGTCTTGATCTACCGTGATGATTGACTGATCCAGTGAATCCCAAACCCAGGTATGTATCCCCATGACAAACAGAATCATCGTGAAGCCGAAGAGAACAACCCGCTGCCAGGCTGTCGTTTGATCCCACTTTGGAATCATGCCGTCACCTGTGATTCCAAGACAAAGCGAATCACAAAAGAAAAGACTCTCTCTCCTTCGCTATCTACTTGATCGAGGATTTCAACAACTGGCAATGACCGAATCACTTGGTGATTTTCTAGCGAATCGATATATTTTTCGATTTCCTGGTGAGAAAGAGATTGTCCTCGAATTTCAACAGCCTGATCAGCCATTCGAACATGATCCAACCAAATACCAAGGCCATCGATACTGCGCTTGACCCCTTGCAATAAGGCCATCGGCTGTTCTTTCCCCAACGCTTGCACGTGTCTTTCTTGAACAGCACGACGAAGAAGTTGCTTGTGCTTCTGATACTGCTCTAGCCGACTCAATGTCGCTTGAAGCTTTACACGAGATTGTGTTTGAACATCTTTCTCAAGAAGTAAAACTTCTAATGCTTGTTGTTTGCTCTGAGTCCACCACCAACTTGACACTGCAATCCCCAAACAGAGAACAACACATATCCATCCATAGCCTCGATTGTATTCCCTGGCCGGCCGAGTAGGGTACAGAAGATGCCGAGCTAAATTAATTTTAATCATGTCCAACACCGCGCAGCGCCATCCCCACAGCTACACCCATTAAAGGCGCCGCATTCTGAAAACACACATCTTGTTGAATACCCGAAGGAATCGTTATCGACTGAAAGGGATCCAACAGCTGAACTTCCTCCCCGAGAGATTCCGCCAATATTGATGCGATGTCAGGCGCCACAGCATATCCACCAGACAACAGTATTCTCCGATTCATGACTGGTGCGTCACGATTCGAGAACGATTCCCAGGTTTCACAAATTCGCTCGCGAATTTCTTGTATAAATTTCTCTAGCAGACGTGTCCCTGGGGTTTCCAAATTCTCCCTCGGTTTCCTCTGTTCCAATGAGGGCTTCAGGATGAACATCTGCTCAAAAAACTCTCCATACCATTCAGCATGATAGGGGAATTTTCGAATACACCCCGGTTCTCCTTCAACGATAACCACCATAACCATTCCCGTTGGCCCGATATGGGCTAGTAACCATGCCCCTTCATCCCCATGGTTGTGGACCACCAAATTAACCAGGGCAAAGGCATCAACATCAACAAATCGGAGTGTCATCCCATCTTGACGAAACGCTTCCACACGTCGCTCAACACATTCCTTTTTGGCTACAACGAGAACATGCTCCTGCTGCTCTGCCGTGGAATGAGAACACGGATTCTGGCGATGGACATCCCAATACACATCCTCAACATCAAATGCTATATACCGATCGAGTTCTAAAGTAAGATGCTCCCGAAGATCCTTCTCCGTCATGGCAGGAAGAGTCATCGATTTAACAAACACCGATGGTCCCGATAACGACGTTCCCATCGTACCGAAAGGAATCTCGATTTTTTCTTGTAAGGATTCGATCAGTCCGGCATAAGATCGTTCATCAGGGTTGTCGGTCTGACAAACGGATTGAAGTGAGAAGTCGGCTAAGAATAACCCACTGCGATCTGCCTGAAGGACAACAGTCTTCATCAAGCTCGTTCCGATATCAACACCCGTTGCCCTTGAAACATGACCAAAGATTGCCTTGGCCGAACGAACGATTTGTTGCCAGTTATATGCGCTCAACGTAACCTCACTTCCATTCCGTCTTTACCTCTAGTTGTATCTGTATTGCTTTCACTTCTGCCATTACTCAATATGAGTATTACGTATTTATACTCTAGCAATGAATGGGGTTTTCATCGATGGGAAATCCATCTGCACCGAATTTCAAAGGGGCAGAGACCCATCATGATAGGAAACGAAAGGACGAAACAGGATGTTAGGTCAATCAGCAGGCAGGAAAAGAAATGACGAGAAGAGGAATGTAGGTTTCATCAGTCTCAATGATCTGAATAACATTGAAACCTTATGCGGGTTCAATGATCTCTTTTTGAATCTCTCGATGCCTCACATTCACCTCATACCCTAAGGTTTTAAAAATGTCTTTCATATATAACGCCATAGCCACTGAGCGATGCCGCCCTCCCGTGCAGCCAAAGCCAATGGTCAAATAACTCCGTTGTTCTCGTTCGAACAACGGAAGTAAAAAAGTAAAAAAGTTTTGCAAATGCTCCAAAAAATCCTTCCCTTCTTTATTCCCCAGAACAAACTGCTGAATTTCAGGATGTTCCCCTGTCAACGGTTGAAGGTCTTGCACAAAATGTGGATTACGAAGGAATCGCACATCAAACATGACATCGACATCAACCGGGATCCCGAATTTATAGCCAAAACTTAAGAGATTGATTTTTAGTGTTTGCTCATCAGTTTGTTCACGATAATGTTCGATCATCCAGGATTTTAAGTCATGGACTGAAAAATCTGATGTATCTAAGATCCGATGTGCTCGGTTTCGGAGACTCTGTAAACGCTCCCGCTCCAATTGAATCCCTTCAATGACAGGCCGTTGAGGCAGAAGAGGGTGCGGACGACGTGACTCAGAAAACCGTCTGACTAAAATGTCGTCCTTGGCTTCTAAAAACAACAGTTCAACCTGACAGCCGTTTGTCTGTAAGCCTTCTAAATTACTCAGCAAATCGTCAAAAAATGCGCGTTCGCGAATATCAATACCCAAAGCGACCTTCTGCACATCTTTACCGGGCTGCGTACACAGTTCAGTGAATTTTTGAAAGAGGGCAGGCGGAAGATTATCAACACAAAAAAACCCTAAATCCTCTAAACACTTAAGAGCCTGGGTTTTACCCGACCCCGATGTCCCCGTGACCATCATAAACTGAAGTGGTACGGCCTCACTTTCAATCGGATTGTGCGAAACCTCAGAGATCATAACAATACTCCCAGAACGACATGAAATGATCGCGAATTAAATCAGGCTGCAGACGATGGACAATAGACACCAAAATTCTTCAGCTTTTCTATTTCAACTTCATCTCATCTGCCACCTAACTTCAGGCAAACCCAATGACCGCAATTAAGTAGGAATACGTTTTCGCTGGCTGGCTGAGGCAATGTGAAGTTCCGCTCGATATTTGGCGATTGTTCGACGGGCAATCAATATATTTTTCTGTTTGAGTCCAGCAACGATCTCTTGATCTTTTAACGGGTTGGCTGACTCTTCCTGGGCAACCATTTCCCTGATCAACTCTCGCACCGTGACAGAAGACATATCCTCACCACGATTATCCGCACGCTGAATTCCTGCATTAAAAAAGAACTTCAGCTCCAAAATTCCTTGAGGGCAATGGACATACTTATTGGTCGTTACCCGACTAATGGTCGACTCATGCATCCCAACATCCTCGGCAACTTGCTTCAACACCAACGGGCGCAGATACTGAATACCTTTTTCGAGGAAAGCTTCTTGGAATTTTATCAAACTCGTCACAACTTTCACGATGGTTTTATTACGCTGATCAATGCTTCGAATAATCCATTGTGCGCCTTTGAGTTTCTCTTCCAAATAGGTTTTGGTTGTCCCCGCATCTTCGCCTGAAGATGCGAGCAAGCGTCGATAATACGGACTAATCCTCAACCGAGGAAGTCCATCTTCATTCAATAACACGACCCATTCGCCCTCATGCTTGACGACATAGACGTCAGGGATAATAATGGAATTACTGTCCGTTGAGAATGGCCGCCCAGGCTTAGGCTCTAAGCCCTCAATCACATGTACAGCCTCATACACCTCATCCAGCGTCACACTCAAGGTTTTTGCAACAACTTGATACCGTTTTTTTTGTAGATCGATTAAATGATTATTGATGATCGCGGACACCACTTCCATAGAAACCTCAGAAGGAAGATTTTTTTCTAAGCCCGCCTCATCGTACTGAATAAGTTTTAGCTGAATCTGTAAACATTCTGCCAAATCGTGGGCCGCCACGCCTGGTGGGTCAAATGTCTGTATCTGGCGAAGCACGGACTCCAGTTGATCACAAGAACAGTGAGCATCCTCGACTAACTCTGGCAGTGGGACTCGCAAATAACCATCTTCGTCTAAATTCCCAATAATCAGACGCCCAATATCTCGATCCTCCCCTTCCAATGACGACAATCGGAGTTGCCAATCTAGGTGTTCTTCAAGCGATGTTGGTTTCGTTAAGGTCTGTTCATACGAAGGAAACTCCTCATCTCCGGCCCCGATTTGATCACGTTGCGCTGGACGCCAATCATTACCTAAAATATTATCCCACTCTTCAGATGTCAGCGGTTCACTTTCCTTGATCGCTGGCTGAGCTTCATCAGAATCCGTCGATCCGGTGCTATCGGCCTCAACCTCCTTGACTTGCTCATTCCCTTCTTCCGTATTCGCCGTTTCTTCTTCCTGTGATTCTAGTGCCTGATCTTCTAGGAGCGGGTTTTCAACCAACTGTTGCACTAAGTTTTGCTGCAGCTCCAATCGCGACAATTGTAACAACTTGATTGCTTGTTGCAGCTGGGGCGTCATCACCAGCTTTTGCGAGAGGCGGAGATCTAAGCGAAGGTCCATAAGAATAAATTTATCTCACGTTATTGGGACATTTTAAAACGTTCGCCCAAGTACACAGCCCGTGCCTTTGGACTATTCACGATCAACTCTGGGGGTCCACTCTCCAAAATCAGACCTTCACTTATTATATAGGCTCGGTCGGTAATGGAAAGCGTATCTTGCACATTGTGATCAGTAATGAGAATACCAATGTTTTTCTTTGTGAGGTTGGTCAAAATATCCTGAATATCCCCTACTGCGATCGGATCAATGCCTGCAAAGGGCTCATCAAGTAAAAGAAAGTTGGGATTCGTTGCTAATGCGCGAGTAATTTCCAACCGCCGCCGCTCTCCCCCTGATAGGGTATAAGAAGCATGAGTCCGAAGGCGGGTAAGATTGAGTTCTTCCAGCAAGACATCTAAACGATTTTTCCGGTCTGTGGTTGAGAGCTTCAGTGTTTCGAGGACAGCCAATACATTGTCCTCCACTGAAAGTCTACGAAAGATTGAGGCTTCTTGAGGCAAATAACCAATACCACGTCTTGCACGTTGATACATCGGAAGGTGAGTTATTTCCTCTTGATTAAGAAAAATACCACCCTGATCTGGCTGACAAAGCCCCACGACCATATCAAAAATCGTAGTTTTTCCGGCACCATTCGGACCTAGTAGCCCTACGATTTCTCCGCCCAACAATTCAACACTCACTCCACGAACAACTTGTCGGCCCTTGAAACTTTTGTGAAGATTCTTCGCAGAAACTTTCTTGGAAACCTGTGCCTGAACTTCCGTCATGGGCAGGATACGACGCAAACCGATTGCATTATCGTGAAACCAAAAACAGCATACTTACCTCGTTGAAAGCTAGTTATCATGCGACATACGGATGTGTTGCCGTCAAACTCTCGGTTAATTTTTATCCACCACACATTCACAAATATTCATGCTACGCTCACTTCGAGCGTTTCCGAATATCAAGCAATTATGAAAGTGCACGCTAATTCACTTCTGCCTCTTCAATCGTGACACGAGTGCCACCTTCGACAGTACTCCGATTTTCTTTTAGATACATTGTGATCTTCTGCCCACTCACCCGCGTACCATCCTGCCATACAACAGGAGATCCTAAAAGAATGATCTTTTCATTTTTCTTGTCATAAAGAGCACGTCTACATGTTGCGCGGCTTTCACCTTTGGTAATCTTGACATGACCCTTCGCTTCAATCACTCGGATTTCTTTCTTTGAATTTCCTGGCGAAGATGGCCCAGCAGGAGAGGATACTTGGACGCCGTTTTCCATAAAATACACTATCATGACATCGGAATAGACAACCAGTTCCTCCTGTACCATTTTCACGTTTTCACGAAATACAGCCTTATTGGCCTGGCTACTAGCCGTCATAGTATTCGAAGTAATCACCGTTGCTGCTTGTTGGCTTTCTCCCCACACTAAAATGGGAAAACAGACAACAGCACCAACAATGACCAACCAACGACTGTTGACCCACAGCGAATGTTTTATGGTGAAGATACCTCCGCACGAACATCATGAAGCAATTGAAATTCTTTTTTCTCAATATCTCCGATCAAACCTGTTCCGGTTATGACTAACCCATCAGCTCTAATGACGACAGAATCCTCCGTCTGAATTTTTCGTGCATCTTCCTTCCATGTCAATCTGTCAGAAAATACTTGATACCCAGCCTCGAAGGTCATGATTGTTTTCTTATCTTGGCTGACTAAATCGAAATCGTTGTTTTCGGTATTCATCAGACCCTCTTCTGCCACGATATGTAATTGTTCTTTTTGAAAATCCTCATCAAACAACTGAACCTTCACCTCTTGTAATTCGGCAGTATGCTTCTCATCATAGACTTTCGCTTGATCAGCCGTGACTACCCATTTTGATGCACCCGATCGAGTTTGGTGATAGGAAAAACCTTGAATCCAGGCGTCTGCTCCTTGCTGTGCTTGCGTTGGGACCGAAGCTGTGGCTGCACTTCTTGCTTGCATATGGGTGATCACTCGATGGGCAACAAAAACAGTCAACGCAATGACTGATATCGTTAGGACACTCCGAATAATGTAGGTTTTCATCAGTTCTCGATGAGAACACCAAGAAAGATCAGAGCGCCAAAGACCCAGCAAAAATCATAGCACAGGGCATTTTTCAAGTAAATAAATGCCCTGCGCTGATAGGTAGATGACGTGTACTTAGGGAGAGAAAAGAAATAAACAAAGAGGAAAAGCAGAAGGAAAGGTACGCAGAAATTTCCTATTCTTGAGAATCTGCTGTTGTCGTGAGTTCTTGATCTCCAGCAACGCCTTCAACAAATTCAATTGCCACTAATTTAGCAGCGTCTCCAGGTCGCTGTCTTGTCTTGATGATCCTTGTATAGCCACCATGACGAGTCGAAAATCTCTTGGCAACATCATCAAAAAGCTTGGAAACAGCCTCTTTTGTGCGCAGCACACGAAGTGCACCTCTCCGGGCATGGAGAGTTCCTTCTTTACCGAGCGTAATAAGCTTATCTGCAATTCCACGCAACTCTTTAGCTTTGGCTTCAGTCGTTTCGATACGTTCATGCTCAACTAACGATGTGGCTAAATTTCGAAAGAGTGCGAGCCTATGCTTTGTATTTCGCCCTAATTGTCTTCCACGTTTTCTATGACGCACAACGACGCCCTCCTTGTATCATAGTCAGGAATGGGATTCAGTGACTTCGCTAACTTTTGTCCCTAACTCCAATCCCATTTCTAATAAGACTTCTTTAATTTCATTCAAAGACTTTTTCCCGAAGTTCTTAGTCTTCAACATTTCATTTTCGCTTCGCTGAACTAATTCACCAATACTTTTAATATTGGCATTCTTCAAACAATTGGCTGCACGAACCGAAAGCTCTAGCTCATTGACGCTGCGAAACAAATGCTGGTTTATTTGCAAATTCGCGTCGTCAGCGCTGTCTTCCTGGACCGGTTCGGCTGAATCATCTGATGGTAAACATATATCCAAATGGTCTCGCAAAATACTTCCAGCAGCAGTCACCGCTTCTTGGGGAGTAATACTGTCATCGGTCCAGACTTCAAGAAGTAATTTGTCATAATCAGTAATTCGCCCGACACGCGCGCTTTCGACGCTAAAATTTACGCGTTTAATCGGCGAAAAGACCGAATCAACTGGAATCACTCCGATCGGCAGTCCCTCTTCTTTATTTCGCTCAGCTGGAACATACCCTCGACCAGGCTTCACAATAAGCTCAATATTTAATGAGGCATCCTTGTCTAATGTCGCGATATGCAAATCTGGATTCAATATTGTGACATCAGCATCAACATTAAGGTCACCCGCTTTCACTTCACCAGGACCCGTCTTTGTTAAGTGAATAGCCTTGGCCTTATCTGAATAGAGCCGTAACCGTATCCCTTTAATGTTGAGAATCAGGATCGTGACATCTTCAGTGACCCCAGGTATGGTGGAAAATTCATGATAGACCCCTTCTATCTTGACAGAGGTCACAGCCGCGCCTGGGAGAGATGAAAGCAGAACTCTACGCAGAGCACTACCCATTGTCGTCCCAAACCCTCGTTCAAAGGGTTCGGCAACAAACTTGCCATACGTTGCCGAAGCCGTGTCTTTTTCCAACTCCAGCTTTGTTGGCAATTGGAAATCCTTCATGCTTGTAATCATAAGGATCGCGTCTCCCTTTCTTGATCCCAAGGCGGTAGCAATTGCCCCATACCCCCTGTATCGTTTCTATAGCTCATGAACCATCCTGTTCATCAACATTACCGTGAATACAATTCCACTACAACTTGCTCATTCACTAACACATCAATATCATCTTTGGTGGGAAGAGCTTGAACCGTTCCTTTTAATAAATTACGCTCCATGTCTAACCAATTCGGAACCCCTCGACCCTCTGCAATTTCCAGAGCTGCCTGAACCGGTACAAGTTGACGACTTTTCTCTTTCACTTCGATTGAATCACCGACGTTTATCGTCATTGATGGAATCGTCGACTTCCTCCCATTCACTAATAAATGCCCGTGATTAACCAACTGCCTGGCCTGTCCTCGTGATGCTGCAAAACCAAGTCGATACACCACGTTATCCAGTCTTCTCTCCAAAAGACTTAATAGGTGCTCCCCTGTCACGCCTCTGCGTCGTTCAGCTATATGAAATGTTTTGAGAAATTGGCGCTCTTGCATTCCATAGACACGACGAAGTTTTTGCTTTTCTCTCAGCTGAGTCCCATATTCTGTAGGCCGTGTTCGTCGAGACTGTCCGTGTTGCCCAGGCGGATAGCTTCGGCGCTCAATTGCACACTTCTCCGTCATGCACCGTGTGCCTTTTAGGAAAAGCTTGACACCCTCACGTCGACATAATCGACATACAGGCCCTGTATATTTGGCCATAACCGTTCTCCCCCTATCATCAAGATTCTACTTAAACTTTTACCTAGACAATTTATACTCTTCGGCGCTTAGGAGGCCGACAACCATTATGAGGTATAGGCGTGACATCACGAATAAGATTCACGCGCAAACCGACAGACTGGAGTGCTCTAACAGCAGCTTCCCGCCCAGAGCCGGGCCCATTTACATACACATCAACCTGCCGTAATCCATGTTCCATGGCCTTTTTTGCAGCAACCTCACCAGCACGCGTAGCTGCAAACGGTGTACTCTTTCTCGACCCCTTAAAGCCTTGACTGCCGGCGCTTGCCCAAGAAACGGCTCCCCCAGTCAAGTCGGTAATGGTCACAATCGTATTATTAAAAGAAGCCATAATATGGACAATGCCAACCTGTACGATTTTCCGTTCCTTTTTCTTCCCCTTCTTGACACTCATGAACCGTCCCTTTCGCCAGGTTTAGCGTTTTGATTTTCCACCGATTGCACCTCGACGGCCTTTTCTGGTCCTAGCATTCGTTTTAGTCCGTTGACCTCTGACCGGAAGACCCTTACGATGTCGAAGCCCTCGATATGTTCCAATATCCATTAATCGTTTCACACTCATTGTGACTTCCTTGCGGAGATCGCCTTCGACGTCATAGTCCTGATCTATCGTTTCCCGCAATTTCACCACTTCATCTTCCTGTAAGTCTTTGATCCTCGTATCAAAAGAGACGCCGGTCTTACGCAAAATTTCTCTTGAACGAGCCGGGCCAATGCCATAAATATACGTCAACCCGACATCGACTCGCTTTCCAACAGGAAGTTCTACACCCGCAATTCTGGCCATTGCTTATTTTCCTTCGTTAAAGACACTTCGTGAAATTTCTTATTCAATGAAGCCCTAGTTAACCTTGACGCTGTTTATGTCGAGGGTTTGAACACAAGACTCGAACGACGCCTTTTCGGCGAATCACGCTACATTTGACACAAATTGGCTTGACTGATGATTTCACTTTCACAATATCACCCTCTATTTAAACCGATAAGTAATACGTCCGCGCGTTAGATCATATGGAGAAAGTTCCACTGTGACCTTATCCCCAGGCAATATTCGGATGAAATGCATCCGCATCTTACCTGAAATATGGGCCAATATCTTGTGCCCAGTTTCAAGGCGAACTCGAAACATGGCATTCGGTAATGTTTCCGTCACGGCCCCTTGCACTTCAATTATATCTTCTTTTCCCATTAGGAAGGTACCAAGTCTTCTCCTCTACACACAAGCGGTAAGAACCCGTGGAGGTCCCTGAGGCTCAATGGAGATCGTATGTTCAAAGTGTGCTGAAAGTGAACCGTCACTTGTAACTGCTGTCCACCCATCTTCTAAGACCTTCACACCAGCACCTCCAAGGTTGACCATGGGTTCGATAGCCAGAGCCATCCCATGTTTCAAGCGAGGCCCTTGCCCAGGCTTCCCATAATTAGGAACCTGTGGTTCTTCATGTAATTGTCGACCAATGCCATGCCCGACAAAATCTCGAACAACAGAAAATCCATGTTGCTCGACATGCGATTGTATGGCGAACGAGATATCTGACAAACGATTCCCAACAACAGCTTTCTCCAGTCCCTTCGACAAAGCATCTCGGGTGACTTCTATCAGCCGACGAATAGGTTGATCAACTTCACCAACTGAAACAGTTACCGCACCATCTCCATAAAACCCCTCCACGATCGCTCCAACATCCAACCCGATAATATCACCTTCATTGAGCACTCGCCGCGACGGGATCCCATGAACAACCTCTTCATTGATAGACGCACACAAGCTCTTTGGAAAATTCCTATATCCTTTGAATGCTGGGATACCACCAAGGTCACGAATACAGGTGTTTGTTAATGAATCCAAGTCCAAGGTCGTCATTCCAGGCTTGAGTTCCTGTATCAATATTTTTTGACATTCCGCCACAATTTTACCAGCTCGAGATATCAGTTCAATCTCTTCAGAAGTTTTCAGAATAATCATTCTACTCTTGGCTGATCCAAAAGAGCTACTAAACGCCCCTGTACGGCAGAAACTAACCCCGCTCCGTCTAACTCAACAAGAATTTTTTGTGCTGTATAATATTCAACTAATGGAGCCGTCTGCTCCTGATAAACTGCAAGTCGAGATTCAACAGTTTCCGGTTTGTCATCATTTCGTTGAATCAGGGATTTTCCACAAACATCACAGACACCATCATTTTGTGGAGGAACAGATTGTAGGTGATAAACAGCTTTGCAATCAGGACAACTTCGTCTCCCACTAATGCGTCGAATAATCTCATCGTCAGGCAGGGTAAAATACACCACTCGGTCCAAGACTTTTCCCGTGGAATCTAAATAGCGTGATAGCTGATCAGCCTGAGCCTCTGTTCGTGGAAATCCATCAAGTAGAAACCCTTCTTTGCATTCAGGTGCAGACAACTTTTCTTCGACAAGACCAACAACAACGGCATCAGGGACTAACTCCCCTCGATTCATGTAGCCTTTTGCTTCTTTTCCTAGTTCCGTTTCATTCGCCACACTCTCGCGAAGTAAATCTCCAGTAGACAACTTAGGAATACTATACTTCTGTGCGCTAAATTCAGCCTGAGTACCTTTGCCTACTCCTGGAGGTCCTAAAAAAATCAATCTCATACGGCTAGCCGTTTCGGCCTTTCAAGGAACCTTTGCCGAGAAAACCGTCATAATTTCTCATCAACATATGATTCTCTATTTGCTGAGCTGTATCAAGACCTACGCCAATCACAATGAGCAATGAAGTCCCACCAAAATAAAATGGCATATTCAACTTATAAATCAGCAATTCTGGTATTACACAAACAATTGCTAGGTAGATGGCTCCAGCAAAAGTAATTCTCGTTAAGACCTTGTAGATGAAATCAGCAGTCTTTTGTCCTGGACGAATCCCAGGTATAAAACCACCGTATTTTTTCATATTGTCTGCCATATCGACAGGATTCAATACGACAGCTGTGTAAAAAAAGCAAAAGAAAATAATAAGTCCTATATATATGAATGTATACAACAACGAGCCCGGTGCTAATTGAGCCCCAATAGATTGAACCCATGGCTCTTGAATAAAACTCGTAATAGTTGCCGGGAACGCAATAATGGATGATGCAAAAATAGGTGGTATGACGCCAGCCGTATTGATTTTCAATGGAATGTGGGTATTTTGCCCTCCATAGACTTTTCGCCCTACAACGCGCTTGGCATATTGAACCGCAATTTTCCGTCGACCACTCTCTAAGAATACGATTGCTGCCATAACGGCTAGCATCACGAGTGCTAGAAGAATTAAAAGCAATAGGCTTATTTGTCCAATTTTGTATAATTCAAAAGTTTGGACAATTGCTCCTGGCAAGCTGGCGACAATTCCCGAAAAAATGATAAGCGAAATTCCATTCCCAACACCCCGTTCAGTAATTTGTTCACCCAGCCACATGAGGAAGGCTGTACCAGCAACCAATGTAATTACCGTCATAAATCTAAAGGGCCATCCAGGATCAAGCACGAAAGCACCTTCATTCATGCCTTCGAGGCCAAGAGCAATCCCAAATCCCTGAATAAACGCAATGACGATAGTTCCATAACGAGTATATTGAATAATAGCTTTTCTGCCTCGTTCACCTTCTTTTGCTAATTTGGAGAGATGGGGGACAACAACGGTAAGGAGCTGAAGAATAATTGACGCGCTTATATAGGGCATGATGCCCAACGCAAAAATTGTCAGTCTTGATAAAGCTCCACCGGAGAAAATATCAAGAAAGCCCATAAGGGCTCCGCCGCGCTCTGTGAGGAATTTAAATAGTTCCTCATTGTTAATGCCCGGCGTCGGAACATGTGCTCCTATCCGGTACACTGCTAACATAGCTAGGGTAAAAAGAACCCTACTCCGTAACTCTGGTATTTTGAAAATGTTTTGAAGGCTCGTTACAAGCCGTTCAAGCACGACCGATCACCTTAGCCTGCCCACCTGCACTCTCAATCTTCTGTTTAGCTGATTCACTGAACTTATGTGCTTCGATAACGAGTGGACGGCTTATATCACCTTCTCCGAGAATTTTAACACGAGCATTTCTGCCCTTCAACATGCCCAAGTCCCTGAAAACGGTAGGATTAAATTCTGTAGTACGCTCTAATGAAGCTAACGTTTGAATATTTACAATAGTATATTCAATTCGAAAAATATTCGTAAAGCCGCGCTTAGGCAAACGACGAGCAAGAGGCATCTGTCCGCCTTCAAAACCTGCCATATTAGCGCGACCAGCACGTGCGAGTAGACCCTTATGGCCTTTTCCGGAAGTCTTTCCAAAACCAGAACCTGGCCCACGGCCAAGTCTCTTTTTTTTCTTTGTTGAACCAGGAAACGGATGTAAATCGTGCAGTTTCATGAGCCGGAAACCTCTATAAGATGGCGAACTTTATTAACTAAACCACGAACTTGAGCAGTATCTGGTCGCGTAACGGTTTGGCCAATTTTCCGCAAACCCAAACCTCTAACAACAAGACGCATTTTTACTGGATGCCCAATTAGGCTCCGTTTTAACTTTATTGACAACTGAGATGGGTTGGACATATCCGACTCTAACCTCACAAATTCTTCAACAGTGTTTTACTCGTCAATATCAATAGGGGCTTGTCTCATCGCTCTAACTTCTTTCGGGTCACGTAGCTGCCGAAGACCCTGAATTGTTGCCCGTACTGCATTAAAAGGGTTCCCTCTCCCCAATGTCTTAGCTACAACATTCTTAGCCCCTGCCACTTCTAACAAGGAACGAACGGCACCACCGGCAATTATCCCAGTTCCTTGTTTGGCGGGTTTCAATAAAATATGTTCACCGCCAAAACGACCATGCACCTCATGAGGAATAGAAGTCGAATTCAGTGGAATTCGTATGAGGTTTTTTTTCGCATGCTCAACGGCTTTGGCAATAGCAGATGGTACTTCAGCTGCCTTCCCTTTCCCGACACCGACCCAGCCCTCTCCATCACCAACAACAACAAGGGCAGAGAAGGAAAACCGCTTCCCACCTTTTACGACCTTGGCCACGCGGTTGATTACCACGGGCTTGTCCTTTAAATTAAGTGCTTCAACATTGACCCTCACAAGCGTGGATCCTTCCCTTCCTCAAAATTTGGGAATAGGCAACATTAGAATTTTAATCCAGCAGAACGCGCAGCGTCAGCCAGGGCTTTTACGCGACCGTGAAACAATCTCCCACCACGGTCAAACACAACTAATTCAACAGGAATTGCCTTTGCACGCTCAGCAAGAGTTTGTCCAACCAACTTTGCAGCTTCTATGCTCCCGCTCGACTTAATAAGGTCCCTCAATCCTGGATCACAGGTTGAAGCAGAAACGAGCGTTCTTCCAGCAACATCATCAATAATCTGCGCATAAATATGAGCATTGCTTCGAAACACACTTAAACGTGGACGTGAAGACAAACCAACAATACGAAGACGAACCCTTCGACTCCGCTTACCTAGCCTTTTTCGTTTCTCTGAAATATTCACAAGTACACCCTATTTTTTCCCAGCCTTGCCGGCTTTTTTCCGAAGTACTTCACCAACATACTTAATACCTTTATGCTTATACACATCAGGAATCTTCAACTCTCGGATTTGTGCCGCAAGCTGTGAAACCACACGCTTATCAATACCTTTAAGAGAAATCAAGGTTTGCTTATCGACTAAAGCTTCAACGCCTTGTGGCACCTGAAGAGAGACAGGATGAGCATACCCAAGAGTAAAACTCAACGCGTCCCCTTGGACTTGCGCTCGATAACCCACTCCCATCACTTCTAGTGATCTCTGGTAACCTTCTTTGACCCCTACTATCTGATTTGCAATTTCAGCTCTCGTTAAACCGTGCATGGCTCTCAACTTCGCAGTATCTGTTTCTCGTGTAAGCGAAACTGTGCCACTGCCAATTTCAGCTTGAATACCTGGATAGAGCTTCCAGCTTAGTTCCCCCAAAGGCCCCTTTACGGTGACTTTGGCATTATCAACCTTTACCTCAACTCCTGATGGAATTGATATGGGCTTTCGTCCAATCCTTGACATGATTATCCTATAATTTCATTGAGAATAAGTAAGTCTAGCCTAAAAGAGCCCTACCATACATGGCATAAAACTTCGCCACCAACTTGTTTGATACGGCACTCCTCATCAGTCAACATACCTTGATCGGTAGTCAGGATGGCCACACCTAGACCATTCATCACCTTTGGAATCTCATTTTTCCCAGCATACACCCTGCAGCCAGGTTTACTAATTCTTTTAATGCCTGTAATAAATGACTGCTTTTGACGTCCTGGAACATAACGCAGTGCAACCTGCAAAGTCGGGTGAGTTTCTGTCGTAATTGGTTGAAAGTCCTTAATAAATCCCTCTTTCTTAAAGATCTTAAGGATTTCACCCTTTACTCGAGATGCCGGCATCTTGACCAAATCGTGACCCCGACCTCCAGCATTTTTTATACGAACAAATAAATCCGCAATCGGATCAGTCATCGACATAATTCAAAACCTTTTCAAAATAATCTTGTTAATTATATAACTTACTCGTCTCACAGGCGTTTTCGCTACCAACTCGATTTCGTTACCCCAGGAATATCTCCCCGTAAACTCAGGAGACGGAAACAGATCCTGCACAGACGAAACCTTCTCAAAAATCCTCGTACCCGCCCACACAATGGGCACCGATTATATTGCTGGCAAGGAAATTTAGGTTCTCGCTTCGCTTTATTCTTAAGAGCTAACCTTGACACTGACGCTCCTTTCCTCTGTTAGGATGCGCGGAAAGGCATCCCTAAATGAGTCAACAAAGCCTTTGCTTCGTCGTTCCGCTTGGCTGTCGTTACAAATGTTATATCCATGCCATGAATAGAGGCTATGTCATCATACTTAATTTCAGGAAAGGTCAATTGCTCCTTCAAACCTAACGTATAATTCCCGCGTCCATCAAATGCCTTGGGTGATATTCCGCGAAAATCACGAATACGAGGCAATGCCACAGCAATTAATCTATCCATAAACTCATGCATCTGCGTACCACGCAAAGTGACCTTAACTCCGATTGGCACACCTTCTCTTAGCTTAAATCCAGCTATAGCTTTTTTTGCCTTTGTGAGAACTGGTTTTTGACCAGTAATCTGTTCAAGTTCAGTAGCAGCACTTTCTAATAATTTTACGTTTTGAACCGCTTCCCCCATCCCAACATTCAGAACAATGCGTTCAACACGCGGAACTTGCATCGGGTTTTTGTAGCTAAACTCCTTGATCATAGCCGGCAAAACTTTTTCTCTGAATAAGACTTTAAGCCTAGGCGAATAATCTTTAGGTCTAACTGAAGAAGATTTCACCTTCTTCTCCTTCGATGCATCAACATCCTTTGCTGAGGCCTTTGACTTCATTAGCTTTTATCCAATACTTCAGTTGGAGCTTTTTGATAAACTCTGACCTTTCGGCCATCATCAAATATTTTCATGTTCACACGTGATGGCTTCTGTATAGACTCGCAGTACGCCATTACATTAGAAATGTGGATCGAACCCTCTCGCTCAAGAATACCGCCTTGCTTATTCTTTGCATTCGGCTTGGTATGGCGCTTCACAACATTAAGCTTTTCAACGGTAACACGACCACCATCGGTCAACACTTGCAAAACTTTCCCGGTCTTGCCGCGCTCTTTACCGGCGATCACCATGACCATGTCACCTTTTTTTATTCTAAATTTTTCACCCATCGATTTTTGTCCTAAATTACTTCCGGGGCTAATGAGATAATCTTCATATATTTCTTCTTACGTAACTCTCTGGCAACAGGCCCAAATATCCTTGATCCAACGGGGTCACCCTTGGCATCCACTAATACACAGGCATTCTTGTCAAATTTGATATGCGAGCCATCAGCACGACGAGAGCCTTTTTTTGTTCGCACAATCACGGCCTTCATCACATCGCCCTTTTTAACGGACGCCCTAGGAATAGCTTCCCGCACTGACACAACGATCAAATCCCCCAAAGACGCATACCGTCGTCTGGTACCACCCAAGACGTGAAAGCATCTTACACTTTTAGCACCTGAATTATCTGCAACATCAAGGTAAGAATAATTTTGTATCATGAATTATCTTTCCATCCTACAACCAAATGAAACCGTATAACGGACAAAGACCCATTACAAAAAACTAAATTTAACAAATTTCTGACACCCGCCAAGACTTATCCTTGCTAATAGGACGACCGTATACAATCTTTACTTGGTCTCCTATCTTGCACTCGCCTTTTTCGTCATGCACTTTCATTTTCGTCTTCCTCCTAAGTACTTTTCCATATAAAGCATGACGATTGATTCGAACAACCTCAACTACAACGGTTTTTTGCATTTTGTTACCAACTACTTTTCCCGTTAGCGAGCGAGGCACTGATCTTTCTTGTGTCATAAATTAATTACTTTCCAGAAATAACAACAATCTTCAAATGCTTTTTTGACGAAGTACAGTATGAACACGAGCAATATTTCGTTTGGCCTCGCGAATACGCATCGGGTTTTCAATACGACCCATGGCAAGCTGGCTTCGAAAGTGAAAAAGCTCCTGCTTTAATTGGCTGATTTTTTCTACTAACTCAGTTTTTTCTAATTTATTTAATTCTGCAATTTCCATCATCATTCCCTTGGAACTATAGAACTGGTATTTCTCCACGAACAACAAATTTTGTTGCCATGGGTAGCTTGTGACCAGCTAAACGAAAAGCCTCTTCCGCTACGTCTTTAGTCACATCATCCATCTCGAACAGAATCCTACCGAGCTTTATCACCGCAACCCAATACTCAGGATTACCCTTTCCCTTACCCATTCTTACCTCAGCAGGCTTCTTTGTAATAGGCTTGTCAGGAAAAATCCTTGTCCAGATACGCCCGCCACGCTTTACGTAACGAGTCATAGCAATACGGGCTGCCTCAATTTGCCTAGCCGTAATCCTGCCAGGCTCCATAGCTTTAAGCCCATAGAGACCATGAGAGACTTCCCCACCTCGGTAAGCCTTCCCACGCATTCGACCCTTTTGTACTTTACGAAACTTTATGCGTTTCGGCGCTAGCATTAGTCTTAATTCTCCGGTTCTGAGTTAAGGTATAATTACAGAAATCCAAGTGACGGTTCAGATTTTTCCAGTGAAGGAATCTTTGCATCCCCTTTGTAAATCCACGCCTTAACCCCAATTTGTCCCATTGCTGTCTTGGCTTCCGCAAAACCATATTCCACATCTGCACGCAAAGTATGAAGCGGAACACGACCCTCGCGATACCATTCCGTCCTGGCAATTTCATGCCCACCCAAACGCCCGGCACACATCACCTTAATTCCCAAAGCACCAAGCCGCGTAGCCGAAGCCATACTTCGCTTTAAGGCTCGACGGAAAGAAACACGCTTCTCCAACTGAGTCGCAATATTTTCAGCCACAAGCTGGGCATCTATTTCAGGCTTCTTTATTTCCTTCACAGTGACAAAGACTTCGTTGCCATGCTCCTTTTCGAGAAAAGCCTTCAGCTTGTCAACCTCTGCCCCCTTTCGACCAATAATAATTCCTGGTCGAGCAGTATTAATGATTAATTTCAATTGATTTCCCGAGCGCTCAATCTCAACACTTGAAATTCCAGCATGATAAAGTCGCTTCTTCACTAAGCTTCTAATAGACAAATCCTGATGCAAGAGCTTCGCATAGTCTTTCTTTGCATACCATCGTGAACGCCACGTTCTGGTATAACCTAACCTAAAACCATAAGGATGAGTCTTCTGGCCCATAAATCGCGCTCCCTCAACTATCCCATCACAGGAATAGCTATCATACGTCTTTAATTAACAGGACTAACTACAATAGTAATGTGACTTGTTCGCTTTTTTATCGGGCTCGCTCTGCCCATTGCGCGGGGCTGAAAACGCTTGAGAACAGGACCACCATCTACATAGGCCCTTGACACCCTCAAACCGTCTGCCTCACCTAATTCCCTCAGTCCTGCATTGGCGACTGCTGAAGACAGCAACTGCTCAACAACCCTAGCGGCTGCGCGAGGAGTAAACTTCAAGAGAGCCAATGCTTCCGCAGCGTTCCTCCCACGCACCATATCGACAATCAACCTTGCCTTGCGCGGGGTCATTCTTACATGCCTCAAAATTGCTCTTGCTTCACCCATATAAAGCTCTAATCTTTCAATTTCTAAAAACTAGAATACACAATTTCCAATTGACTACTTTAATGCAACACCCTTTTCACTCCGTGCTGCGCTGTGACCTCTGAAATAACGCGTCGGAGCAAATTCTCCCAATTTATGACCTACCATGTTATCGCTGATGAACACTGGAATAAATTTCTTTCCATTGTGAACAGCAAAGGTGAGCCCAATCATATCTGGAGTCACCGTGGAACGACGAGACCATGTTTTAATAACTTTTGACTCTCCTGAATCACGAGCCTTCTCAACTTTCTTGAGAAGGTGATCATCAATAAATGGTCCCTTATGAATTGACCTAGGCATCGTCTCCCCCTAATCTAACGGGATTTTTTCTTTCGACTAGCAATAATGTAGCGTGAACTTTGATTTCTTGGCTTTCTCGTCTTAAAGCCCTTCGCCGGCTGTCCCCAAGGAGAAACAGGATGCGGGTTACCAGCACCAGCCTTTCCCTCGCCACCACCGTGCGGATGATCAACAGGATTCATGACAACACCACGGACATGTGGCTTCTTACCAAGCCATCGAGAACGTCCTGCTTTCCCCACAGAAACGTTTCCATGATCTTGGTTTCCAACTTGCCCAATCGTCGCCAAGCAAGTCCCTAGAATTTTTCGCATTTCCCCAGAGGCCAACCTAATTTGTACATAACCCCCGTCTCGCCCCATAACCTGCGCTGACACACCGGCGCTTCGCGCCAATTGCGCACCCTTCCCAGGCTTTAATTCAATATTATGAATCACAACTCCCAACGGAACCTCCATAATGGGCATTGCATTACCAGGCCTCACATCACTCCGAGAGCCAGACTGAACAGAATCACCCACCGCCAGACCCTGAGGAGCTAAGATATACCTTTTTTCTCCATCTGCATAATGCAATAATGCAATACGAGCAGTTCGATTAGGATCATATTCAATAGTAGCAACCTTAGCGGGAACACTAACCTTATCTCTCTTGAAATCAATTTGTCGGTACCGCCGCTTGTGCCCTCCACCCCTAAAACGAACAGTTACGCGCCCCCTATTATTTCTCCCACCCGTAGCAGAGATAGTTTTAGTCAAACTCTTCTCAGGCTTGTTAGGGGCTAGGCCGTCGTTAATGACAGCTGTCATTCCACGTCGACCAGGAGATGTTGGCTTATAGACTTTTATAGGCATAGGAAATCTTCCCTCAGATAAAAACTCGCAATATTTATTACAGACACCACCGATTATGCAGTTTCATACAATTCCATTTTTTCACCAGCCTTCAAAGTTACCAAGGCCTTGCGCCAATCAGATCTTCTCCCCAAAAAACGTCCTTGCCTCTTCATTTTCCCACGAACATTCATAACATTCACAGAGGCAACCTTAACACTAAAAACCTTCTCCACCGCTCGACGAATTTCGATCCGCGTAGCTTTCACATGAACCGCAAAAGCCACGGCATTTTTTATTTCACGAATGGTGGTTATTTTTTCTGTCAATAAAGGACGTATCAAGACATCATAAGGATTCATACTACACCCAAACTTCCTGAATTTGCTGCAATTCTTCACGCGTGACAACTAGCTTTTCACACCACAACAAATCATAAACATTAAGATCCTTCGCATGCAGAACCTTTACATTTTTTATATTTTTCCCTATACGGACAATTTCCAACTGCGTCTGCTCGACTACCAACAACGCTTTCCCAGTTACACCAATCTGCGAAAGAAAACGAACAAGCTCTTTCGTCTTCATTTCCGGTAACAACAGATCCACAACCATCAAATCATCTGAAACAGCTTTATCCGTCAAAGTCGCTTTTATTGCAGCACGGTACACCTTTTTCGGCAATGAATAAGCATACGATCTTGGCTTGGGACCGAAAACAGTACCACCACTTCTCCATATTGGAGAGCCAGCCGACCCTGCCCTTGCCCTACCGGTATGCTTCTGCTTCCAAGGCTTCTTCCCAGACCCTCTAACTTCTCCACGCCCCTTCGTAGAAGCCGTACCCTGCCGAACTGAAGCTCTCTGCATAACCACCGCTCGATGAACAAGAAGCTCATTGATAGGTGAATTAAACACCCCATCGCTCAGTTGAACGGAATCCACCTTTGCACCACTGCCGCCATACACTGGATACGTTTCCATACTCTACCCTTACCCAGCCTTCCTAATAATCACCAGCCCGCCAATTGGACCAGGAATTGACCCAGAGACAAGGAGTATATTTTCTTCAGCCCTAACATCGAAAACCCTTAAACCCTTTACCGTAATTTTCTTATTTCCCATTTGTCCCGGCAACGTCTTATTCTTAAAGACTCTTGATGGATAAGAAGCTTGCCCTATTGAACCAGGAGCCCGATGAAACATGGACCCATGAGTAGCAGGACCACCAGCATAATTATGACGCTTCATCACACCCTGAAACCCCTTACCCTTGGACACTCCCTGAACATTAACCTCTTCGCCTTTTGAAAATAGGTCTACAGTCACCAACGCCCCCAAGTCCATCTCTCCATCAGACTTAAATTCCCTTAAGTACTTCCAGTTCCGCGTGCTAGCTTTCTTGAGATGACCAAGCTTAGGCTTATTGAGCTTTCGATCAGGAATTTCCTGAAAACCAACCTGTACAGCTTCATACCCATCTCGGCCCACGTCCTTAACCTGAACAACGCCACAGGGCCCAACGTCAATCGCCGTGACAGGAATGAGACACCTGGCCTCATCAAAAACCTGAAGCATACCTATTTTTTTACCAACCAAACCCTTAAGCATCTTAAGTTTTACACCTACAAAATTGTCAAAAATAATAAAATACGAGACGTATTATCTTACAACTTTATTTCAACATCGACCCCAGCTGCCAAATTCAATTTCATCAATGCATCCATTGTCTCCGGAGTCGGCTCCATAATATCCAACAGGCGCTTATGCGTACGAATCTCGAACTGCTCACGAGACTTCTTATCAACATGCGTCCCGCGATTAACAGTAAATTTCTCTATACGCGTAGGCAAAGGAACAGGGCCCGCAATCAGGGCTCCACTACGTCTTACCGTATCCACAATCTCCCTAACAGATTGATCAAGAACACGATAGTCAAAACCCTTTAAACGTATTCTAATTCTGCGGTCACGATCCACAAAAACCTACCCTTCCCACTACCAATTAATTTTTATTCTACAATTTCGGTCACGACACCAGCGCCCACTGTCCGTCCACCCTCCCGCACCGCAAACCGCACGCCCTGCTCCATCGCGATTGGTGCGATCAACTCACCGGAAAACGACACATTGTCACCTGGCATCACCA